>QJWJ01000015.1 GCA_003235365.1 Deltaproteobacteria bacterium
GGATGCTGGTGGGGCCCAAAGCTTCGTGGTACTGACGGCACAGCGGGAAGGCTTGCTTGGGGATCGGGGCGTATTCGATTGCGCCGCGACCACGTGCGATTCCATTCAAGATGCACTCGGCGGCACGCTGGACTTCGAACTCGTCTTCGAGTTTGACGAGACGACGCAGATGCATCTGGTCAGCGTTGGTCAACAGATCGTCGATGACGGGGACTTGGATCGCGTGGCCGAGACGTGGCTTGCCGCGCAACCTGAACAGTTCGTCGTGCGTGTCTGCACGACGGGCGACGCAGAGTACCATTGCACGCTGGCCAGCGTGGCAGATGGTCGAGTCATCGAGGCCAAGAGCCAGGGCTTGGACGGTGTTTGGACCGACGCCACACTCACCCAGTCGCCGATCCAAGACGTGTTCGATTTCGTCGAGGGCGACATCGCGGCGCGCGAGCCGGGCTGCAAGACGACCTACGTCGTTGCTGACGAATACTCGTACCTCAGTGAGGCGACCACTGCTTGCGCTCAAGAGACGACGGGTCTACAAGTAACGTGCTTTGAGCCGGATACACTCGATCCTGCGACGTGTTCTGGGTGAAAGCGGACCCTGACGACTCGCCCGGCGCTCCCCGCGCGATGGATCGCCGTCCAGAGACGGCAATCCGCGACACGGGGAGCGAGCTTGCGATTGGCGGAGCTGTCGAGCGCCCTACCAGGCCCAGACTTGGTCGTATTGATCGAAAAGCGTTGCGAGGGAGTTGGCGCTCACGGGTGACGCGCCGTCGATGAGCTCGCTGGCTTCAATGCCGCGCGGGGCGAGATCGTCCTTGACGTACAGCACGTTCGCGCCCGCCTTGCTCAGGATGCCCAAATCTCGCGGAATGTCCGGGGGATGGGTTTGCCGCCATTCCCCAAAGCGAAGGCCCGAAGCGTCCTGTCCCTTGACCAGGTAGCAAACGGCGTTGCCGCGCAAGAGTACGTCGACGTCTCCGCCGCTCTTCTTGAGCATGTAGCTCATCCAAATCGCTGTGTCGTCTTGTTCTTCGAGTGTGGCGCGATAGGCCGTCTCGACGATGTTCAGTACTTTCGGCATGGGTCGTTGCTCCTCAGCGGGTGGGGATCACCAGTACGTTGTCAGATTCGTTTGCCCACTGGACCAGGGCAGGTGGCCCGCCGCGCACGACACCTTCCAAGGCATCGCCGGCACCCCGTTCGTCAGCGCACAGTCCACAGTTCATCCACGTCAGTGAACCGCCATGGGTTTGCGCGACGCTCCGCACTTCGGCAACCCAATCCTTGGGCAGGGGGTGGTTCTCGGCATCGGCGTCAGACTCGTGAAACGCGTTGCCGTGCTTCTGCTGTCCGTTGAAAGGCAAGTAGACGGCGCCCTCGTAGGCGAACACGTTGATGTCGTAGCCGCGTTGCGCGGCGATGTGCAGAAGCCGCATCGCGGTCGTACTGCGCGCGCTCTCGAATGGCGCATCCATCAGAGCGAAAGTGAGTTTCTTCTTTTCAGCCATCGTCGTTCCTTCAGTTCCAGATCGTCTTGTGGCCGGCGGCGAGGTGATCCACCACCAGGTCCAGCGAAGATGGTTGGACGCTCGCCTTCAAACGCTGTGGTCCGATGCCTCGCTCCTTGAGTGAAAAGTCGTCTGCTTTGACGACAACTCCGGCAGCGATTGCCGCGTCGAGTCCTGGGGATTGTGCTCCTGTTCTCGCGGCGAGGACGCCGTTCTCTAGTAGCAGCAAGGTGACGTCGTTGCCTGCGCTCTTCAATTGTACGGCTAGGTCGAAGACGAAGCCTGCATCCACGCTGGAGAACGGATCTCGCGACCCCAGCAACAAGTAGTTGGACATTCTCGATTCCTCCTTGGACGTGGAATGTACGACGCGGATCGGCGATGCGGTACTCGAAACAATGCGTGAAATAGGTGGCGCAGCGCGTCGACCTTGCGGCGGGCCCGCGCATCCGCTCCAAGCGGCCCGCGTGGGGGAGTCCGCCGAAGTCATTCCCACAAATCAGGCGCAGTTCCCAAAGGCGACGATGAATCGAGATGCAGCAGGTTGACACCATTGCTGTGGGCTCCAGATGCCGCGCAGTGTGTGGAAAGTTAATCGACCGTGCACGCTACGAGCGACTCTGCTCGGGCATTGAAGCGTGACCTACGCGGGCGCTGCGGCTTGCTGGTCCGTCGGGACGGTTCCCAACAATGCCACGGCTCGTTCGACTGCGTGTGGATCGCCGACCAGGAAGGCCACGTCACCGGGTTTGACCGACTCGTCAGCGCCGAGCGGCGAAAGTAGGGTTTCGCCGCGTTGCAGCGCGACGAGCAACGCGCCGGTCGTCGCGCGTAGGTCCATTTCTCGAACGGAGCGAAACGCGCCGTGGCTGCGCTCGAGCACGAGGACGCTTTCGACCTTGACCCCAGAGACTCCGGCGGTCTTCGCCCATTCGTTGCGCGGCACGGTCAGTCGACGCGCGTGGTCGGCGCTGCGCGCAAGTAGCAGGCGCTCGTCGATCACGTTGCGGGGCACGTCCAGTGCGCGCAGAACCTGAGTGAGTACTTCCAAACCACCCTCGGCTTCCTCGATCACGACCTTGCTGGCGCCCAGGTCGAGTAGTCGGCGTTGGTTGGCCAGGTAGTGGGTGCGGGCTATTACGGGAACCGACGGCGCGACACGTCGCACGGCGTCCACGACTCGATAGGTCGCCTGCAGGTCGTTGATCATCAGCACGACGCAGCGAGCGTCGCTCAAGTGTGCGTGCCCGAGTGCTTCCTCGCTAGTGGCATCCGCGTAGAACACGGGGTCCCCGAACTCGCGACCGCGGCGCACGTTTTCGGCGTTCAACTCGAGAATGACGTGGCGACGCTCCAGTGCTCGGAGGGACTCGGATACGAGGCGTCCAGCTTCCCCGTAGCCGATCACGATCACGTGATCCTTGAGGGTATGTCCTGTCTCGCTCGCCTCTTCGATGCCACGCGCACCGAGTAGACGAGCCAGCGGCGCAAGCAGGCGCTCGCCCGCGGTGATGTGCGGTGCCACCTGCAACAGCAAAGGGGTCAAGAACATGCTGATGATGCCGGCAGTCAGCACTGGGCTCGCGGCCTCCTGAGTAACCACTCCTTCGCGTGTTCCGAGCTTCACCAATACGAACCCGAATTCCCCAAATTGGGCCAAACCCATGCCAGCAAGCCAGGCGGCGCGGGGCGGAAAGCGCATGATCAGTGCCGCCACGGTCGCCAGGGTCCCCTTGCCCATCACGAAGCCGAGCAAGCAAACCAGCACGAACACCGGGTGTTCGGCGAGTACCTCGCCGTTGAAGAACATCCCCAACGAAACGAAGAAGAAGCTCACGAACACGTCGCGCAATGGCAGCATGTCTCCCATCGCGCGGTGGCTGTATTCGGTGTCGGCCACGACGAGACCGCCCAGGAATGCACCCAAGGCAAGCGATAGCCCGGCCAACGACGTGATCCACGCCGTCCCGATGCAGAGCGCGAGAACCGCGAGCAGGAACACTTCGCGGCTGCGGCTCGCCTCGACCAACTTGAGCACCCGCGGCACGATCAAACGCGAGATAGCGATGACCGCCACCACGACGGCCGCGGCCTTGAGCAACGCGATGGCGATGCTGCCGGTAGCGCCCTCCGTCGAAGCGCCGAGTAGCGGCACGATCAACACCATCGGCACCACGCACAGGTCTTGAAAGATCAACGCGCCAACGATGAATCGACCGTGTGGCGCGTCGACTTCGCGCCGCTCGGAGAGGGAGCGCAACACGATGGCGGTGCTGGAGAGGGCGAAGACGAAGCCGTAGAAAACCGCCGGACCATGTGCCACGCCGAGCGAGAGGCAGACGACGACGACCAAACCGAGTGTACCGCCGACTTGCAGCAAACCACCGAGTGCGACGCGCTGCATGATGTGCTTGAGTCGCTCCAAGGAGAACTCCAGCCCGATCGTGAACAGCAGCAGTACGACTCCCATCTCGGCAATCACCTCGATGGCGTGTGTGTCGGAGACCAGGCCCAGACCGTGGGGGCCCACCAGTGCGCCGGAAAGCAACAACCCGGCGACGGTAGGCAAGCGAAGTCGAGCGACGACGACGGAGACGAAGACGGCGATGCCGACGACGACGGTGATTTCGCGAAGCAGCGGGATTTCTTCCATGGTTCAGCGGTGCCCGAGGTGGGAAAGCGGTGTGATGGGCTGGTGTCGTTGAGGTGAGTGGGAGACTGTGCTCGCGGATGGAGTGCGAAAGTCGAGCTACACGCGGTGTGATGGTGCAACCGCGTTGCGAAGACACGGTTCGGCGACGCGCGTGCGGCCGATACGTTGGGCATCGCGCGACGCAGGTGCCCGGTGCCTTTCAGTGCTGGCAAACCGTGTGCGACGCACGCGTCGTCTCGGCGCTCGCGCAACGAGGGATCGTGTCCCTTGCGCCGGTTTGCTAGCTTGGCTTGCGACTGCTGGCTCGGAGGTACGGAGGGTCGCGAGAACCCACCGAATCGCCACAAGTGCAGCAGAGGGCGATGCCCGGTACGACGGCGTGCGCTGGGCACTGTGTTGCGCGGACCGCGAAGAGGAAGGCAGCGTTGGCGGGCGGCACGACCGCCAGCGATGGTGGCGGGCGTCGGTCGGCTTGAGCGATGCGCGGGATGCTGACACCCCTCTGGGTGATTGTCGTTTGATGTTCGTCGACGCTCTGAACCGAGGCATCGCAGTGCGCGCGCAAGTGGACGGAACTCTGCCCCAGTCCACCGAGCAGCACGATCAACACCAACGCCAGGATTCGCACTCGCCGACGATAGCAGATGAATTCATCGGGAGACTCCAAGAAGCATCATGCGCGGCATTCCGTTGCATCCGAACTGGCGAACCCGGAGATGCTGCTGCCGTTGCAACGGCCCACTCGCGTTGCGGGCGCACTACACCGCGACTGGAACCGCTCCTGAACGCGGGCGCGCGCTCGTTCGCTTCGCGGCGGCCGGCGAGGACGGGCGAGGCGATGGCCCACGCGCAGCTGGCACTCATATCGTATCGCCGCGGGTTTTGGTTCTGCCAGTGGAGCGTCCGAAGGTGTATGAAAGCGACGCGGTCGACCAAGGGAGGGGCGGTGAGGGGCGACCACATCGGCAAGGGAGCAACGGCAAACATGAATGCGCAACTCGAACCGGGAACGTTACTGGGTCGCAGGGAGATACTGATCGGGGCCGGGGCAGCCTTGCTGGGGCTCGGGGCTGGCGGGGGGTTTCCGTCGACCTACTTCAATCGACGCATCCCCGACGAAGCGCACCAGAAGATGGGCGAGCTCGCCAAGTACGGCATCACGACGTTCTCGTTCACCCCGACCGGTGGTTGGGTAATGGTCACGCGAGACGGTCGCTATTTCGCCCGCGGCATTCCGGACGAGTGCTACCAGAAGCTTGGCGAGTTCGTTAAGAAGCGCGCGCAGGTGCATTGCATCGCGTTTCCCGCGGAAGGTGGCAATCGCTGGGTGATTGCAACGAACAAGGGGATCTTCGCGCGCGGAGTACCCGATGAGTGCTACCAAACGATTCTCGACCTCAAGAGCAAGGGGCGAGAAATCACTCACGTCGCGTTTGCGCCGGCTGGCGGCAATCGTTGGGTGGTGATTGCTGACGGCAAGTTCATGGCGCGCAACATCGACGACGAATGCTACCAGATGATGCGCAACCTGAGCCAGGCGCGGAAGGTGACGCGCGTCGAGTTCAGAAAGAAGAACAATGGTTGGCTCGTTGTCGCCGAAAACGAGATGCACGCCCGTCGCATCGACGATGAATGCTACGAGAAGCTTGGCAAGATCCGTTCAGCGGGGTGGTTGCTGCAGAACGTCGCGTTCTGCCCCGTCAACGACTGCTGGTCGATCTATTCACACATCAAGGCGGGGAGTTACCCCGAAGATCGGGCGCGCGTCGTCGAGTCGAGCATTCCGAAGGGGCGAGGCACGACCAACATTTGGGCACGTATGAACGACTACCAAGTGCCCGGATGCGCAATTGCCGTCGTCGATGGCAACAAGCGTGCGTGGTCCTGTGGCTATGGCTTCCTCGAACGAGGAGTCTCCAGCGGTGCCACGCATCCAGAAAGCCGATTTCAGGCGGCGTCGCTCAGCAAACCCGTCGCAGCGCTGGGCGTGATGAAGCTCACCGAGGATACCGACATCGAAGTGACGGACGACATCCGCGGATTGCTCAACTGGACGCTTCCCACGCGCAGCTGTCTGACACCTACCAACAGCCCGACCATCGATCGAATTCTGCGGCATCGCGGTGGAATCATCGGTCGAAACACGACGAATCCCACTGCGGCGTGCAGTGGTTTCGACGAAGGTGGTGGGGGATTTGCCGGGTACGCCGAAGGCAAGGCCTTGCCTTCGCTGCTCGACATCCTGAAGGGCAAGGGGACGAACTCGCCGCCCGTCGAGCTCACGACGGACCCGGGGTCGAAGTACTCGTATTCGGGAGCGGGCTTCGTGTTGCTTCAGCGGATGATCGAGGAGCAGGCCAGTGGGAGTTTCGCGCAGTACATGCAGCAACGCATCCTGGGGCCATTGGGAATGAAACACAGTGCCTACACGGTGTCAGTCCCGAACTCCTGGATCACAGACAAGCAGGTCGCGGCCGGGCACAAATCGAACGGAACGGTCATTGCGGGAAAACGCAACCGCTATCCGGAGTTCGCGGCGGCGGGGCTGTACACGAGTGTCGACGACTTGTCGAAGGTATTGGTGTTCCTCAATCGCGCCTGGGTATCCAATTCGGTACCGGGCCCGCTGAAACAGCCTTCAGTCAAGACGCTGCTGTCCGGCCGGGGCTTTGCCGTGTCAGGGAGCAGTACCTCCAAAGACTTTGCCTACTCACACAACGGCTCCAACTACGGCTTTCGTTGCACGATGGCTGGCTTTCCCAATCGCGCCGCTGGCTACGTGATCATGACCAACGGCGAGAGTGGCGACTTCGTCGCCGACGTCAAGTCGGCGATCACGAAGGCCTACGGCTGGTAGCGGTCGTTTTGCCGTCTCGAACCAAGCGCAATCCAGGGGGCGTCGCCCTGGGCTGAGTTTGCGCGAGGCGGACCATCGCGCGCGCCAGCGTCGTGGTGAGCTCTTCACACGCGTCGCGATCGAGGTGAAGTGTGATTGGACCGACCAAGACGTGAACGATCCCGGCGCGACCGACTTCGACTCGAACCCCGGACGAGCGCGCGAGTGCGGTTCGAACGTCGATCGGTTCGTCGCTCACGCCGAACCTCGCGGAGTCGTTGCAAGCAGCGGGTAGTCGTCGCGGTCCGACCCGAGGCTCCGAGTGGTGTGCCGCGACGCAGCTTCTGACAATAGGTCGTGCAGCGCCCAAAGCGCACGGGCGTCGAAGCGGAGGGTCACGGCGCCGACGTTCAATCGCCACATGCCGCAGTTGCACACCTCGATCGAGCCCACGGAGTTCTCTGCAATACGTTCTCGTTCACACTCACTCGGTTTGGAAGAAGCGGATTGCTGGTCGTTCATGGGTCCTCGTTTCTGTTTCGGGGTGGGCAACTCGTTGAGTGCGGTTCGCCCGTAGGGCGGGCCGCGCCGGATCGGTGTCAGTAGTCCAAGCGGGCTCCAAGCTGGATCCAGCGAGGGGCGTTGGGGCGAGCCCCGTAGGGGCGACGAGCGACGATGCGCCGCGAGTTCAGGAGGTTGCGCACGTTCGCGTAGCAGGTGATCGCAGGGTGTGGTCGGAAGCTTGCCGAGGCGTCGAGCCAGAACTGCTCGTCGGTAGCCAAGGCGTCGTCCAGCGAACCCCGGCCGGGTTCCTCGCGCATCGGCGCGATGTAGTTTGCCCCCAATGCCACACCTGCTCGGTCGGTCTCCATACCTGCTGAAGCAACGAGCTGATGCCGCGGAACGTAGGGCAGTTCGTCACCCGTCGTGACCTCGCCGAAGATCGGGTCGTTCGACGTGAACGAGTTGTCGAAACGTGCTCGGGTTAGCGTGTAGCTGAGCAACAGTGGCAAGCGCAGTGGGCCGAACGAAGGTTCGTGAGCCACGTGCGCCTCGACGCCCATGATCCTTGCACGCCCCGCGTCGAATTGACGGTCTAGATTGTCGCTCGAGCAACCGCTCGACAACGTACAGATGTCGGTCAGGTTCTGATAGTCGTTGTGGAAAGCGACGGCTTCGGCCCGCGCTGGCGCATCGCTGTAGCGCAAGCCGGCCTCCGTGTTGACGCTGTACTCCGGGCGGACGCGTGCGTCACTGCCTGGGGCGGGTGGGCTGAACCCGCGATAAGCACCAGCGAGCAACCCGAACCGTTCGGTGACTGCGTAATAGGCCCCGATCCCTGGCATCCAGGCGCGCACCCACCGTTTGGCGGTTGCCTCCGTGACGTGGTCGTCGAACCGTGAGCGGATGAGTTCGAAGCGTACGGCGGGCGTCAGCGTCAAACGCTGCCAAGTCACCGCGTCTAGTGCGTGCATGGCGAGGGCGATGCTGCTGGCTCGGTTGGCCGCAGTGACCTCCTCCGGACTCGACTCGGGAACGAGCACGCCGTTCGTCATCACGTAGCCCGTTTGGCTGTGGCGCCTCGTGATCGAGTCGTTGTGCAAGCGCACCCCGACCTCGACACGATGGTTCAGTGGGCCGCTTGTCGGCTTGAGCTTCAGCTTACTTTGAACACCCTGACTGACGAACGCGCGGTCGTTTGGACCGATGAGTAGCGTTTCCCCTGCGGTTGCTGCATCGACTTGGCCACGCAGCACGGCCGCGAACTGTGCATTCGCCGGGTCGTCGGGATCTTTCAACACACCGCTCAGGTTTGCTCCTCGAAAGCTGTTGGCCTTGCGCCAGATGCGTGCGAAGTCGTTTCGGTACAGGTCCGTGTCCACCGAGGCGCCTGCGGCTTCGACGTCGACACGGTGGTGAAGCACAATCGACGTTCGATGATTCTTCATTTGGTCGAGAGAGCTCGCGGCGTAGCGCTGATCGGGATTTGCTCTGAAGTCCTCGTCGCTCAGGCCGAGATAGGTTTCGTTGGAGACCTCGTCCGAGTACCCCAGCTTGAGTGAGAAGAGTTGGCGATGGGTTGCCAGCGGATCTGGCTCGTAGCTGGCCTTGACCATCCAGTCGTTGCGCGTGGAACCAGTATCTGCTCCGTTGGGAAGCTCCTTGAATCCCTCGTCGTGAAGTCGAACGCCTTCCAAGAAGAAGCCGAACTCGTCTGTGCTTGCGCCAAAGCTTCCGTGATTCTTGACGAAGCCGTACTCCCCGAGGCTCAGGTCGAACATGGCATTGGGCTCGGCGGGGATTGGCTGCGTCAGGAAGTCGATCGCGCCGCCGACCGTGTTCGGACCATGGGCGATGGCGGCGGGGCCTTTGACTACGCCCACCGAGACCATACGCGCCATCAACGGAAAGTAGTAGGCGGCGGGTGCGGAGTAGGGGGCGGGGCCAAACAGTACACCGTCTTCCGTCAACGTGATCTTCTTGCTGCGGTCGGAGTTTGCTCCGCGAATCCCGATGTTGGGTCGTAGACCAACTCCGTCTTCTTGCCGTACGTACACCCCCGGCGCTTGCAGGACGATGGCGTTGGGGTCGTCCCGTCGAAACCGTTCGAGCTGCTTTCTCCCGATCACATGGACCGAGCCCGGCGCCCGGGACTCGCGAGAACCCACGACGACGACCTCGATCGGTCCGTCTTCCAACTCGGCAGCGGATCGGTGGAGTACTGGGGTTTGCGAGTGACCACTCGAGGCGGACGACGTGGTTGGTTCGATTGGCTTCGCTGTGTCGGGTGCAGTGGCACCCGTGGTCGTCGGGTTTGGGGTCAGCTGCTGCTGGGGGGATTCTTCCGAGCGTGATTCATCGACGACGGGAGGTTTCTTTCCCGCGGCCTCGACTGGGGACGAGTCAGTCACCGGGGGGCCAGGTGGTTGAGCTGGGGTGGTGGCCTCTGCGCCGGGAGCAGGCGTCGGACCATCACTGGAATCGGGCGCGCCGTGACCGGCGGGCGGGGTGTGTGCGGTCTCTCGCGATGAGGGGTCGACGGGAGTTGTCCGCGTTGCGCTGGCTGAGTCCTGTGGCGGCCCTTCCGAAGCCACGGGAGGCGATTCACCTTGCGCAGTGACCACGGTGACGGTGAACAGGGCGGCGGCAGCGACGGACGACGCGAGAAGGGTTGGCGTTGGTCTGTGCCGACTATTCGAGAAGCGCATACTCTTCGAAGGGGCGGCCTCAGGGCACGACCCGCGTGTGCGGAGGAGCGCCCTCCGGAGCTGGCAGGATGAACTGGGCGAAGCTCAGGCCGTCCTCTTGGGTGGAGAGGTCGACACTCGGGTCGATCAGCGGGGCGCTGCGACGGCCGTTCAAGGAAACTCGCGACTCTGCGCGAACCTCGACAGCACCAAACCCCCGCGCGCGAAAGTCGTTCGCGATGCGGTGAGCCAGTTGCAGGATCAAGTCGGGCTGAGAGGACATTTCACTCTGCTGCATGGGGGTGAGGTAGTCCGATGCGGCGACGCGCCAACGCTGACCGGTGGTTGGGTCACTGGCCCAGAACGTGGTCGAGCCGCCCTTGGCGCGCACCATCACGCGCCACGAGAAACGCATCCCTTGCTCGTGCCAGAGCACGTTGCCCCCGTATGCGATGAAACGAAGCGGCATGAACAGCTGCCAGGTGCAATAACTTGCGGCTAGCAGGAGCCCGAGGCGCTGGGCGCGGGTCAACTGACTTGGGATGCGCGCTTTCGACGCAAGCCAGGTGTCGAACACCTCTTGGTCGGCACCGAGAGTTTGCGTCCGAGCATGAGTTGGAGCGTGGTGCGCCCCAACGTGGTGTCGAAGCCACGACCAACGGGTCTTGGCGCACCGACCAGCATTGGTCGTGGCAATCAACTTGATTGCCGCTTTAGGCCAACTTGGTTCGAAGAAGGCCAGCGCTGCGACGATCATGATTGCCGGAAACATCCCGATCGGAAACAGGAACCGAGTCAGCAAATGAAAGGCGACGACGATGGTGAACGCGTAGGGACGCGTCCGACGCCAGCTCAGCCACAACGCGATCGTGGTGTCGAACAGGAACCCGCACCAACTCATCAGCAACGGGACGCCGTCGATGGTCAACAACGGGCCGACGACCGGAAGCTCGGCGTTGGTGCCGAGCCATACGCGCAGCGGTTGGCCGTGCAGAAGCCAGTCGCTTTGGGCCTTGGCAATCCCTGCGAAGGTGTAAACCAGCGCCACCTGGAACCGGAACACGAACGACCAAAGCCGAGGGACTGTCGACGGCACGTTCGAGAGCGTGCCCCCGCGACGGCGCCGCTCGAGCCATTCGTCGGCCGAAAAGGTCTTCCCAGCAGGGGATACCGCGAGTAGCCCGACGAGCAGCGTCGCGAGGTAGTAGTGGTTGAGATAGCTGCTGACGTCGAGCAATTGAACGTAGGCGAGCCCCAGCGTGAGAGCAATTGCCGCGCCACGAAACGCAAAGCCGACGGCGGTGGCGAGTGCGCAGACCGCCAGCACTGCGAACAAGGCGTGAAGCCAGGGGGAGGGCAACGGCTCGACCCAAGCAAAGCCCCAGTACTTGAAAAAGAACGTTGGCGCGGTGAACAGCTTGTCGACCCAGCCGTAGACCAAGAATCGAAGCATCGAGATGCACAGCAGCGTTCCGTACAAGACTCGAAACGCTGCTAGCCACGCAGCGTCCACCGGCTCGAACAAGCGGCGCGCCTGCAGCGCCATCCACGTCGTTCGGTCAGTCCGTGTCACCTTCGACTCCACCGGGCAAATCGAGACTGAGGGGACTTCCGTCTCCGAAGAAGTCGGCCTTGAGCAGGCTCGTGACCGCGCGCAGCGCTTGATACAGCGCGTCGAGCTCGGAAGGACTGGCCGTTTCGAGTGACGATACTTCCGTCACTGTGCGGTCTGCAACGCCCCACGCTCGAACGATGTCTTCCGCGAGTTCGGCGTGGCCGGCTTGGGTCAACCAATCGTCGAAGCCGAGCCCTTCGCCGTTGACCCCGCAACCCTCGAACAACGCGCGGAAGCCTTGGAGGTTCGCGCGGATTGTCTCGATCCCCAGCCGTGCGAAAGGCGTTTCAGGCAACGTGACTGGATGAGTCGAGGTGTAGCCCGCGGGGATCCCGACCTTCCAGTCTTTTACTTCTCGCTCGAGGTAAACCAGAGCCCAGGCAATGACCTTGAGCGCCTCTTGTTCGTCGGGGTAGTTCCCACCGGCGGTCACCAGGGTCGAACGAAAGTCTTCGCTCGTCCAGAGCTCGAGCAGTCGCTCGGTTTGCGCGATGATGTCCTGCGCGACTGCCACGGCGTAGTCACGCGCTCGACCCTGACGTTCGCCAGCGCCCAGCTCGTCCCATGCTAGAGCGGTTGCCGATTGCGGAGCGCAATCGGAATCAGCCATCGGCGAGTACAAGATCGTTTCCAGTGCAAACAGCCCTCGCCCGGAAATCAGTACGCCGTCCATGCCGCGCGATGCGTAGTCCTGGCTGACCAATTGATCTTCGATGCGGCAGCGGCTCACCGACGGCCAGGAGTAGATCAAGTCGCGAATTCCCTGACCTTCGTACACGTCCTTGCCTGCGCTCTCGGCGCGGCTCGCGAGCGGTCCGAACTGAAAGAGTTCGACCTGTGACCAGTTGAGCATCGCGATTCCAAATGCTTCACGAGCTCGTTCGAGGCTTTGCTCGTCGGGCGATTGGCGGTACGCCGCAACCGCTGTGCGAAGTCGTTCAGCGACGACGTGAAATCGGCAGTAGTGGTGAACTGCGCAATCGGCGGCTGCGCCGCGCAGTGCGCTCCGAGTGAATGACGTGTTGGAGACGGGCGCCGGTCCGCAAGCGGTGAAGAGTGCCTCTTCGAGATTGTCGGTGGCCGGAGGTGTCGTCGGTGCGGAAGTCGGTCGTCCGGCGTCGGCACGGTTGTCAGCGCGGGGACCCGACGAGGGGCCTCCTGGCGCGCTTGCGTCGGGGTCGCTCCGAACGTTGGTTCTCGGGAGGCCAGCGTCGCTCGATGGAATGTCGATACTCGCCGGATCGTCCCCAACCGTGCCCTGATTGACAGTGGGTGGTCGCGATTGCCCGTTGGGAGCAACATCGGCGACGTTGCCAGTGGCACGCTTCGCATCGCCGCGCGAAGTCGGTTTGGTGCTGACTTTGCGCCTTGGCTCATCAGAGGCCGGAAACACCTCTTTCGGGTCTTCGGTGCATGCCACCGACGTAGCGCAACACACCAGCAGGACGCCGAGCGCCAAGCTGCGCGAGGGCCGGCACAGCCCAGCTGTCGATGGACGCGGCGCCCTCTTGCCGATCGTCGCATCAGTGGCTGAGCGTTTCATCGCCTGACCCTCGCGCAGCTCCACAGTCATCCCTCGCTGCCGACCTTCAACATTGCGAACAGGACGCCATCGGCGTGGTTGCTCGTCGTGGCCACGATCGTTTGGCCATCGGCAGAGAGAGCAACCTTGAAGAAGTGCGACGTGCGTTCTGTCAGTGCCGGATACTCGAAGCGACCATCGACACCCGAGTCGAGGTCCATCTGGCCATCAGGCAAAGAGACGAAGATCGCTGGCGCCACGCCAAACTTACCGACGTGCACGACGCGGTCATCGGGCAATACGACGAGATCGCGGCCGCGGTCTTCGGTGTCGCCCAGGGCGAACTCCTCGCTCTGGACGACGAAGGTCGCCTCCGAGCCGTAGTTCTGGTCGACGCCTCGCGGTCCGAATCCGACGGAAACCAGGTCGACCGAATCCGTGCTGACCCAGCCCAAGCGGGAGCTCTGGCCGGCGCCGGTTGCCCGCCCGTAACCCGTGGTTACGTAGCGACCCGTGGATTGCAGTCCGACGGAGTAACACTCGGCCACTCCGCCGTCGTCGATGAATGGATTGGTGCGAACCACCCCCGGCAGTCCGATGCCAAAGCCGAAGGACGGATCTGGCAGACCGGATGGCAGCAAGCGGATGACGAGTACGTGGTTGCCCAGTCCCGCTCCGAAGTTCGTATACCCGGCGCTGAGGATGGACCCATCTTCCAACACCCGACCGCGCCGTCCACCGTCCGAGAACGTTCCTCCGCTGTTCAGGTTGAAAGCTGCACCTTGATTGAACGACGGATCGATCGAGCCGTCGCTGGCGAGCAATCTCACGACGTACCGATCGTTGTCCGTGCGTTGAGTCGTCGGGTCTTCTGCATCTTGCAGAGCGCCCGCTGGAGCAGGGCCGTGCGCGAACAGCACGATTTTTTCGACGTCGCCCGTGGTGTCGAGTTGCAGATCCCAGGCTTGGTCACGAGGTCCACTGTCCTCTTGCGGCCAACTGGCATCGTCTTCTGGCATCCAGCCGAGGTCGACGCGCAGTACTCCTCCAGTGCCGAACGCCGGTACCAGTGCTCCCGCGGCGTCGAGCTTGACTAGCGCGATGTCACCGCCGAGCCCAGCAGCGTCGCGCACGTTTGCAGTCACCAGCAGTTCACCGCTTTGAAGTTCGACAATTCCGAATGACTGCTCGTCCCCGTCGTTGAGCACCGTCTCGTCCTCCACGACTCGCTGTACGAGGTTGTGCGTGACGAGGCCGCCCGTGCCGAAGCTCTCGTCGGGGGTGCCATCGGCGTTGAAGCGAAGCACTGCGAGCGTGCGATCGACGTCCGTGCTGGCGCCGACGTGGCCCGTGGCGTAGATCTTGCCATCGTGGGCGAACGTCAGGCCGCGAAGGTCGTTGACCTGTGGGAGCAGGGTCGATCCGAGATCGCGGATCGGCTGAAACTCGGGCTCAGGCTCGGGCTCGGGCTCAGGGGCGGGCTCGGCGCCGCCGTCGGTCGCCGACGACGGACCTGCGTCAGAGCCGTCGTCGGTCAGTGGATCGTCGTCCGCAGAGTCGGTGTCATCGGGATCGGTCGCGTCGTCGGACGCAGCATGATCATCTCCCTGTGGCGCTCCCGCGTCGACATTGGTGGCTGTTCCTGCGTCGTCATTCGTTGCTTGCTCGTCAGTTTCCGATTCATCGTCGGTCCCATCGCTCTGGGCGCAGCTGGTGCACATTTCCGTCCAGATGCCGCCAGATTCCGTGCACGCGCCTTCGTTCAGTTCGCAATCGCAGACGTGCTCCTCCGGCATGTAGCAGGCGCCGGCTGCACTGCTCGGCTTCGAGGTGTCGTCACTGGTTGCTTCATCCGTCTCATCGTCACTGCTGTCGTCAGTGACGGTTGTGTCGTCAGTGCCTGCGTCAGTGTCGTCGTCCGACGAATCGTCGAGCACGTCGTCGGACGACGTCGCGTCGTCTCCACAAGCGAAGGCGAGTGATGCTCCGAACAGGAGCCATGCGACCGATGAGTGCTTGCGATAACTAAACATTGGGGACCTTCCATGAAAGGGAATAGACGACCGTGAACCGCGTGCGGCATGCACTGGGTCCCAGCGACGCGAGGGAACTAGCGGCTCCATATTGAAAATGCAAGTCGTTTTCGACCGGGATGCTTGATGAGTCTGGCGGTATCTTGGTGAAATTTGCTGGATTTTCAGTTCGTATCGCGTTCAAAAATGAAAATGATTTGCAATTTCATTTAAGGGACGTACTCTGGTCGACCTGGACACGCCGCTCGTTGGCGTGTTCGTTGCGTTCACTTTCGTCGTTGACCTCGAGGTGCGCCTCGGTGTGGTTTGCGGCGTCTACCCTCTTACCCCGAGCCGGCGCCCGAGGCCTTGATCGGCATGGCATCGATCACGAGTCGTCTTTTCAAGCAAAGCACGCTGATGTTGACATTGAGCACTTGCTTCACGTTGGTAACCAGCCCGCTGTCGGCCTGGGGTCAAACAACGCAAGCGGAATCTCGACGGGATGCCCGGCGCGACGCGGCTTCCCAAGCGCCGCCAGAGGTCGCTGTCGTCGAAGTCGTCGTCACCGGGACGCGCTCTGCCGAATCGATCGAGCGCAGCACGTTGCACACGGGCCTGGTCACGCGACAAGACGCCGAACGCCGCGGGGCCATGTCTGTTGCGGAGGCCCTCGAAGGTGAACCCGGGCTGCAGGTGAATCCCAGTGCCTATGACCACCTGGGCAGTCCGGCGGGGGTGATGATGCAGGGGCTGGACGCCGAGCGCGTATTGATCTTGCGCGATGGTGAGCGCGTCGTCGGTGATTCTGGTGGCGTGGTCGATCTCGAACAGTTCTCCATCGCTGATGTCGAACGCGTAGAGTACGTACTCGGGCCCTCGAGTTCCCTCTACGGAACGGGCGCTCTCGGTGGGGTCGTCAACATCATCACCGGCGGGCCGCAATCTGAAGGGCTCAGTGGTCGCACGCGCCTCGAGCTGCGTTCTCTTCCCGAGCTGATGACGGCCGGTTCAGTTGGTTACCGCGCAGGCGAGTACTGGGCGGGTAGTTCCGCCAGCTATCGCCAGGCGGCGGGTGTTCCGGCTTCACGAGGCGAGTCGGGTCTCGCGCGCGCCGCGACCAAGCGGCTGGAATTGGGTGTCCGGTTGGGGGCGGATGCGGACCGCGTCAGCTCTGTCGCTGAGATCTCTTGGGCTCGAAACAGATCCGACGGGCTTCAGAGCCAGCAGTTCCCCGGATTGGGCACGTTCCTCGTCGATCTCCCCGATTCTTCTCAGCGCGTGAAGGCGCGAGTTCGTCAGACCTACGAGCTGTCCCAAAGCATGCAACTTCGCGCCTCCGCTAGTGGGCAGTTGTTTACTGGTGAGTCAAACAAGGACCGACGTGACTCGCCCGTGGATGAGAGGCGCTTTCGCCAACAGCGCCTACTCAGCGCCGAGCTGGTGACCACCCTCGACGAGGGCTCACGGACGTGGATTGCGGGGGCTCGTGCCGAGCAGGAGGACTTCGAGCAGTCGCTCACCGCAGCGGAGGTTTCTGGGGGCAGTGTGTTGCGTGAGATGCGGCCAGAGGTCGAAGCAACGACTCTCGGTAGCGCTGCCGCGTTCGCTCAGCTTGCTTGGCGCTTCGGAGAACGCGTCACGGTGCTACCTGGGGTGCGAGTGGAGCGCCATCGCCGATTCGGATGGGTGACCGCTCCTCGATTGGCGGCGGCGTGGCGTCCCACTTCGCGGTGGCAAGCCCGCGCGTCGATCGGTCGTGGATTTCGCGCGCCGAGCGCCAAGGAGTACGGCTTCGTATTCGATCACTCGTTTCTCGGCTACCGCGTGATCGGCAACCGTGACTTGCGCCCCGAACGTTCGTGGGGCGTCAACGCGGATCTATCCTTCGCTGCGTCACCCCGCGTGAAGCTCCGAGTTTCCGGGTTTCACAATTGGGTATCGTCGTTGATCGACACTGACTTCGTCGGACAGTCGACTCTCGGGGTGGACGATTTCAGCTACGTGAACGTTGGGCGAGCGCGAACGCTAGGCGGGGATGTGTCTGCGTCGTTCCGCGTTGGGGCGCGACTGCGCACACAGGTCGCCTACTCGTACCTGTTCGCCCGAAACGACGTTGCCGATACACCACTGCAGAGCCGTCCCGCGCATACGGTTTCGAGCTCTCTGAACTACCTTCTGGGTGCGGGCTTCGAGGTGAGCGCACGCAGTCGTATGGTGTCATCGGCGTATCTCGCCGACGACCTGGAGTCACCCGGCTTCGTCAAACTGGACGTTCGCCTTGCGAGGCGACTGTTCGACAGCATGCAGCTGTACGTCGGCGTGCTGAACGCCTTGGATTCCAAAGACGATCCGCGTCGACCTGGGGACCAACGCCCCGTCGCCGGGCGCCTTTGGTACGTCGGTATCACTACAAACACCGAGGATGGAATATGAACGAGCTTCGTTGGTACGCGGTTTCTGTGTCCTGTTGCTTGCTCGTCGGGTGCTCGGCTGGCACTGGCGGCGACAGCGACGAAATCACGTCTCAGGCGCGGCGAGATGAGACGAGTCGCGCGGATCCTGATGCGCTGTCTGGAGATCAACTCGTCGTAGACGTTGCACGTGGGGAGCGCGCATACGTGAGTCTCGAAGGGCTTGCTGTCGTCGACGTCGAGGACCCTCGACAATCCCAAGAGTGGGACCTCGCGCTCGAAGGGTGGTCCATCTTCACTAATAGCGGCCCGAGCGGTCCTGGCGAAGCCGCCGCCTTTGGCCCGCTCGACGAGTCGGAGTATTTTGCAGGCAGTGAACCGAACGTACCGTTTCTGCAGGAGGACCAACCCGCTGGGGCCTTCGACGACTGGTATGCGTACGATAGCGAGTCGCACACCTTGTGGAGTCGCCATCACGTGTACGGCGTCGTCGACGATGGCACCTACTACAAACTACAAATCGAGGGCTACTACGGACAGGAACAGGGCGCCCCGGTCAGCGCCATTTACTCGCTGCGCTACGCGGAAGTGCGCGAGGGTGATAACGGACCGGTGCACGAAGTCGAAGCACTGGATGCAACAGCCGGTGGTCGTGGCGGGGACGACGACAGCCCCAGTGGATGTCTCGACCTGCGCACCGGCGAAGTGCGTCTGTTGACCCCGACTGAGGCGCACGAAGACGAGCAGTGGCACTTGTGTTTTCGGCGGGACGCGATCTCCGTCAACGGTGGCGTCGGCGGGCCAGGTGATGTCCGAGCTGTTGACCTGGACGCAAAGGACCAGGACGGCCTCGAGGAGGTGCGGCAGCGCGGCGGCGAATCGGAGCTGCAACGCTTTGATGCCATCGACGTCGATTCGCTTCGAGATCCTGAGGTGAACTACCAACAAGACGTTCCCATGTCCGTCTTCGGGGATGCGTGGTTCGATGGTGTGGGCAATGAGGCAACTGCAGCGTCTGCGGCCTGGTACGTCAGAGCTGCAGAAGGTGAACGCACCTATCTGTTGCTCGTCTCGGACGTTGACGGAACCTCAGCCGCAGCTCGTCGAGTGACACTTCGCGTACGCGCCGTGCTCGGGGAGTGAGTCTAACAGACGTCAACTCGGCACCTGGACTCTTCCGGGTGCCGAGCGGTTCGATGTCATTCATCGGATGACGGCGTCCATCGCGTGTGGCCTGCGTTGCCACGGTTGGGAGAATGAAATGACCAAAATATCACGAAGCCTTCGGGCTCTATTGTTGGGCCTCGCCTGCGCGTGTTCGTCGAGTGATCCGGCGCTCGCGCCGCGAACGCCGCAGATGCTCCCGTCGGGAAGCGAAGCGGTCTTGCCTCGCGAGCAAGCTACTGCGAACCCGTCGGGAACTCGCCACGTCGGATTCGCAGGAATGATGGACCGGCCCGTCACTAGCTTCGGAGCCGCGTCGATGTCGGGACACCTGTACGTGCTCGGCGGCTACGTGGGCGTTCCCCATCGCTACTCCAAGGAATACCAACTCGATCGATTTGCGAGACTCGACTTGAAAACCCAACGGTGGGCGGAACTGCCATCGGTGGGACCGAGCCAAAGCGCGACACTGACCGCGTTTGACGGGCGGCTGTACCGCGTCGGCGGCCTGCGCATCGACAATGTCGAGGGTCAAGACATGCACCTGACGAGTGTTGCGGACGTCGACGTTTACGACCCCAGTTCTGGTCGATGGGCGCCAACGACGCCGCTGCCGGCACCGCGCTCCTCCCACGGGGCAGCGTTGATCGGTTCCAAGCTATACGTCGTCGGCGGGTGGACGATGTCTGGTGGCATGGACAGTGGTGATTTCGCCGCGACGTTGCTCGAGGCGGACCTCGCGCAGCATCCGCTACAGTGGCGTGAAATCGAAGTGCCCTTCAAGAGTCGGGCTCTGGGTGTTGGCGCACTGGGGGGACGCCTGGTTGCAGTAGGCGGAATGGTGGGGCGCGCCGCTCGGGATTCGGTGTTCGTCTACGACCCACGAAGTGAAACGTGGTCCGAAGGGCCGCAATTCCCTGAGAAGGCGTTCGGTGTCGGCGTTGCGTCGATTGGCGGCAGGCTCGTCGCGTCTGGCGCATCCGGCACGGTTCGCCAACTCAATCCAGAGGCAGGGCAGTGGGAAGAGCTCGGGCGGCTCACTTTCCCTCGCATCTTCCACCAACTGGCTCCTACCGACGACGGGCGGGTCTTGTTCGTGGGAGGGATCCCACCGGCGATTGGGGGCGACCGTATCGGCCACATCGAGTCGCTCGACGAAACGAAGCCGGACCGCGTGCGATCGTGGACGCTACCGGCGCTGTCCAGTGCCAAGAATCGGCAAGGCACCTTCCTGCACGGCAACCAGTTGTACGTGTTTGGGGGCAACAACGCGTTGGGGCAGCACGACTTTGCCGAAGAGAACTTCGTTTCCCAAGCGGCCAAGCTCGACATTGGATCCATGAAGTGGACGGCGTTGCCCGATTTCCCGCGGCGCCGGCAGAGCATGCAAACGCTGGTGACGGGGGACGGACGCGGAGTGGCTCTCGGCGGGTTTGGTCGCGAAGACGGAGCGCTCACGACTCAGTCGGAAATGTTCGAGTTCGACTTCGAAAAGGGGCAGTGGCAATTGCTCGACGGTCTGCCCGAAGCACGGACACAGTTCGGCTTGACCGAGTACGGTGATCGGCTGTGGGTGTTTGGCGGATTGAACTTCGACGACAGCAAGAAGGGTGCGGAGCAATTCGTTCAC
>QJWJ01000144.1 GCA_003235365.1 Deltaproteobacteria bacterium
ATGTAGTGGTAGTTCGCTACGTGCAAACCTAGCGCGAGGGTGCCGCCCAAAGTCACTGGATCGTCAAATCCCCCAGCGAGCGAGAAGATCACCCCTCCAGCGAGGACCGTGTACATGCACGGGAAAATTCGCAACGCCCGCCGCAGGTAGAACTTCTTCAAGCTGATGGTGCCCGTCATCTCGAATTCGCGACGCAACAGCGTGCAGATGAGGAAACCGCTTAGGAAAAAGAACACGGTGACGCCAAAGCCACCGGGGACGAGGTCGCCGAGCCCCAGGTGAGCTACGACGACAAGCACGATCGACACCGCCCTGAGTCCATCAAGTGACGGGATGTGAAACCCTGTAGGCCCATCTGTGCGCGAAGTCTTCAATTGCAGCGTCCTTCCAGTTGTCGACCTGGTGGGCATTATCATCATTTTCCCGCGAAATGACGTGCCTTTTGCAATCGAGCGCGAAGCCTCGCCGCGCTGTCGAGCACCCCTCCGGGCCTAGGGGCCGACGCCTGCGATGCGCGAAGTCTGCCTCGTTACATGGCCGCGTAGGTACCCACCTTTCGAAGTTGAGTCGGTTGACTCCCCCAGATCCATCGCCCAGATTCCTGGGGCGCGAACCCGGGTGGGTCGCGGCGAAAGGACGAGTTGCACGATGTCGTTTACGAGTCGTCTCACAGCAGTAGGTACGTTGTCCCTCTGGCTTTGCAGTTGTTCAGGACTGCAAGTTGCTGAGTTGCCCGAGGACGAAAATGCTGCCGAGTCAGACGAAGTTGATCCAACTGGCGTTGGACAGAGTGGAAAGCCTGCGGGCAAAGTTGATGATGACGGTAAGGTTACCGATCCGTCGAACCCTAACTCGACGGCGGGACAGCCGGGAAGCAAGGACAATCCCACGAGCGATGGTCCAGTAAGTTGCTCTTTGCAGGAGGCGGCGCCTCAGGCATTGCGAACTTTGAGCCCGCGAGAGTACGCCCTGACGGTGCGCGACCTCTTGGGTGACAGCGACACGACGGCATTCGATTTTCCGCCACCGGTGACCAGTCACGGATTCGAACACTTCGCGGAAAACACCAACCCCTCTCCGCTACTCATTGAGCGCTACCAGAACACCGCACTATCGATCGCGGAACGGGTTGCGGCCGATCCGTCGCGGGTGCTGTCGTGCGAACCAAGTGTCGAATGCGGGGCAGAGTTCATCCGGACTTTTGGAGCCAAAGCGTTTCGCCGTCCTCTCACGCCAGAAGAAGTCGGTCGCTACGACGCTCTATTCAAAGAGACCAATGATGTAGCGGGTTTCACCGAAGCGTTGAAGATGACCGTCGCGGCCTTCATGCAGGCGCCGCAGTTCCTCTATCGAATTGAGGCGTCTTCAGGGGAACGATTGACGGGCTACGAACTAGCCACGCGGCTGTCATACCTGCTCTGGCAGTCGATGCCGGATGATGCGTTGACCAAAGCCGCCGCAGATGGCGAGCTCGACGCCGACGACGGACTGGAGAAGCAGACGCGACGCATGCTCGACAGCCCCAAGGCGAGCGCGGCGCTAGCCGACTTCACCCGCCAGTGGCTGAGGCTCGATAGAATTCAGAACGAAGCAAAAAGCCCCGATATCTTCCCGGGTCTGGCTGCGGACTACGCCAACCTGGCAAGAGCAGAGACTTCCCGCTTCGTGGAGCTCCTTTACGACTCGGGAGAGTTGACGGTGAAGAACCTGTTCACCTCGACGCGCGCGGTGCTCGACCCGACCATGGCCGCAATCTATGGCGTCGAAATCGACGGAGACCTCGAGGAAACCGAGCTCAATCCCAAAGAGCGCGCAGGCGTGCTGACGCGCGCCGCATTCCTCGGCGGACGGGCACACAACATTCCGTCCCCGCCCTTGCGCGGCGTCGGCGTCCTGGAGAGCGTGTTGTGCATCGAGCTACCACCCCCTCCGCCAAATGTGGACACATCCATACCGCCGCCGGTGGACGACAAGCCCAGAACCAATCGTCAAGTATTCGAAGACAAACTTGCCGCCAGCACAGCTTGCATCGGCTGTCACAAGGTGATCGACAGTGTCGGCTATGCGTTTGAAAACTACGACGCGATCGGTGGCTTTCGAACTGTGGAGCCAAACGGGTTGGACGTGGACCCTACGACCACATTGCTCGGAACTGACGTCGATGGCCCCATGTCTGGCGCGCTCGATCTGGCGCAACGGCTGGGTTCGAGTGAACAAGTAAAAGAGTGTGTGACCAAGAACCTCTATCGGTTCGCTTTTGGTCGCGAAGAAACCGAGGCAGATTCCTGCAAGCTGGAAGCGATCCTCAAAGCAGCCGACGACGCGAATGGTGATCTGAAAGAAGCACTGGTCACAATCGCCTTGTCCAAAGAGTTTACCCACAGGAGATAGTGAAGATGACCTCGAGAACATCCGGCCGCCTGAGTCGCCGGCGCGTGCTCGCCTTGCTCGGGCTGTCACCCGTCGTTCCCTTCTTGCCGTCTACGTGGGGCAAGAACGCCCACGCCCAGTCCAATGGGAGCCGCAGAATGCTCGTCATGGTCAGCCAGCACGGCACCGTTCGAGAGAACTGGTACATGCGGCGGGGCCAGGAAGCAGGCTCGTGGGACTATCAGTTCGACGACGCTGATCCCGCGTCTTTCAGCCCAATCCTCAATGCACTGCACCCCTATCGGGAGCACCTGACGGTCGTGGACGGCCTGGCCATGGCGTCGCAGATTGGCGACGGCGCAGCCAATCAGCACGATGGGGCTCGCCAACATCTGCTGACCGGAACCAAGTTCATCGAGGGCGGGCAGTCGCCGGGTGGTCCCAGCTTCGACCAGGTCGTGGCGAAGGCTGTCGCGCGGCCCGACCAATTGTCGTCGCTGGAGCTTGGGGATCCCACCTTCCCGTGGGGTTCGTACGTAGCGCTGGACCGCGGCGTCAAAGCACCACTGGAAAGGGATCCGGCCGCGGCTTTCGCCCGCCTGTTCCCGACCGGCGCCGGCGGTGGCAACAACGACGCAATGGACGCCAAGCCCAGCCTGCTGGACTTCGTCGCGAACGAGTACGCCCAAGTGGCGCGGAGCCTCTCACAGACCGACCGCGAGAAGTTGCAGCAGCACCACGATCTGCTGCGGGATCTCGAAAAGCGGCTAACTGCCGCATCGGGCGCCAGTTGTGAAAACGCCAACCCGGCGGACTTCGCAGGTTATCGTGAAGCCTGGATGCCCGAGATCCTCGACGCCTACATTCCGCTTGCTGCGCTCGCGTTTGGCTGCGATCGAGTTCCCGTCATCGTTCTCCAACCACCAGGGTTGGACGCCGTCGATGTTGGGGCACCGGCGGAAATGGACGTGCACCAGGACATTGCCCACAGCACCGAGCCTGCCGCCCTGGAGTACATGACCCGCTACAACGCGATCCATGCGGAACGCTTCGCCAAACTCATCGATCTCTTCTCATTGTACGGCGTTCTCGACTCGACGGTCGCGGTGTGGCTCACCGAGCTCGCCACGGGAAGCCACGAGCTGACCAACATGCCGGTTGTGATGGCCGGCTCCTGCGGCGGGGCGCTCAAGACCGGTCAGTACGTGTGCTACGCGCGCGACGTTCCGACTGTTTTCTTGGCTCCTGCAGAAGACTCGCCGGACGCACAGCCCACGGGCCCAGCCCACAACCGCTTGCTCGTGACGCTGATGCAAGCGATGGGTCTCGACGTAAACTCGTATGGTGAAACGTCGATGCCAGCTCGCAAAGGCGGAACCGTGGACTTCACGGGTGCTCTGAGCGAGCTACAGGCCTGAGGACTCCGACGCCCGTCGCAGGGCCGTCGTCGACGGCTAGCACTATCGAGGTAGTGCCCGGCTAGTCACTCTTTGGAAGCGCGCTGGCGCCAGCCGCGCCGCCCCTCTTCAGCGTCTCCAAAGCTGGGGAAAGCGCGCGGTTCTGAGGGAATAGGGTGCTGCCTCGAACGAAATCGACCAGTGAGGATACGGTCTGCCGCGTCTCCGCCTTGCCACGCAGACACCGCTGAGCACCGCCGATGCTCAGCGACAGAATCCCGACGACGTCGGTCGCCATCGCATAAGCCAGCCCGTGGTTCTTGTGAAAGTATCGACGACGCGAATCGAACCAGTAACTGGGAAGTCGCTTGCCCCGATTGGACTCGCCCGTCACACCGGTGCTCTGACCAGCGATGTGCATGACGCGGCTCCCGGGCACGTACCAATTGTGCCAGCCGGCGCGACGTGCTTTGAGACAGAAATCGGTCTCTTCGTAGTAGAGGAAGTAGGCCTCATCCATGCCACCGAGCTGGCGCACGACCTCGGCTCGACACATCATCGCAGCGCCGGGAAACCAATCTACCTCACGAGGTGAAGCGCCCATTTCCATGGCCACCATGTGCTTGTCGAACAGGCGTTCGAGGAATCGGACCGCCAAGGGGCGGACCGCCTGATCGACGATGTTTGGAAAGCGGAACGCGTATGGCCAGATCTCCCCGTTGACGTCCTCCAGACTGCTGGCGGCCATACCCGCTCGGGGGTTCGCAACAAGAAACCGAACCAGCGTACCGATGGCGTCGGGCCGCACTTCGGCATCGGGGTTCAAGAGAAAGAAGTAGTCGGGAGGCATCTCGTCGGCGAACGCCAACTCGAACGCGCGGTTGTTCCCGTACGCGAAGCCCCCGTTGGTCGGCGACTCGTAAACCTGTACCCAGTCCCAGCCGTGTGTCGCAACGACGTTGCGAAGGTGAGGAGCATCCCCCGACGCATTGTCGACCACAATACAGCTGACTTCGATTCCCTCCGCATTCGCAGCACCACGCTCCCGGTCCAATGCAACCAGCGAGCGTCCCACGAGCTCAGCCGTTCGGTAACTGACGATGACTACGACCACGCGCGTGCTGCGCTTCTGTTGAGCATTCATGGCGAGACACTCCTACCCTGTGGACGCCGAAATTGCGTTGCCAGGGAAGCCGCGTTAGTCTACCTGATTTGAATTGGAAGAGTCAGCCCACGATACCGTCGCCCCAACCCGCCGGAAAGGACCGGCAGAAACTCGAGGGCTCGCGTGATCGCCGTTGAACGCCAGATGGCGTTTTCGATCGCCGTGTTGATCCTGTGGCCACTGATCGGAATCGCCATCTACGCCGCATTCCCCCGATACAAGGCTGCTGTACTCGCGTACCTGCTCGGCGTCCTGTTCTTACCGGCCGCACAGGCAATCTACATGCCCGTAGTGCCGGACTTCACCCGCAAGACGGTCCCTTCCATGGCGGTGCTGCTCGGGGGCGTCGCGATGAACGCGCTGCCATGGCGCGGTACGAAGCTCGACAAACGCACCCGCACGTTCATTTGGCTCGTCGTCATTT
The DNA here is from genome assembly GCA_003235365.1 of Deltaproteobacteria bacterium. Lineage (GTDB taxonomy): Bacteria > Myxococcota_A > Polyangia > Polyangiales > Polyangiaceae > SZUA-265. The sequence continues at coordinate 5,357 of QJWJ01000144.1, forward strand.
CCGATGTGCTCCGCATACTTGGGAACATGGACGTGCTGCACTTCGGACCAATCACCGCTGCGGGGCTATTGCCGCGTACAGTGATCACACTCATCCTGTCCGATCTACTTAGAATGGGCATCCCGTTCTTGCTTGGTTTCGGGCTCGGCTGGAAACGCGTGCGAGTCGAAACCGCGTGCAAGACTTGGCTGGGACTGGCGCTGATCTACATGGTTCCCGCCGCGCTCGAAGTGAGACTCACCCCACAATTCCACACCTGGGTCTACGGCTATTTCCAGCACTCATGGACGCAGGTGAAGCGGGATGGTGGTTTCCGTCCGATCGTGTTCATGGATCACGGCCTGGAAGTCGCCCTTTTCGCCTGCATTGGCCTCCTGCTGGCTTTGATCGCCCGTCGTCAACGCTGGCGGGTGAGCAGCATACCGCCGGCGCTTCTCATCGGGGCGTTCGCGACGATGTTGGTGCTTTGCAAGAGCTACGGTTCGATCGGCTTGGGGCTCCTGGGATTTGTCGTACTGACTCAGGCGCCGCAGCGACGAATGACTGTCGCAAAGATCATCGCGACCCTCGTGCTCATCCATCCCCTGCTCCGACTCTCCGGCATATTCCCCGTCGACGAGATTAACGCCTACTTGTTCGCCAACGTCCCCGAAGAGCGTGCAATGTCCCTCGCAACACGCTTCCTCAACGAGGATCGCTTCCTCGAAAAAGCTCGCGAACGGCTGTTCACTGGATGGGGCGGCTTCGATCGTTACTTCGTGTACGACAGCGATGGGCGCCCAATCTCGGTCCCCGACGGCTCTTGGGTGATTGAATTCACCCAGGGGGGGATTCCGAGGTACCTCGGCGTGTTTGGGCTATTGGTCTGGCCGATCTTTGCCGCCAGCCGCACCTTGAAGAGGACGCGTGATCGCTCGGATCGAGATCTGCTCTCCGGGTTGGCATTCG
>QJWJ01000392.1 GCA_003235365.1 Deltaproteobacteria bacterium
CGCTCCCGTGGAGCAGTCCGCGCGTCGAGCTCGCTCGAGTTCGACGCAAGGCGCAGCTCAGCGTGGCCACCTGGAGCAAGCCGGCGTCCCGGCCTGCCGTCACGGCGGCGGCGGGCACGAGAGTCACTTGTCGTTCCCAAAGAACCGAGCTCGGGCTCCGCGACCCCATCGGTGAAGTCCAAGGCGGCGGACAGCACCGCACAGGCGTCTGCGCGGACTCGAACCTCACACGGAGCGCGAGACGCAAACCACTGTGAGTGAATAATCCTTCGTAGCCCGCACGCATCGCGCCTGGTCGTGCAAGCTCCCTTTCATCTGCCGCGTGCGCCGATTGCCTATCAGCCACGTTCTGGGCTAGATCGCGGAGTTAGGGAATCACGCACATGAAGACTTTGCTCAGCCTTGCCATCTCCGCACTCTGTCTGTCGTCGTTCGGTTGCACCGACGCCGAAGCGCCTCCGCCGCGGATGACCATGTACATCAGCCCATCTGGAGGCAGGTGCGGCATCGACATGAGCACGATCACGACGATCCCGAAGAACAGCGCGGGAGTTGGCCATCTAACCCAGCTCACCAGCGAGGAAGAACTCAAGGAGCTTCCGGTAATCAAGGACGGGTCAGAAGGTGCCAAGGTCAGCTGCAAGTTGGCGCAGTCCGCACCGGGCACCGAAGAAATCAACATCAGCATCGAGTACAACGGCTTCTCCTTCATCATCCAGGGAGCGACCGTGGGTAGCGTCGGTACGAACGGTTACGTGTTGTTCGAGGGTCCCGTCACCGGCGGCGACAGCTACGAGTCCATGATGTGCACCCTCAACACCTACGAAGTCGCCGAAGGCGGAGGCGAGGGCAGAATCAAGTACAGCTGCACCCAGTTCGCGGCGTCCAACACGCCCGATCGAGTCTGCACCGCCGACGGTTGGGTTTATGCGACGGACTGCAGCAACTGATCCCTCATCGCAACTGATTGACCACCACTGACCAACGACGATTGAGCGACGGGCGTGTCACCCAGGCACGCCCTCGCCCGCGCAGGTCGACGGACGACGCCACGGCTCACCGTGGCGTTGCTCTTTGAGCGCCCAACACGTGAAGGCGCCAAGCATTCAACGGCGCCCCGGACTGAGTGCGAGCCCCCTGGTCCAGCCCTTCATGGAGAGGGGATTGTCGCGAATGACTTCAGATAGCCGCGCGCGTCCCGTTCAGGACGCGCCCTTCGAGGACTCGTGCTCGCCGGGCTGGCTCATCGATGGCATTTCTTGAGTCGCCGCGAAGGCCAAGCGATCGCGGACCGCCCCCTCTTCGATGGCCACGACGACGGCCGTGACGTTGTCCTCGCCCCCGTGTTCGTTCGCCATCGTCACCAGACGTCGGCATGCCGCTTCGGGATCGGGCGCACCGCCAACGACTTCTAGGATGTCGGAGTCGTCGATCATGCCGCTCAGTCCATCCGAACACAGCAGATACACGTCGCCGGCTTGCGCATCGTCGCTGACGAGGTCCACCTCGACGGTGTCCTGCATGCCAAGTGCGCGGGTGATCACGTTCTTCGGCAGCTCACTGCGCTGCTCCTCGGTCATGTCCGGCATGGCAGCCAGGTAGTCGTTGAGCAGGGAGTGATCTCGGGTCAGCTGAACGATCTCGCCGGAGCGCACCCGGTAGGCGCGGCTGTCCCCCACGTGCCCGATGTACATCTTGTTCTTGTCCGGACTGAACAGCGCACCGACGATGGTCGTGCCCATTCCGCGCAGGTCCCGGGAGCGCACACTGTGCTCGTATATCTGGCGATTGGCCAGGCGGATGGACGTGATGAGCCGATTCTCCTCGTCGGACAAATCCGTATCGATTTGAAAAGGCCACGTCATGTCGTCGGAATCCGTGCGCTTGAAAAAGTCGGTCACCGACTCGGACGCGAGGCGGCTGGCGACGTCCCCCGCGCGATGGCCCCCCATCCCGTCAGCCACGATGAACAAATCGTGCTGCGGCACGACGGCAAAGCAATCTTCGTTGTGGTCCCGCTGGAGCCCAACGTCACTTATCCCTGCCGCCCTGGCCCGCATTCGACTATGCTACTCCGTCTGCCCAGGGGGGCGCAACCAAGGGTAGCCCGCGTGGGTGAATCTCATCGGCCGAGCGCCGACATGAGCGGTACTCCAGTACCTGGGCGTCGAGAAATCGGGGGACATTCAGACCTGGAGAATCTCTTTCTCCTTGACCTGAATGTGTTCGTCCACCCAAGAGCCCGCGAGGTGCACACGCTCCTCGACACGCTTTTTGCCGCGCTCGACATCGTCCTCGGACAATTCACCCTCTTTCTTCCACTCGTTGAGCATGTCCATCGCCGAGTGGCGCGCTTTGCGAACGGCGACTTTGCAGTCCTCGCCTGACTTCTTCGCAATCTTGACGAGATCCTTGCGGCGTTCCTCGCTCAGCGGGGGTACGGGCACGCGGATCAAGTCCCCATCGGTCTGAGGATTGAGACCGAGGGAGCTTTCGCGGATCGCCTTCTCGACAGCCTGAATCGCGCTGCGGTCCCAGGGCTTGACGGTCAGCAGGCGCGCCTCGGGCACCGACACCGTCGCCATCTGTCCGATCGGGGTCACCGCGCCGTAGTAGTCCACGCGAATCGTGTCCAACAGGCCGGGGTGAGCCCGACCCGTGCGCAGTTTGCCCAGCTCGCGCTTGAGCGCGTCTTGAGCCTTGCCGATGGCCTCTTCCAACTCGTTCATTACGTCATCGATCATCGTCGATCTCCCATGCTCCACCGAAGACCCGATCCTCGTAGCGCCGCAGCATCCCGTCGGTCGGAGTGGCGAGAACCACCTTGCTGCCGGCGGCTCATCCTGGTCGTACTTCTTCGTGTGCTCCAGAAAAGCGGCCCCACACGAGGGCTTTCCCAAAGCGGACCGGCTTATAGCACCCGTCCGGCGACGGGCGAACCCGTCGCGGTATTCGGCCTGAGCCCCGGTCGAACCTGCTTGCGCCCGCAGCCGTTCCGACTATCGTGCGGGCCGATGGAAAACGGCCTGGTCAATCTCGCAGCTATCGTTTCGATGCTGATCGTCTGTCTGATCTCGATCCCGGCGATCTTGCTGCTGGGCACGCCGAAGAGCAAGTCGGGCAGCACCAGCGAAGAGTGAGTCCGATGCGCCGAGCCACGGGCACGGCGCCGAACGAACCAGACGACGGCCACGGAACACCGGTGGGCCCGGCACGCGACGGGCACGCGGCTGCCGTCGAGCGTGTGGCGCCGGACGGTGGAAGCCGGGCGCTCGAGCTGGCCGTCGACGCCGCCTTGCACGCCATTGCGACCTGCCTCGACGAGTCCTACTGGGCCGGTCCGATCGAGGCTGCGCAATTGTGGGCGCGGCGACTGTTGTTGGCGGCCTGTTGTGCACCGCAGCCGACCACCGCGTGTTGGGGTGAGCTCGAAGCGCGACTGGACGGAGAACTGCCTTCCAGTTTGCGAGCAGGCCTGTTGCAGTGGCGCGGTCATCTCCCCGAAAGCCTCGCGGAATTGCCCGCCGCGCGGCTGCCACCAGCGACAGCGCCGGGTGAGTTGTACGAGTTGCTGCTGACCCGGCGTCTCGTCGGCCCCGATCAACACCCCGCAGGGCGTTGGGGCTGGTCGACCAGCGGCCAACGCCGTCAGTTCGGCTCGCATTTCACGCCCACGGAAATCGCCGATCTGGCCGCCGAACGATGCCTCGAACCGTTGTTGGCACAGATGAACCCCCAACGGCTCGACCAACTGGCGTTGTGCGATCCAGCCGCGGGTGCCGGCGCGCTACTCGCGGCCGCCGCACGCCGGCTCGCGCGGTGGTTGAGGCAAGACGCTACGGCTCGAGGGCTCTCCCCACCGAGTGAGCAGGAAGCATTGCAGCGCATAGTGACCGAATGCATTTGGGGAATCGACGTCGATCCGACGGCGGTCCTGCTTTCGGCGCATACGCTGTGGAGCCTGTGCGGCAGTCCGAAGCACGTCGACCCGGGTCGCAATCTCATCGTGGGCGACGCGGTCCGACCGCCCGCGCCAGGAGTCGCAGCGCTCGACCCGGCCCTCGCGTTCCCCAAAGCGTTCGACCGCCCGAACCCCGGCTTCGACGCGATGCTTGGCAATCCCCCATGGGTGGCGTACGTCGGCCGTGCCAGCCAGCCCATCGAGCCCTGGCTCAAGAAGGAGTTAACCAACGAATTCAACAGCTTTCGGAGATATAAGACGCTGCACGGCGTGTTTGTGGAGCGGTGCGCGACGTGGCTGCGCCGGGGCGGACGTCTCGGCCTGATCTTGCCGACCTCAGTGGCCGACTTGGCGGGCTACGCTCCCACGCGCCGGGCACACGACCAGCTGTGCGAGGTGGACGCTGGCTTGCCGGATCTGGGTGACGGCCAGTTCCCTGGAGTCTTTCAACCGTCGATGGTGCTGCTGTCGACGCGCCGTGAGGTCCCCGTGCACACGCCGGGCGCTGCCGCTTGGCCCTTGTTGCGTTCGGACCTCGACGAAGCCGGGCGGCGGCTGCTCGAACGTCTCGATGCGCTGCCGAAGTGCCCTCCCACCCTGTTCGGTGAGCGAGGTTACCAAACCGCCGGCGCCGATCGGAAAGCCCTGGAGCCCGTCGGAGACGTCATCGGCGACGGTCGCGTCGCGTTGCTCAGCGGCAGTGAAGTGAGCGAGTTTCGGCGCGCCGAACCGCGTTGGCAGGTCGATCCCACCCGATTGAATCAACGCCTGCGGCCGAACGAGCAGTGGCAACGAGTGCGGGTGTTGATCCGGCAGACTGCCCGATTTCCGATCGCGGCCCCGGCCGCGGGCCACGCTTTTCGTAACTCGCTGCTCGCGGGCTTCGAGTCGGACCAAACGCCGTGGCCGTTGTTGCTCGCCTACCTCAATTCGGCGCTGGTCCGCTGGTTTCACTACCACCTGCATCGCGACGCCCGGCAGGGCATGCCGCAGTTGAAGGTCTCGCACCTGCGCTCATTGCCGCTGCCACCCGCGCCCGACGACCCGTCAGGAACGCGATTGTTCGAACTGGGGCGGCAGCTGGCGCAACGCAATGCGGGCATCGACGAAGCGGCGCGTTCGGAGCTCGATCGCGCCGTATTTGCGGCTTTCGAGCTGACCGCCGCCGAAACGGTGCAAGTGCGGTACTGGGCCGAACAGAACCCGCCGCCGACGGCGCGTCGCCCCCCCGAGGCCAACGGCGATTGAAGCCGAAGCGATCCCGTGTAAGCTTCCCGCCCCGAATGAGTGTCCTGACAGCGAACCCAGCGGAGCCTCGCACGATCTCCGTGGCTCCGGAAGAACCGAGCCCCGGCGTATCCATCGTGGTCCCCGGTCTGAACGAAGCCGAGAGCTTGCCCGAACTCGCCCAACGCATCGAGCAGGCGATCGGTACGACCGAAACGTACGAGCTCATCTTCGTCGACGACGGCAGCACCGACAACAGCTGGGAGGTGATCCGCAATCTTCACGCCGGCGACGCTCGCATCCACGGACTGCGACTGCGAACAAACTTCGGCAAGGCGATGGCTCTGAGCGCCGGCTTCCGTCAAGCCAGGGGTCAGATCATCATCATGATGGACGCCGACTTGCAGGACGACCCCGCGGATCTGCCGTTGTTCTTGGAGAAGGTCCGCGGCGGCTTCGACATCGTCGTCGGCTGGAAGGTCCAACGCAAGGACCCGCTGTCACGACGCATCGCCTCGAAGATCTTCAACGGCACGGTGCGCTCGTTGACGAAGGTCGCTCTCCACGACATGAACTGCGGCTTCAAAGCTTACCACCGGGACGTGATCGAAACCGTGCCGGTCTACGGTGATCTGTTTCGCTTCATTCCCGTGCTGGCCACGGCCGACGGCTTTGCGGTTACCGAGATTGGCATCCGACACCATCCGCGCGCCTACGGCCGTTCGCGCTACGGCTTCGAGCGGATCCTGCGCGGCTTCTTCGATTTGCTGAGCGTGCTGTTTCTCACGCGCTACGTGCGCAAGCCGATGCACCTGTTCGGTTTGATGGGCCTGCTGACGGGACTCGTCGGTGCGGGCATGGGTACGTACCTCACAGTGCTGTGGTTCATGGGTCACGGCATCGGCGCACGACCACTGCTCCTGCTGAGTGTGATGCTGATGGTGATGGGTGTACAACTGACGTCGATGGGGTTCATCGGCGAGTTCATGACGTATCAGAGCCAGAAGCGCTCCTACAAAGACCGCCTACCAGTTCGCGAACGAGTGTGAAACCGCCCGCCGCGGTGTTCGGCGCCGCGACACGACGACACGAAAGCGACCGCGCCCCTGCCGCTTCGAGACGGCACCTACGGAGACGAAGAGCCAATGAGCCTGATCAGCGCTCACGACCTACGCAAGAGTTTCGGTGCCCACAGCGTCATCGACGGCGTCACACTGACCATCACTGACGGCGAGCGACTGGGGCTGGTCGGTCAAAACGGCAGCGGCAAGAGCACCCTGGCGCGGATCCTCGGCGGACTGGATGAGCCCGATCAGGGAGAGTTGATGCGCCGCCGCGGCAGTCGCGTCGCGACGCTGCTTCAGGTCCCCGAGTACGACCCCGACATGACCGCCTTCGACACGGCGGCCCAAGGCCTCCGCGATTTCTACGAAGCCAAGCGCCAACACGACGAGGTCACCGCAAAGCTCACCGCCAGCCGCGGCAATACCGAGACACTGCTGGCACTGCAGGGCGAACTCGGGGCGCGCATCGAACAACTCGGGGGCTGGGACCAAGAACACCAGGTGCGCTCGTTGCTCGAACACCTGGCCGTGCCTGATCCCAACGCGAAGGTCGCGACGCTCAGCGGCGGCGAACAACGCCGCGTGGCCCTGGCGCAGCAGCTGTTGTCTCGGCCCGATCTGTTGATCCTCGACGAACCGACGAACCACCTCGACACGGAGACCAGCGACTGGCTCGAGCAGTACCTGTCGAGTCAGTTCAAAGGCGCGCTGCTGCTCATCACCCACGACCGCTACTTCCTCGATCGGCTGGTGACGCGCACGTTGGAGATGTCGCAGGGCACGCTGACGAGCTACGAGGGGGGCTGGCAGCAGTACCTCGAAGGCAAGGCGGAACGCGAGGCGCTCGAAGCGCGCACGGAAGCCAACCGGCAGAACTTCCTGCGCAAGGAAATCGAATGGCTGCGCCGTCAGCCAAAAGCGCGCGGGACGAAGCAAAAGGCCCGCATCGAACGTGCCAACGACGCCATCGACAAGAACGCTCCGGCCGTGCACGGCAACGTGCAACTGGCGATGCGCGCCCAGCGCCAGGGTTCGGACATCTTGGAGTTTGCCGACGTGCAGCTGACCATCGGCGAACGCGTGCTCGTCGAGAAACTCGACTTGCTCCTGAGCAAGAAACAGCGCGTGGGCATCCTCGGCCACAACGGGGCGGGCAAGACGACGCTGCTCCGCGCCGCCATCGGTGAACTGACACCGACGCGCGGCAAGGTGAAACTCGGCAAGACGACACAGATCGCCTACTTCGACCAGACCCGTTCCGAACTCGACGAAGGGCGCAGCATCGCCGAAAACGTTTCGGACGGCCCGAAGGTGAGCTTCGCCGGGCAAGAGTTGTCGATCTACAGCTACCTCGCGCGGTTCTTGTTCCGTTCGGAAGAGATCCACAAGAAGGTGTCCATGCTTTCCGGCGGGGAGCGAGCGCGCGTCGCGCTCGCGAAGCTGCTCTTGCGCGACTGCAACCTGCTGCTGCTGGACGAGCCGACGAACGACTTGGACGTGATGACCCTGGCCTCGCTCGAGCAGATGCTGCTCGACTTTGCGGGCTCGGTGCTCGTCGTGACTCACGACCGCTACTTTCTCAACCGGGTAGCTACGGACATACTGGCGTTCGAAGGCGACGGCAAAGTCGTGCACTACGTCGGCAACTACGACACCTACAAGTCGCTGCGACCGGCCAACGTGCCGTCAGCGACGACCAACGCGCAAAACGCCCCGCCTGCCCCGAGTGATGCGACGACTGATGACGGAAATCCGACGTCACTCCCAACCCAACCCCAATCGACCGGTACCGCCAAACGACCTCCCAAGTTGACCTACAACGAACAACGGGAGCTCGAAGGCATGATGGAGCGCATCGACGAATTGGAAACCCGAGTTTCCGAACTCGAGGCGCAGTTGAGCGATCCTGAGTTTTATCGAGGCGAAGCGGCACGCGCGGCCGAGGTGCAAGCGACATTGGAGCAGACGCGCAGCGACCTGGAAACCCAGATGGCGCGATGGGAAGAGCTCGAAAGCAAGCGCGAAGCCTTCGAGAGCGCGCGCTGAATCGCGGCGGGCGTTCAATTCGGCAGGTATCGCCGTCGCAGGTGGTCCAAGAAGTAGCGCGGGTCGAGCGGTTCACCCGTGGCGCGCTCGACCAACTCTGTGGAAGTGTGGCAACTCCCCCAGCTCCAGACGTTCTGCCGCAGCCACTCGTCGAGCTGCGCGAACGAGCCGCGCTCAATCGACGCCTCGAGATCGGGAACGGCGCGAACGATCGCGGCGTACAACTGCGCCGCGATCATCGCACCCATCGTGTACAGCGGGAAGTAGCCGAAGGCGCCCGATGGCCAATGCACGTCTTGCAGGCAGCCATCCTTGTCGTTGCCCGCGGTACTGAGTTGCAGCAGCCGTCGCATGTCGCTGTCCCACGCATCGGGGAGTTCTTTGACGGGTAAGGTCCCCGCAATCAGTTGCTTCTCCAAACCGTAGCGCAACAGTATGTGCGCGGGATAGGTCACCTCGTCGGCATCGACGCGAATGTAGCTGCGTTCGACTCGACTGTAGAGCGCCGTCAGGTTCTCGAGGGTGAATGCCGCGGGCTGTCGCGCGCAGCTCCCCGCGAAGGCTTCCCGGATCGACGGGGCCGCGAACTTGACGAATGGTAACCCACGACATACCTGCATCTCCAAGAGCAGGCTCTGACTTTCGTGCAATGCCATGCCGCGTGCGAGACCTACCGGTTGATGTTCCCACCGATGGGGCAAGCCCTGCTCGTACTTGCCGTGGCCGGCTTCGTGCAGGACGCCCATCAGACTCGAGGTGAAGTCGCTCTCGTCGTAGCGCGTCGTGATGCGGACGTCCGACGGCACCCCACCGCAGAACGGGTGGTGACTGACGTCGAGGCGACCGCGGGACAAGTCGAAGCCCACTGCGGCCATCATCTTCAGACCGAGTTGTCGCTGAGCCGCCGTGTCGAAAGGACCCTCGGGTTGCGTGAACCCGACACTGGCTTGGCGCTCGATCACCGCGTCGGTCAGGGCGGGCAGCTCCGCTTCGAGCGGCGCGAACACCGCGTCGATGTCCTGGCAGACGACCCCCGGTTCGAACGCGTCGACGAGCGCGTCGAAGGGCTGCAGTTGCAGCGCCTCCCCCAACGCCATGGCCACTTGCCGATGCAGCGAAACGACTTCCTCCAAATGCGGCGCGTAGCCCGCGAAATCGTTTTCACCACGGTAGCGGCGCCAGGCCTGCTCGCTTTGCTTGTCAGCGCGCGCCACCGCTTCGACCAGGTTCGGCTCGAGCGCCGTCGCGCGCCGATACAGTCGCTGCATCTCGCGCACGTTCGCCCGTTCCCAGTCGCCCAGATCGTCCTGCTCCGCGGCAGCCAGGAGCCAATCGCCGACTCGTTGCTGAGTGAGCAGTTCGTGACTGAGGCGCGCCAAGCCGGCCATGGACTCAGCGCGGGAGTTGCCCGCTTGCTGCGGCATGTTCACCGCCTGATCCCACTCGACGATCGCTGCGACCTCCTGTAGCTGTCCCAAACGGCGAAAGTGCTCGTGGAGCTTCTCGTAAGACACCTGGCGAGCTATCCACCTTCGCCCGGGAGCGTCAAGGATGAACCTACTGCTACTGATGCCCGAAGAGCTCGGGGACGACGGCCGCGTCCTGCTCGACCAGCGTCGCTCCGAACACTTGGTTCGCGTCTTGGGGGTGACCCCCGGTCAGCAGTTGCGCGCGGGCTGCCTCGGGACCAGTTGGGGGAACGCCGAGGTGCTCGAAGTCAGCGGCACGGCCGTGCGCGTCCGCTACGTGCCCGCACTGACGGCTGCCCCGTCGCCGCGACGCTGCCTGCTGCTGGCGTGCCCACGGCCGAAGGTGCTGTCGCGCTGCATCGAGCACGCCGCGGCGCTCGGCTACACCGACGTATTGCTGTTTCGCAGCGCGCGGGTCGACAAGGCGCACCTGGCGAGCCACAAACTGCTGGGCGACGACGTCCGGCGGCACTGTATCTTGGGGCTGGAGCAGGGTCGTCGACTGTTCATGCCGGAAGTGCGAGTCTTTTCGCGCTTCCGCCCTTTCGTCGAGGACGAGCTGCCCACCGTGCTCCCGCCTGAGCAGCGCTGGATCGCCCACCCTTCCGCAACAACGAGCACCGCCGATCTCGTCCTGGGGCCGGCACACCCCGAATTCAGTCTGGCGATCGGCCCGGAGGGTGGGTTCGTGCCGTTCGAGGTGGAACTGCTCACGACGCAAGGCTTCGTGGCGGTACGGGCTCAGACCGGCCCACTGAGAGTCGAGAGCGCGCTCAGTTACTTCACCGGCCAGGTCGAACTCCTGCTGAATCTCGCGGCCGCGCGGCAGCCGTCGAGTTGACCGGCTGCGTCTCGTTGATGTGCTCCGTCCTCGGGTTCTTGTCCGAGGTGACCGCTGACTGCTATGGCCGAACCCATGCCGACGGTCTCGTCGCTCTTCATCTACCCGATCAAGTCGTGCCAGGGTTTGTCGCTGACCGAAATGCAATTCGGCGCGCGGGGGCCGCTCCTGGACCGCAACTGGATGGTGGTGGACGGGGCCGGTCGGTTCATCACTCAACGGGAGTGTCCGCGCCTGGCGCTGGTACAGCCGACGCTCGAGGGGGACCGTTTGACGGTGCACTGTCAGGGCTTCGACTCGCTGCCGATCCCTGCCGGCGGCGAGCAACGGACCGAAGTTCGGGTCTGGAACTTCACCGGCCCTGCCGTGGACTTGGGCGCCGACGTGACTGCCTGGTTCACACGCGTCCTGCGGACACCGGCGCGTCTCGTGCGCTTCGACGAAGCCGTGCACCGCGCCACCAGCACGCGCCACACCGACCTGACCAGTGAGGTGACATTCAGCGACGGCTACCCCGCCTTGCTCGTCTCGCTCGAATCGCTGGGCGACTTGAATCGGCGGCTGACCGCGCCGTTGCCGATGAACCGCTTCCGACCAAACATCGTCGTCCGCGATTGTCCGCCGTTTGCCGAAGACACGTGGTCTCGCATCGAAGCTCCCGACCTGGAGCTCGCCGTCGTCAAACCGTGCACCCGCTGCGCAATCACCACCGTCAACCAACAAACCGGTGAAACCGGCAAGGAGCCCCTGCGCACCTTGGCCACATTTCGCAAGACGGACGACGGCGTGATCTTCGGGCAAAACTGCGTGCACACCGGCCCTGGCACATTGCGCATCGGCGACGAACTCCACGTCGAGTGACTTGACGGCGGGCAGGTCGGAGACAACGTCCAGCGCCGCCACGATTTGGGCACGACTTCGCTGAGCGCCACTCAAAAGTCGCTGTCGTCGCCCGAGCCGAGCACGCTGCGCGCCACGTCGAAGGAAAATCCCGCACGAGCCAGCGCCGCGAGATCCTTCTGACGGTTTGGTTCGCGCTGCGCCTCGGGGCGGTGCGGCCCCAGCCTTCTACGGCGCGTAAATCTGCGCGCCGCTTCCACTTCGCTGTCACCATCGGCGTGGGTGTCGGCGCTGGCGATCGCATCGTCGATGAGCGTCTCGGCAACGCCCTTGGCCCTCAACTTGAACGCAATGGCGCGCCGCGATGAACCGCGACCGCGCAAGCCCAGCGCCGTGCTGCGGGCGAAACGCGCATCATCCAAAACGCCGGAGCGTTGATAGCGGTCGAGCAATTCCTCCACCCATTGCCGAATCTGCTCCGCGCTCGGCTGCCGAAGCGGGGGCGGCTGGTCGTCGGCATCTGCCGCCGTGGACTGCTCCGCCTTCCGACTCACTGCGCCCTTGCGAAGCTCGTTGCGGACTCGGTTCATCAGCACCTGCCGCAGTTTGCTCGCCGTTGCATCGAAGCGATCGAGGTACGACAGCGCCGCAGCTTCGAGGTACGCGGCGTCCACCTGCTTTGGACGGCGGGTAGGTCGTTTCTTGTTGGCGTGGTGCGACATGTAGACCGAGCCAATCGGGCCAATCAGCGAAGGCACTACACCATGCGTCGACCGCACCCCAGCGAAAACGCCGGTGTCGAAGCGTCGAGAGGCCGCCGCAAGCAAGCAGCGTGCGCGTGGCGACACGCGCCGAACGAGGCCGTCGGACCAACGCGCCGTGGCACGGGCGGCGCGCCGTTTTTCGGACGGCGCCCCGGCAAATCGTGTTTGCCGACGCCGAGCCATGGTACGACCCGGGCGAGCGCTTGCAGGCAGGCGCGGCTCAAAGACTCTCTTCGATGAAAAAAACCTACATCGTCGACACCAACGTCCTAGTTCACGACCCACAGGCACTGTTCAAGTTCGAAGACAACGAGCTGATAGTTCCCATCTACGTCCTCGAAGAAATCGACCGGTTCAAACGAGACACGACCGAACGAGGGCGCAACGCCCGCGAAGTGGCGCGCGTCTTCGACGCGCTGCGCGAGGAGCACGGTTCGCTGGCACAGGGTATTCCCGTCAACGGCCAAGGTCGTCTCAAGGTTTACGTTCCCGATTCACGGCCACGGCTGAACATCGCGCTCGATCCCAGCTCGGGAGATCACGCGATCATTCAGACGGCGATCGAGATCCGCGACGCCCAACCCGATCGCCCGACGATCTTCATCACCATGGACGTCAACTTGCGCATCCGTGCCGACGCGCTGGGGCTCAAGACGCAGGCATACGAGAATCAGTCCGTCGAGCCCGAAGCACTGGAAACGGGTATCCGAGAGCTGGACATCGGCGAAGCCGAGCTCGAGCGTTTCTTCGCTGCCGGCCAGGTGGAAGTCGATGACGAGGCGCTGTACCCGAACGTGTGCGTCGTTCTGCGCCAACGCGGCAACAGTCAGCGCTCCGCGCTGGGCCGTGTCGATGCCAGCGGGCGATTGATCCGCAAACTGCTCGGCCCGCGCGAAGGCGTGATGGGCATTCGACCGCGCAACAAGGAGCAGTCGTTTGCCATGGACCTGCTGCTCGACAACAGCGTGCGCCTCGTCACCCTCGTCGGGATGGCCGGTACGGGCAAGACCCTGATGGCCCTGGCTGCAGGGCTCTCGTTGTCCGTGGTCGACGGCACCTATTCGCGGCTGCTCGTCAGCCGCCCGGTGATCCCACTCGGGCGTGATCTGGGTTACCTCCCGGGCGACGTGCAAGAGAAGATGGGGCCGTGGATGAAACCCATCTTCGACAACCTCGAATACCTGCTAATCGGCTCGGGCACCCGTCGTCGGGGCGTGCCGGACATCGATTCGCTGCTCCAGGGTGGGCAGATCGAAATCGAACCGTTGGCGTACATTCGCGGCCGCAGCTTGCCACAACAGTACGTCATCGTGGACGAGGCCCAGAACCTGACGCCGCACGAAGTCAAGACGGTGATCACCCGCTGCGCTGAAGGAACCAAGATCGTCCTGACGGGCGATCCGTTCCAGATCGACAACCCCTACGTCGACAGCTCCACCAACGGGCTGAGCGTGGTCGCTGACCGGCTCCGCAGCGAGCCTTTGGCAGGCCACGTCGTGCTGCGCAAGGGTGAACGCAGCGAACTGGCCAATCTGGCGGCGAGCAAGTTGTGAACTGAACGCCGCACGACGCTCAATCAACCGAGCACGACGCGGCGGACGAAGTTGCCCAACACGCGCCGTGCCGCGAGCGCGTCACCGAGGTCCGCCAGCAACCCCTCGACGGGTTGACCCTCGGCATCGATGGCGTCGGCCCGCGCCAAGATGTATTCGCGCACGATGGCTGCGTCCATCTCCGGGTGGAATTGGACGCCCCAGGTGGTGCTCGAAAATCGAACCAGGGCGTTGGGTTCACGTTCAGTCGATGCAAGCACCTCAGCACCGCGCGGTAGTGCCACGATGGAGTCCAAGTGAGAGACGTTGACGGTGAAGGGAACGTCCGGCTCGAGCAGTGGGTTGTCGCTGTGCGTCGTGATCGGCACAGTACCAATCTCACGGCCCCGCGGGTTGGGGTCGACCCGACCGCCCAACGCCTCACCGAGCATCTGATGGCCGAAGCAGATGCCGAGAGTCGGCAGCTGGGCGCGGTGCGCGTGCCGCAAGTAGTCGAGGCCGCGCAGCATCCACGCCGTCCGATCTCCCAACCGTTCGGGCGAACCGGTCACGATCAAGCCCGAAACGTCGCCGCAATCGGGCAGCGGTTCGTCGCTGCGCAAGTCGCAGCACATCCAGTCTCCGGCCCAGGCGCCATCCATGGCCTCACGAATCATGGCGGCGAACGGTCCTCGCTGACGCTCGGCCTCGGGTACGGGTTCGCCGGTTACGAGCACCATCAGCGGTTTGTTCATCGTTGCAGTGTTGGATCGTGTGAGAAAAGGTGCAACTGCTCGCAAGGGGAAGCTGTTAACGAAGCGTTGGGAGCGACGAGGATCGTGCCTCGTCGAAGGCGGCCGGCGCAAGTCGTGCTAACACTAAGGCGTGGGTGATTTTTCCCCCAGCTCTGGTCCGCCGGCGCAGTTGTCGCTTCCTCTGATCGCGCTGCGGGATGCCAGTAGCACCGATCTCCGATTGGCGCGCACCGAGCGCGTCCACGTCAACCGCAACCTACCGTTGGGGCAGGTCGATTGGATCGGCTTCGACATGGACTACACGCTGGCGGTCTACCAGCAAGAGGCGATGGACTCGTTGAGCGTCGAGGTAACCATCGAGAACCTGCTGAGGATGGGCTACCCGGGCTACCTGCGGGAACTGCGCTACGACATCCGGTTTCCGATCCGAGGCCTGCTGATCGACAAGCACTTGGGCAACGTGCTCAAGATGGACCGGTTCGCTGGCATTCACAAGGGCTACCACGGCTTCACGCGGGTCGAACGCGAACAACTTCACCAGTTGTATTGGAAGACCAAGATTCGGCCCGACAGCGATCGTTTCCACTGGATCGACACGCTCTTCGGGCTGAGCGAAGTGACGAGCTACGTCTCAATCATCGAAGCGCTCGAGAAGCGCGGAGAGCGCATGCACTACGAGCGGCTGTTCGAAGACATTCGAAAGGCGATCGACTTGGCGCATGCGACGGGCGAAGTGCATGACCGCGTGGCGACCCAGCTCCCTAGGTTCATCGCAAAAGATGAACACCTGGCGCTCACCTTGCACAAGCTGCGCTCGGCCGGCAAGAAGCTGTTCCTACTCACCAACTCTCCGTGGGACTACACGGACAAGATGATGAGCTACCTGCTGAGCGACGAACTGCAGGAGTACCGTCACTGGCCCCTCTACTTCGACGTCGTCATCGTTGCGGCACGCAAACCCGTCTGGTTCAACGGCCGCGAGCCCTTCGTCGATGCGAGCGCCCCCGGCGCGGTGACCTCCCTGGAGCGCGGCCGGGTCTACGCCGGCGGCAACGTCCGAGACTTCGAACGGCTCACGGGCATCCAAGGCTCGCGCGTGCTGTACGTCGGTGACCACATCTACGGCGACATCGTGCGCTCGAAGAAGGAATCCACCTGGCGCACCGCCATGATCATCCAAGAACTGGACGCCGAACTATCGGCACACGAGCGCAGCGCTCAAGCAATCAGCAAAAAGCTGCGGCTCGACGAGGAGCGCGGGCACCAGGAGGACGAGTTGCGGTTCTATCAGCGACGCCTGCGCGCCATCGAACGCAGCAGCGACGTCAGTGACGCTTCCGAGTCGGTACGCGTCAAACGCGGCATCGAAACCGTCCGCCGGACGCTGCGCGAAATGAACCAAGAGCAAGAGCTGCTCGAGCGCTTCATCGACGACTCGTTCCACCCGTACTGGGGCTCCCTGTTGAAGGAGAGCGGTGAGTTGAGCAGCTTCGGCGCGCAAGTAGCCCGCTACGCCGACGTCTACACGCGCAGCGTCTCATGCCTGCGCCACTACTCCGGCGAGCAGTACTTCCGCTCGCCGCACGACTTCATGCCCCACGAGCTGTAAGCACCCGTCGGGGAGGGCGCCGCAGGTGTTGAGCGACGCGGGCGTCATCCGTCGCGCAGACCGGGTGTGGTTCACGCCCGACGGCGTTCCCAAGCCTGCGGTGTTGGTGAGACGGCCTGGGGGCACGACGGGTGCGGCGAATGGCCCCAGCGGGGAATGATTCAGTACGCCCGGCCGTTGTCCGCGGTCCTGCGCCAGCGGGCGTTCGCCCCGTGTTCAAACCACCTGAAACGACACGCAGAACCCAAGTTCTCGAGCTCTTGGACCTCAAATGCGCGGCGGTGCTCCCGAGCTGCACCGAATTGTGATAGCCAGAGGCCGCCCCGGCCGAAAGGGGCTGGCCAATGGCGATTTGGCGACAATACCTGCGACGACAAAAACGAGGCTGACGTTTTCAAATGAATCTGGTCGAGTGGATCCAACGGTTGATGACCAACTTCGGTGCGGAGTGGGTCATGTGGTTGATGCTGGGTTTGAGCGTGATCAGCGTGGCAATCATGCTGGAGCGCGCCTGGTTTTACTGGTCGTTGCGCGACGATGTGGCCCGCTTGGCAACGGATCTGCGCAACGCTCTGAGAAAGGGCGATCTGAGCGGTGCCCGAAAGCAGATGGAGGCCTCGCCCAGCGCTGAAGCCGCCGTCGTCGTCGCTGGTCTGGACGAGGCCGACAACGGCCCCAAAGCGGCCGAAGAAGCCATGGCCGGCGCTGCGGCGCTGCAGCGGCTCAAGCTCGAGCGGCGGCTGGCGTACCTCGGTACGCTGGGCAACAATGCACCGTTCATTGGATTGTTCGGTACGGTAATCGGCGTGGTGCAAGCTTTCGAGGCTCTGGGCGACAAGAAGGTCGCCGAGGCGGCCGCTGAAGCGGCTCAGATGTCCGCGCCCACAGAAGTGATGGCAGCAATCGCCGAAGCGTTGGTGGCAACCGCCGTCGGCTTGGCCGTCGCCATCCCCGCGGTGGCCATGTACAACGTATTCCAGCGCTCGGCCCGCAGCATCCTCGCCAACACGGACGCACTGTCGCGAGTGTTGCTGGCCCACCTCGTCGCCGAGCCGATGGAGGCCCCCGCGGCGGCCAAGAGCAAGTCGGGCAAGCCGAGCAGTAAAAACGAGGACGACTGATGGCTGGCGGTGCATCCGAAGACGATGAAGGACTGATCAGTTCCATCAACGTCACGCCATTGGTGGACGTCACGTTGGTGCTGCTGATCATCTTCATGGTCACCGCGAAGATCATCGTCTCGCAGGGAATGCCGATGGACTTGCCCAAGGCCGCCAAAGCGGAACAGGTGCAACTGGTCTTCAGCGTCGAGCTGACCGAGTCGGGCAAGACGTTCGTGGACTCGAAGGAAATCGCCACCGACGAGTTGGTCGGCGATCTGGCGCGCGAGAGCAAGAAGAAGAACCCGGATCTGCGGGCGGTGATCCGCGCCGACACCAAGGTGCCCCACGGGCGCGTCATCCACGTTCTGGACCTGCTCAAGCAAGCAGAGGTGAGCAAGATCGCCTTCGCCGTCAGCCCGACCAAGGCTCCGGCAGACGTTCAGCCCAGCGCTCCGTGAGGTGCGCGGCGCCCGTCCCCAAACACACCGACTCATGGACAGACCGAACAACCCGACCAGCAAAGCCAAGGTGGCCAGCGCACGCGACCCCTGGCGAGCCGTGTTGACGCTCGGCTCACGCCGCTGGCGCGCGGGGCTCGCGACGGGCTTGGCCGGCGCGCTGCTGGTACACGGAGCCGCCGCAGGCCGCGGGGCCCAGCTCCACGACTTGCTTCAGGTCCGCGCGTTCTCCGCCGCCGTGCAGCGCAGCGTGTCCGAACGCATGCGGCGCATCCTCGAAGTCGAACTGGAGCAGAAGAAGCCAGAACCGGAGCCGGAGCCGGAACCCGAGGTGGAACCGGAACCGGAGCCCGAAGCGGAACCGGAACCCCCCCCTCCGCCGCCGAAGGCCGAAGCGCCATCACCCACGCCGGAAGCGGCACCCGAACCTCCCCCACCCCCCGCGGAAGCAGGCAAGGTGCTGACCGCCGAGCCCGACCCCGACGAACCGCTGGACCTCACTGGGGACGTCGGTTTCGTAACCGGAACTGGTGAGCGCTACGTCGGTGGCGTCACGGCCAGCGCCGGCACCGGAAAGAAGGCCGTATACAATCGCGCCGCTTCGCCCGAGGGCGTACCAGGGGGCAAAGGGAAGGCCCCGGCCCCTCGTCGCCCGCCAATTCCACCGGGGCCAGACCTGTCTCGGTCGGTCAAAGCGGCGCCAGGCAATCGGCTCGCGTCCTGCCCTTGGCCGCCCGAAGCCGACATCGAGCAGATCAATTTCATGCGCGTGACGGTCGTCGTGACGACCGACCCGAGCGGAAAGCCGACGGCCGCCAACGTGCCGAACGACCCCGGCCACGGTTTCGGACGAGCCGCCCGACGTTGCGTCCTGCGAGAGCGCTTCTCGCCGGCCTTGGACAGGGGCGGTAACGCGATATCCAGCAGCGCTGCGGTGTCGCTGACGTTCAAGCGGTAGGCGCGGCCGCGCTTCGGTCGCCACTTGAACAAGTCTTCATGGGTCTCGTGATGCTACGGGAATCGTCGACAATTGCGCCGGATCTTCAGATTGGCGCTATGCTGCTGCGGCGATGAGCGACTACGTCGACCGGCTTCGAGAGATCGAACTGTTCAAGGGCCTCAAACCCGAGGCCCTCCGACGCATCGCCCGGGTCGCCAGCGAGGAGCACCACGCTCGCGGCACGAAGATCTTCCAGCACGGCGACGCGGGCGACAAGCTGTACCTCATCCTCGAGGGTAAGGTTCGCATCAGCCGCGAGATGCCCGGCATGGGCGAGGAGGCCCTGGCGATCCTCGGTCCCGGACAGCTGTTCGGCGAGATGGCGCTGCTCGACGAAGCACCGCGCTCAGCAGACGCACGCGCTCACGAGCGCTGTCGGCTACTGGCGATCGCCAAAGACGGGTTCGACGACCTGCTGTTCATGGACAAGGACCTCGCCTACGAAGTGCTGTGGAGCGTCGTGCGTATGCTGGTCAGCCGACTGAGGGAAACCAACGACAAGCTGACGATGCTTTCCGCGAGCGGGAAGTTCTAACCATTCCCAGGGTTTGCCCGCGCAACTGGGACTCGTCGAAAGGCAAGACAAAACGCAGCAGAAGTTTTGACTTCCTAACACCCGTTCAGTAAGCTCCGGCCACAATGCAGGGACTGACGAAGCGCCAGGCGCAAACGCTCGAGTACATTCGCCAATCGATCGAGGAACGCGGTTATCCGCCCACGCTCCGCGAGATCGGTGAGTACATGGGGATTCGTAGCACCAACGGTGTCAACGATCACTTGCGTGCGCTGGAGCGCAAAGGGTACCTGCGCCGCGAAGACATGAAGAGTCGCGCCCTGCGCCTCGTGAACGAGCCGGACAAGGCCAAGACCTTGCCGCTCCCCGAGGACGCCGATCAAGACGTCATCGACGTTCAGGTGCTCGGACGTGTTGCGGCGGGTCTGCCCCTGCTTGCTGACGAGAACGTCATCGACACGGTGCGCGTCGATCGCATGCTGGTGCGCGGTGGGCGAGACGTATTCGGTCTGCGCGTGCAGGGCGACTCGATGATCGAAGCGGGGATCCTCAACGGCGACTACATCTTCGTGCGCAAACAGTCGACTGCAGAGCGGGGACAGATCGTGGTCGCGCTGATCGGCGAAGAGGCGACGGTCAAGTACTACTACCCGGAACGCGACTACGTGCGCTTTCAGCCGGCAAACTCGAGCATGGCTCCGATCCTCGTACGCGCTTCGGACTTTCGGGCGACCATGCTGCTCGGGACGGTTGTCGGCGTGTACCGCCGGCTCTGAGCTGCGAGCCATTCATTCCCTCGTGGAGAGGGGCACTTTCGGGGGGAAGCGACGACGAGATCGTTCGCGACCGGTGGGGCGCGGGGTCGGGCAGTCGTCAGCGAACGAGGAGCATGTGATCTCACGGTGGGGTCGCAGCCGGAGTTCGTCTCTGTCGCCAGTCGAACGAGCGCGGTGGAGTGAGCGGTAGCGCTCCATTGCGCTTGCACGGGTTTGTTACAGCCAAACATCAAAACGCGGCGACGCGAGTCGGCAAAGGGACGTCCCTGTGCGAGCGCCTACCCCACCGTCGCGATTTTGCGTCATTTTCCGCTGGGCTGGGCCCCTGCTGGTCCGTTGACTCTGCAGCGACCCCATTGGTAGCCTGCTCACGGCTCGGGCAACCAAGGAACGCGACAAGTGGCAGAAACCATTG
>QJWJ01000003.1 GCA_003235365.1 Deltaproteobacteria bacterium
CATTCTCAGGGCTTCGACGAAGCTTCGTGCACTTGCCCGGAAGCTTCGTGCACTTGCCCAGAGGCGTCGTGCACGGCCGACAGAGTCCGGTGCAGGGACGGCATCGCTTCGTGGCGGCGTGGGGAAGTCTCGTGTGCCCCGCCAGTCGCCTCGTGCGGGGCAATGAGGCCTGCGTGCTCCCCGGCTCGAGCGTCGTGCAGCGCGCCGAGGCTTTCGGGCGCCGCAGAGCAAGCGTCGTGCGCCGCCGGAACCGTGATGTTGGCCGTGCTGCGGCCTTCACGGACTTCGGATCGAGTCAGATGTCGCCGCGGGCCATGGCGTGAACCCACTCGAGGATACAGTTGATCTCTTCGATGGGCAGGTCGCCACCTACCGGCATGTGGGAGCCGCAGCTCGGCTGCGCCTTGAGTTTCTCTATCAGCGCGCTGGCGTCGGGGTTGGCCGAGTCGACGATTGACAAGTCGGTGCAGTAGGTGCCTTTGACGTCGACGATCCGCTCGCGCAGCCCGCTGGGATCGCCGAGGTTGACGACTAGCGGCTTCGTTCCGGGACCGCCGTGGCAGGTGGCGCCACCGCACTTTTCGGGATTGCCGAACAGGGTGCCCACCACGTCTTCACAACCGGGGCTGAACGCAAACCCGGATGGCGCCGTGGTGGTCGGCATCGCCGACGGAGCCGGGACGTCGGTTCCCGTCGGAGACGTCGCGCTGGGTGTAGTCAGCTCTGCGCCGGTATTGTCCGAGTCCCCGGAGTCAGCAGCGCAGGCGAACGTGAGTGAGAGGCAGAGGGAGACAGACCAGAGACGTGAGAGGTGCGGCATTCAACGATCGGGTTTGCGGTGGATTGCGAATCCAATCCTAGCGCGACCGACACGGCGGGCGCCAGTCGACTGGTTGCGGACGTGGGGGGTGGCCGGCGGTCGAGGGGCTCACGGCATCTGCGGGAGCCCCAGCGACCATCGATGTATGGGATGCCCGGCGTCAGGCCAGGATTTCGCTCAGCGGGCCCGGATCCGTGATCCCTGCGTCCGCGTCGTTGGTGTCCGCCATGCCAAACTCGTTGAACTCCGTCGCGCCGAGACCCTGGGCCAGAGCGACGTAGAACTTGTTCAAAGGCGTGCCGCCGCTGCCGAATCCCGAGAAGCCGCCGAAGCCACTGCCGCCGCTGTTGCTGGGCGGTGAGGCGTCGACGACCTCGCCGGTCTTGAGGTAACCACCCAAAGATCCGGCGATCGTGATCGGCAAGTCGTCGTTGTTGTGCTGCTCGCCGTCACCCAGTTCTGGCAGCCAGATGGTGGCGGTGTTGTCCAACAGCGAAACGCCGTCGCCCTCGGGGATGCTCTCGAGCAGGTTCACGAGCTGCGCGTACTTCTTGCCGTACCAGGAGTCGATCTGTTTGATGAACGGCTCGTAGTATTCGGGGTCGTAGGTGTCGCCGCCGACGGCGGCGCTTCCGGTCCGATGCGAGATACCGTGGTGATCTGCCGGGGCGTCGATGCCGTCGAAGTTGAACGTGATGAAGCTCTGGTTGTGCTGCAACACGACGCGGTTTGCGTCGCAGATCATGGTCAACGCTGCCAGCTTCTGTAGCATCGCCATGCCGGTGGTCATTTGCACTTCGGCGTTTCCGCCGAATCCGCCCCCACCCCCGCGGGTACCGCCGCTGCTGCCACCCGCAGCAGACACTTCCGCGTCGGTGACGCCCAACGCCTCGGCGACCTCGGCGTTGCATTGGCCGGGGACGATGACTCGTTCGGTTTCGACCAGCAGTTCCGCCCAAGCTTCGAGCCGCCGCTTGTCGGCGGCGCTCATGTTCCTCGCTTGCAAGGCGAGCAGGTCGTCACGCGTCACGTCCAGCACACTCTTGCCACTGAGCACCTGGCCATCGGCTTGTGAGCTGGGCGACGCCATGCTGCCGTCGGTGAACAGTCCCGTGAGCGAACTGTAGATTTTCGTCGGGCTGTTCTCCGGTGTGAAGGCCTTGCCGTCGCCGGCCACCTTGTACGACACGACGGTCTTGACGTCCTGAAAGCCGGCGCCAGTCGGCGAGTACACCAGAGGCGTCTTGTCCGCACCGGGATTGACCAATTCGGCGATCACGTGGTCGAAGGATCGGCCCAATGCCCACTTGTTGTCGGGATCGTTGGGTGCCGCCGTGAGTTTCGAGGCGGTGCCCTGGTCGTGCGGGTCGAAGTAGACTTTCTCGCCGCCGAGCATGACGCTCGTGCCGCGCGGGAACATCGCCAAGCCGCGGATCTGCAACATCTTGGATTCGAGGCCCGCGAGCTGTTCGAACGTGCTCAGGCCGCTCAGATCCAGCGCGCCGGTGCGGTCGGTCATGCGGTAGTTGTCGAGCAGGCAACCGTTGTGCGTGAAGTAGAACACCACGCGCTGGGGAAATGGATTGTCCTGGGCGCGAACGGCACGTGGAGCGAGGGAAGGGAGGTAGGGCGCGGCCAGCGCGGCGCCACCGATGCCTTGGAGGAATAGTCGTCGTTTCACTGGGTCACCTCGGTTTCGTGCGCGCGGTAGCGGAAGCTTTCGACGGTTGCGAGATCGG
The DNA here is from genome assembly GCA_003235365.1 of Deltaproteobacteria bacterium. Classification (GTDB taxonomy): domain Bacteria; phylum Myxococcota_A; class Polyangia; order Polyangiales; family Polyangiaceae; genus SZUA-265. Next base: position 2,560 of record QJWJ01000003.1, read on the forward strand.
CGATCAGGCTGGTGACGGAGTAGGCGGGGTCCGCGAGCTTGGTAGCGATCTGATCGACGGTACACGCGTCCTGGTCGGACAACACTCGGTTGTACGCCACTTGCACCCAGTTCTCGGTGTAGCAGCGTTGCGCTTCGGGGGCGGCCGCGATGGCCGTCATCAAGTCTTGCGCGCCGGCAACGTGGACCACTTGGGAGCCGACGATGACATCGGCTTGTGTTTCGATGGGCGCGCCGTTGTCGGTCGTTTGCACGCCGCCCACGGCGTCGAAGGCTTCCAACGCGAAGCCTGCCGGATTGATGACCCCTTGGTGACAGCCGATGCACTCGGGACCGATCGACGTCTGTGCGTCGGTCTTCTGTCGGTTGGTGACCAGGCTGGGGTCGTTGGGGAGCGGCGTGCTGGCCGCGTTGGGACTCGGATCGCCCATCGGTGTGCACAGCACGTCCTTCATGATGAAGGCGCCGCGATGGATCGGCGACGTGCGGTTCCCGTACGAGTTGGCCGCGAGGAACCCCGCTCGCGTCAGCAGGCCCGGTCGGCCTTCGCCGAGTTCTGCCTTGGTCAGCTCCGCGCCGTAGTCGGACGGGTCGAGCCCATACAACGCGGCCGTGTCCGCGTTGACGTAACCCGTCGTCGTCGTCATCAACTCGGCGAAGGATCCGCCACCGAAGATGACGTCGTCAGCGACGAGCAACGTCTCCTGGGCGAGCGCGTCAATTTGGGTTGGCGAATAAGCCGGATACTTCGCCGCGTCGCGGGCGTAGCCTGTCCAGCGAGTGTTGGCGCCCATCCGCATGTAGTCCATGTGCAAACGCTCGACGAGACCCTTGGCGCGCTCGTCGCTCAACATGCGCGAGGCTTGCTCGGCCAACCCATTGCCGACGGTGAGCTCACCGTTGGCAGCAGCGGTGAGCAGCGGTCCATCGGGCATGGTGTCCCAGAGCATGTACGAAAGGCGCGAGGCGAGCTCGTAGTCGCTCAAGGCGAAGCGCTCCGCGCCGGCCTCGTCGGTGGAGGGATCTTCGGACAGTTCGGCGATCGTCAGGAAGTACGGCGATTGAAAGAGCGCTTGGAACACCGGTGCCATGCGCTCTTCGAAGCTCGACCCGGAATCGCTGTACAGCCCTTCGTAACGCGCGATTTCCTCGTCGGTCAGGGGGCGTCGGAATACCTTGGCCCCGAACTCGGTGATCACCTGCTTGGCGCAGGCCGCGTCTTCGGTCGTGCAAGTAATCGCCGCCGCTTGCGCGGTGGGGTTGGTCGTGATCTCCGCGGCAATGGCCTTCGCTGCGTCGAGGTACGACTGCCAGGTACGCGCGTCCATGTTGCCTTTGCTGTCGGCTTGAAGCGTGGAGGCGGCCAGTTGCAGGTCGACGCCGAGCAGGTCGAGCACCGTGTTGTCGTACTGCCGGTTGGTGATGCGCGGTATCTGGCTCGACTTCGGTGTTCCGGGTTCACAGCGGGATGGCGCGCTGGTGATTCCTTCCGAGGGTTTGGTCGGGTCCGAGGCGTCGCCGGTCGGCGATTGGGTGAGCGGCGGGGTCGAGTCGATCACGTTGCCGGCCATGTCCAGCGTTTCGGTGCTGCCGTCGGCTTTGGTGACGGTGATCGTTCCATCGTCGTTGACCGTTCGCGTTTCGCTTGGCTCGTTCGTTTGCCCTGGTCCACCCGGTCCGTTGCTGGGTTCGGGTGGCGCGTCGGGCGCGCCGAGTTCGCCCGAGCAACCCGCCAGCAAGACCGCGAGAGCGACGGTCGTTCGTTTGTGCAGAATCATGGACACGCTCCTGTTCCCAATCGCCTCGTGCCAGGCGTGAGCCTGGTGACCCGTAGGGAGGTAGGTAGGTCGAGACGACGCCCCGCAGTGGAGCGCCGCTAGCAATTGAGACGCTTTCTTCGGGAACACGCAAGGATGCTCGTCGTTCCTTTTGCGTGTGTTAGCAGCGCTTGTCTCGCTTCGGGGTCGCGTGTTCAGTCCAAACCACAAATTGCACTGGAGCCGCTTGCTCGGGGCGTGGGTTCTCAATTCTTGATGTAGGTGATGTCGGCCAGGCAAACGCTGCGAGCTTCGACGGCGAGCAGCCGGTCAATGCTGCGAAGTGAGCGATTGTTTCAACAATTCCCAAGTGATCGCGGTCATCGGGAGCGCACACGTCCGCTCACGGGTCCGAAAGGTACAGCAGCTGTAGGTTTTCACCGTCGAGCAGGAGTACCTGGCCCGTGGCCGCTCGGGCCATGCCCGTAATCGCGACATCTGGGGGCAGCGTCGTTGATACCCGTGGGGGACTGCCGATACCCACTCGGTAGATGAGTGAGCCCACGCCGAGCAGCACTTCGTCGCCCACCGGTAACATGCCGCCCGCGATGAACGAGACGTCCGGCATGGTCACGACGTTGACGGGTTCTCCGCCCGAGGCGTCGAACATGAACAACTCGGAACCGACGACCTCACCGGTGTCGACACGGATCGTCTGGGGCTGGGCGAACAGCGCGCCGTCACTGAATTGGTATCCAACCGACTCGGTTCGTTGTTTGACCGCGATGCCTTGCAGTTGGAACGTTTGGCTGACGCTCATCACTGCTGGCGGAGGATCACTCGGCCCGACCCCGACCTCAGGCAGGTAGCAGAAGTATGACCGGAGGCTGCCGTCGCTGATGTCCAGCAGGTAACCGTCGTTCTCCGCGGTGGCCGCGAACACGGTGTCGCTGGTCGCCGTGACGTCAGTGAGCAACGTGGACGGCTCCAGACCGAAGCGTAGCCCGAGATCTTCGGTGTCGAACACGAGGCTCGACGAGCCGCCGTCCACCCGATACAGCCCGGTGTTTTCTTCGAGCACGTAGAGTGAGCCATTGGGGGTGACCGCCACGCCGACGAGTTTTGCGTTTTGTGGAACGAGCCCTTCGAGCTCGACCGTCGTGAACGCCGCACTCGCGGTCGTCGAGGGGACTGTCGGATCGAATACCGGAAGGGTCGCCGGTGGCGCCGAAGTCGCATCGAAGCCGTCGTCACGGGAAACGTCTCCCGCACTGCAAGCGCTCAGCAGGCAATGGGCAACGAGCAGGCTGATGGGGTAGCTCTTGAAAGGCCAGCGCGACAATCCCGTCGTTTGCAGCATCCGTACAGATTGATGGGGCGCGGTGCGCTGAGCAATCCGTGAGTTTGATGACACAGGCCGCCGAGCGACGTTGGCGCGAAGCTTCAGCCCAGACGAAAAATGTGAGCACCGAGGCGCGGTTGCTGCGGGGTGGTGCGTCCGACGGTTCGCGGCCCGCGGCCACGTGCTCAGCGACCGTCCTGGCTGGCCGTGATCAGCGGAACGAAGGAGCACAGCTCGAGCTCCTCGCTCGACGTGACTCCGCCGCGTTTCCTGATTCGGGTCAACGTCTGCCCGCGGGTGTGTTTGCCGACGGGGATGAGCAATCGCCCCCCTTCGGCGAGTTGCTCGACGAGGGCGGCGGGGACCCGTTCGGCGGCGGCTGCGACGACGACGACGTCGTAGGGAGCCTTCTCGGAGTATCCCCGTGAACCGTCGCCTTGGAGAACAGTGACGTTCGTCGCGTTGATCAGTGCGAGCGCGGCCCGTGCCCCGTCTGCCAACTCGGGGAGAAGCTCGATGGAGTACACCTCTTTGGCGAGCTGTCCGAGCAACGCGGCCTGGTAACCAGAACCGCCTCCGACGTCCAGGACGCGTTCGCTGCCATCGAGTTCGGCGGCCTGCAAGAGGATGGCGACCATCTGCGGTTGGGAAATCGTCTGCCCGAATCCGATCGGCAGGGGGCGGTCGGCGTAGGACTGAGTTTGCAGCCCCTGGGGTACGAAGAGATGGCGCGGAACGCAGGCCATCGCCTCGAGCACGCGTTCGTCTCGAACCGTCAGCTTCAGGCTGTTGACGAGCTCTCGTCGCAGTTCGGCATGCGACTGCCCGTCGATGCGCTGGTTCGGAGCCGACGACGCCATGGGACTCGCTGCAGGGGGATGGCCATCAGCATGAGGCGTTGCCGACATCAGCGCCACAATTGGCGAAGAATGTCGTAGGTCGTCGGCCCCTTACCGGGGCTCAACACATCCAGCATCCCGCGCACCAAATCACGCCGCGTGATCAAACCGACGGCTTTGCCGTCGGCATCGGTCACGACGATTCTCCGGTGCTTCCCCTCGGCGAAGCGCATGGCGACGTCACGGACGTCGGTTTCCGGGCTCACCGATTCGACGTCTTTGGACATGTATGCCCCGACGTTGGCGATCGGTCGACTTTCGTTCAGTGCGTCGAGCAGCGCCTGCACCGAGTCGTACTCGGAGAAGATGCCCTCGACGCGACCATCGTCAGCGATTACCGGCGCGCCGGAATGACCGCGGCGCGTGAGCCACTCGACGGCAGCCGTCGCGGGGGTGTCGCGGTGCAGGCCCTGGACGTGTCGATTCATGATGTCTTTGGCATGGAGCATGGTGGTCATGGACGACGTGGATGCAGGGAGCGTACCAGACGTCGAGCAGCGTGTTTTCGCTACGAGTCTGCGCAATCGGGACGTGGGTCCCTCGAGTGCTCGCAAAGCTTGCGCCTGATGGATGGGCGTTGGGCGCGTTCGAGAAGCACCGCGTCATGCCCGTTGTCAAGCGAGCTGCGTTCCAACGACGCTGACGGGTTCGAGCGCTGCGGGAGCGACCTGGAGAGCGGTCGACCACGGGTCACGGCTCGGCGAGTCGAGCGGCGGCAAACTGGGCCCGCCCAGCTTCATCGGCTAGAAACGTCGTGTGCGCGGGACGCTACTACAAACCGCGGAGAAGGATCATGAAACCGATTAGAAAGAACGACACGGGAGCTTTCGTCAAGCGCTGGCAGCAGTTCCTCCGGGGCCTGGGCTATCTCATCGTTGCCGATGGTAAGTTCGCCTTGAGCACGCAGCTAGCAACGATTGACTATCAAGCCAAGCGCAAGCTCAAACCGGATGGGGTGGTGGGCAACACCACCATGGGCACGGCGATGGCCGAGGGCTTCGAGGTCGTTCCTGCTGGCGGCAAAGGCAAAGAGGGGGCTGGTTGGCCTGCACCACCTGTGCGATTGCGGCAACTGACCGCCTCGGAACGGAAGGCCGAGTATGGGTCCTTTCAGTTTCGACCCGCGCCGACTCCCAAGAACCCCGAAGCGATTCAGATCACGTCACGCGGGGTGGACTTCAAGATCGTCAAGCTCGTCTTGCCTCAGTTGATTGGAGTTCGGGGGTTCCCGAAGAGCGGGGGGATCTTCGTCAATGCGAAGATCGCCGACCAGCTCGAGGCGCTCGTCAACGCGTGGGAAGAGGCCGAGCTGTTGGATCGTGTCGTTTCTTGGGGAGGAAGCTGGGTCGCGCGGTTCATCCGCGGGTCGCGCACCAGCCTCTCGAACCATTCCTGGGGCACGGCGTTCGACATCAACGTTGCCTACAACGGGCTTGGCAAACGCGCGGCGCTCGTCGGGGAGTACGGGTCCGTGCGTGAACTCGTGCCGCTGGCGAACAAACACGGGTTCTACTGGGGAGGACACTTCTCCACGCGAGCAGACGGAATGCACTTCGAGATCGGCAAGCGAACCTGAACCGTGCTCACCGACCCGTCGAACGTCCGCGATGACGGACGTCGGCGGGTGCGGTCGCATCAGAAGGAACTGAGCTCGATCGGTTCGAGCTGTTCGAGTGGGTACAGCGGAAAGAACGAGCTGCAAAAGCCTGACATGGCGTCCGGTGTCGACTTGCCGTACTGGTCGTTACCGAAGCAGGTGACGTCCCCGGCGTGGTCGATGATGCAGGCGTGGTTGTAGCCGGCCGCGACCGAGACCGGGGCGCTCGGCGGGAAGATGGGCTGTGTGTAGTGAGCGCTACTGAACGGCCAACCCCACGCCCACACCTCGTTGAAGTCGGTGGTGGGGCCGTCTTGGAAAAGGCCCACGGTGCCGAATGCTCCGGCACTGACGTCACGCCAGGCGCTCGCTGCGTGGCGGAAGATCCCTCCACCCTGGTCGAACGCCGTCCCGTCACCGCTCACTTCATCGTAGTAGTCGTAGCCCCAGCAATACACCCGATTGGTTTGGGTCAGCGCGCAGGTGTGGTAATCACCGGCAGAGACTTTGGCAAACAGTTCGCCTGTGGTCAGGTCGGTGGAGTGGATGCTTCGGCCTTGTCCATAGGCGTTCGAGCCCCAGCACCGGACGTGTTGGCCGTTGCTGGTTACCGCGCAAGTGTGGGTGCGCCCGGCGGAGATGTCCATGTACTGCCCCGCGGGAGGGCTCGATTGTCCCGAGCTGTTGGCGCCCCAGCAAACGGCGTTGCCGCTGGTATCCAATGCACAGCTATGACTGTAGCCGGAGTCGACTGCGACGAAGTTGCCGACGGGTTCGACTGTTTGCCCGTAGTTGCTCTTGCCCCAACACAGAATGCTCTGGTCTTCGTCCAGTGCACAGGTGTGGTATTGACCAACCGACACCTGGGTGAATGGGGCCTGGGGGAACAGGCTCGGACCGTTAGTCGGCGACTTGTCGACGGCCTGTCCCCAATCGTTGCGTCCCCAGCACTTGACCTCGCCGCACGTGGTCACCGCGCAGGTGTGGGCGTAGCCCGCGTCGATGTCCACGGCGTTGCGCGTCGTCCAGGCACCTGCCGGCGCGGTGATTGTCAGTAGAGCGCCGGCGCCGATCACGGCGAGGACGCTCCGACCAAAGATGCTTCGTGTCGTGTTCATGGCAACCGCTTAGAGCAGCTGCCGTGCCAGGTGTGGGGAGCGCGTTTTGCGCCTCGTTCGGCCTGCGTCGCACAGCATTGGTTGTCTATTGGACCGTCCAATTCTCGAAATGGACGGTCTGCGATGCGTTGGCTCCGGCTTTTGCGAGCGTGTCGACGACTGAGCTCATCCGTCGCGCGTCGACTCGACATCGCGACGTTCTGCGAAGTGGGTACCCTCCGTCTCACTCGGTGGCTCGAGCCTCTGGGATCAGCCCCTAGCTCGTGTCAGTCAGAACTGGCAGGCCTCGATAGCGATTGCGCGGGTGAAACTGCATTTCCGCCGTTGCGTGTTGCCTTTGGTGACGGCGGGATGGGGGTTATCATGATGCTGCCTCCCAAGCGCGCCAATGCTTGCGGCTCGGTGCTGCGCCACGCCTCGCTTCGCTGAGGGTGCAATCCAGGCTCTGCTTGGCTTGGATCTTGAAGTTCGATCTCCGATACTGCGCCGCCACACGTCGACTGGCGCAGCGTCATCCGAGGTCAACATGAATAGATACGCCCAGTTCTCTTACTCGTTCTGCAACAAACGGCACGGGGGACGACGCGCCTTGCTCGCGTACGTCGCCGTGATTGTCGCTGCGCTCAGCTCGTGCGGTGAAGATTCGACCGCGGAAGAGGTCGCTGCGGCGATGATCGCCCAGACCTGTTCGCTCAACTCCGACTGTGCCGACCCTCTCGTGTGCGCGTTCGAGCGCTGTCACACCGAGTGCCAGGAGACGCGGGACTGCCCGCGTGACTCGCGTTGTGTCGCATCCGGCAAGGACGGCGTCTTCATCTGTCAGCTCGAGGACGAGGCGACGTGCAGCGACGATGACGATTGCCCTGGCAAACAGCGTTGCGCTGAAGATCTGATCTGTCGTGGCGGTTGTTCGATGGACGACGATTGCCCGGAGAAGCAGCGCTGCATCGACTCCGAGGTCGGGCTCGTGTGCGCCGATCCGGAGGATCTCGACGGCGACGTGTTGGTCGCGCCAGGCAATGACGATGACACGGACGATTCGACGGACGATGCCACCGACGATTCGACGGATGACGACACCGATGACTCGACCGACGATTCGACGGACGACACCGATGATTCGTCGGACGACGACCCCAAAGGCATGGACGGAGGGGCAGGTCCGGGCGATGGCGGCAAAGACTCGCCGGACGTGACGGATCAGGCGCAGGTGGTTTTTACCGCCAACGGCGGCAAGTGGGACGGGCTCGGGGTCGAGTTCGACGTCCCCAAGGACGCCGTGGACGACGACACCGACGTGACGATTGTACGCGTGGACGTTGATGAATCACTGCCCGCTGAATGGACGCCCCTCGGCGGCGTGTTCACGGTGAGCGGTAGCATCGACGTCAACGTCGCGATTACCGTACGGATCCCATACGAGAGTAGCGCCGCAGGCGAGCCTGGACTCGCGTATCGTCCTGCTGGCGGCAAGGTGTGGGAAATCGTGGACGCCGATTTCGAAAAGGATGACGGCTTCGCCGTGGCGGAGCGCACCGACGTCAGTGGCGACTACGTCGTGGTCGCCCAGGAGCCGAGCGAGGAGTTCGATTGTTCAGTCTGTGGTGACACTCAGATCTGCCAGTTCGATCGTTGCTACGACCAGTGCGATGGGACCAACCCCTGCGACGACGGGCAAGCGTGCTGCGACGGCCTGTGCGCCGACATCAAGTCCGACGCCAACAACTGCGGTGGTTGCGACGTCGTGTGCGAAGCCGATGACAACAGTACGTTGACCTGCAGTTCCGGCTTCTGCGAGGTGGCTTCCTGCGAGGAACCCTTCGACGACTGCGACGGCAATCCCGAGAACGGTTGTGAGGCGGATCTGACGAGTGACGTCCGTCACTGCGGGGGCTGCGGCAACGGTTGCGGCGTGGGCGCGGAGTGCGTCGACAGCAACTGTGAGACGTCGTTGCAGTCCATCCACGCCGGCGAGCGTTCGACGTGCCTGCTTCGAAGCAATGGCAAGGTGCTGTGTTGGGGGAGTGTTGCAGGCGCGGGAAATACTGGGTACAGCCCGCGAGTCGTCTCAGCGCTGGGTCCGGTCTTGGACATCACCTCCGCGGGAAGTCGCGCCTACGCCGTGTTGGAGAGTGGGCGCGTGGTCAGCTTCTCGTCGGCGGAGTGGGATGCACCCGTGGCGGAACCCGTCACCGACGGTGTGGCCATCGATTCGTCTGGCGTCAACAACACCTGCGTCTTGAGAGAATCTGGACTGGTTTCCTGCTGGGGGACGAACGCCTACGGCGAAGCCGGCGTGGGCATGACCGGAGCAGTGGATACCCCCACGACCGTTTCAGGACTGAACGACGCCATCCAGATCAGTCTGGGCCAGTTGCACGCCTGCGCCTTGCATCAGGGTGGTGCGCCAACCTGCTGGGGTTACAACGGTCAAGGGCGTCTCGGTGACGGAGAAACGGGTTCGGCCAGTGCGCCTCGGCCGGTCGTGATCACCGCAGGCAGCAGCGAGGCCTATCAGGACTTCGAGCAGATTGCGGCGGGTTCGAGCCACACCTGTGCTCTGAGAGTCAACGGCGACGTGTTGTGCTGGGGCTACAATACGTCCCAGCAACTCGGCACCGAGTATCCGGAAACGACTCAGTCGCTGGTTCCCGTCATCGTCGAAGGCTTGAGTGGTGTGGTGTCTGTTCACTCGAGCCCCTACGCCACGCATACCTGCGCTCTGCACGATGACGGCACGGTCAGCTGCTGGGGAGGCAACGCCTACGGTCAGCTGGGGCGCGACGAGGTGGACAACGCGGGTGGCGCTCCCGCAAAAGTCAAAGGCCTCAGCGGCGTTACGGCGCTGTCCGTCGGCGGTTCTCACACCTGCGCACTGCGCACGGATGCAGCGCCGGTGTGTTGGGGATACAACGGCTACGGTCAACTGGGCGATGCGAGCGCAACTCAACGCACCAGCCCCGTACCCGTCGCCAACCTCCCCTGACCAATTCTGCTTCGCGTATTCGGTTGCAGCGCCGGTGTTTCGTCGTCTCCGACGTTCCCACCCCAGAAACTCCCACGCCGAATGGCTACGTCAAGCCTCGGTGTGGGAGCAATGACCGAGGTTTCACGCCGTTCGAGATTGGCCCGAGCGCCCATTGCTCGCCGACGCGTACTGACACGTCCGAGGTCGACCCGCTATCATACGCAGCGCCCATGCCCACGACGCTGCGAGAGCTGGATACTCTAGACTTCTCTGACGTAGGTCCGAATTCGCGACGTCGGGTGGTGGGGGTGACGATTCTCAACCACCCCGATCCGAGGCGTGTGGGGCAGGTAGGCGCACTGTTCTCTGAAGATCCCGGCGGCAAGCGGAGTATTTCTCGCACCGAGCCAGCGTTCTGCAGGACCGGCGAGGATCGCGGAGAGCCGTTGGCGACGCCGCTCGTCAGCCGACGGCCGGTGGTGATCCGAACGGCGCGTCCCGGCGAGATCAGCATCGAAGTCGACGATCCGAGCCTGAAGGTTCGCGTCGAAGGCGAAGCACTCGACGGTTCCCGCGCGTTCGCCGCGGATCGACTCGATGCGGGGGTGGTCGTCGAGCTGGGAACCTTCGTCGTATTGCTGCTGCACTTCGTGGACACTTCGGAGTCTACGCCCTTGGGCGGGCTCGTCGGCGAGAGTCGTTCCATCCGTTCGGTAAGGGACGAGATCCGGCGCGTTGCTGATGCGCCGACTGATGTGCTCATTCGTGGAGCGAGCGGCACCGGCAAGGAATTGGCGGCTCGGGCAATCCACGACCACAGCGCGCGCCGCGCTGGTCCGTTCGTTGCCGTGAACATGGCGGCCATCCCAGAAAGCATGGGTCCGAGCGCGCTGTTTGGACACGTTCGCGGCGCGTTTACCGGCGCGGCACAGAAGAGCGATGGCTACTTCGTCGCAGCCGACGGCGGCACGCTGTTCCTCGACGAGATTGGCGAGACGCCGCGCGGGTTGCAGGGCAGCCTGCTGCGTGCGCTGCGCGAAGGGCAGATCCAGCCGGTTGGATCCACTGCGACGAGGAGCGTCGACGTGCGCGTGTTGAGCGCGACCGATGCGCCGCTCGAAGCGCTCACCGAAGCGGGCGAGTTTTCGATGGCGCTGCTCAAGCGCATCGACGCATACACTGTCACGCTGCCGCCGTTGCGTCGTCGTCGAGACGACATAGCGCGGCTGTTTTTCCTGTTCTTTCGTGAGCAGCTCGACCAGTTTGGCGACGCGGCCAAGCTCGAGACGACAGCGCTCGACAAGCCGCTGCTGCCGGGCAGCTTCGTCAGCGCGTTGGTTCGCTACGACTTTCCGGGCAACGTCGCGGAGCTGAAGTCGTTGGCGGTGCGTACGGCGATTGGCGTGCGCGGGCGGGAGGACTTTCGCTGGGATGAGAACCTGCGGCGCGTGCTCAGCCCGAGCACGGATCCATCGGCGCTGCGACCCTCGGAGCAACCCCGCCAGCCAGCGGCAACGCTGCCCCCCGCGGTCGAACCGACCCCGCGCCGAACGTCGCGACGTCCGCCCCAGTCGTTGACCGACGAGGAAATCGCAGCTGCCATGCGCGCCGCGAGCTTCAAGCCGAGTGCAGCGGCCAAGGCGCTGGGCGTGTCGCGCGCCTGGCTGTTCACGCGCCTCGAAGACTGCGAGGGAGTACGTCAGGCGAAGGACCTGACGGAGGAGGAGCTGCGCGCGGCGGGCAATCAGCTGGCGTGGAACGTCGACGCGATGGCCCAGCGCTTGGAGGTCTCCCGTCATGGCGTGCGCTTGCGCCTCGGGCAGTTGGGGCTGCGTGAACCCGATGAGGCCAACGAATGACCAGCGCTGCCTACGAGCGGATCGGTCAGACTCTCGGCGGTCGCTTCACGGTGATCGGCGTGATCGGCGAGGGCGGTATGGGTGCGGTCTTCGACGTGCGCCACGAGTTCACGAAGCAGCGCGGGGCCCTGAAGCTGTTGCATCAGAAGTTTGCTGTTGTCGACGAGGTCGTCGCTCGCTTCATCAACGAGGCGTCCGCCGCGGGTCGCATCGAGAGCCGCCACATCGTCAAGACTTTCGATGCGGGGCGCCTAGCGGAGACGAACGAACCATACATCTTCATGGAGCGTTTGGAGGGGATGTCGCTGTCGAGCCTATTGGGCGTTCGCGGCCGTTTGCGGGTCGAAGAGGTGTTCGACCTGGCCATACAGGTTGCCGACGGTTTGCAGGCGGCCCACGCGGTGGGGATCGTTCATCGCGACATCAAGCCGGACAATCTGTTCGTCGTCAGCGGAGACGAACCGCTGGTCAAGATCCTCGATTTCGGCATTTCCAAGTTCGCAGCCGATCGCGGATCTACGGCAAACGTCACGCGCGAGGGCGCGACGCTCGGCACGCCGAACTACATGCCGCCCGAACAGCTCATGGGTCAGCGCGAGCTGGATCACCGTGCGGACATCTACGCGTTGGGCGTCGTGATCTACGAGAGCGTCACAGGCAGGGTGCCCTTCGAAGCCGACGTGTACCACGAGCTGTGTCAGATGATCTGCGACGGGCGTCATCCACCACTGAGTCAGCACGTGACCGACATCCCGCCGGAATTCGAGCAGCTGGTGTCGCGCGCCATGGCGGTCGACATGAGCGACCGCTTCGCGACGATGGCCGAGTTTCGGGCTGAAATGCTCGCGCTCGGAACTGGGCGCGCGCGGTCCTTCGCGCCGACTCACTTGGACGCCGGGTCCGACGTGGCCGACCCGTTCGCGACCGACGCGAGCGCGTTTCGACCCGAAGGAGCGTTTGCGCTCGGGGCTGCGCTGTCCGGCGCCGTTCGCGCCGATGGCGGTTCCCGACCGATCCTCGGTCAGGAGAGCGACGTTCCCGTGCTCACGGACGCGGAGTCGACACAGCAATTGCCCGTGCACTCCGCTCCCTGGTTGGGTTGGGCGGCCCTTGGTATCGCCGTGGTCGGCGGCGCCGCTTGGCTGTTCAGCTCGACCGTCAAGGAAACTTCCGACGTCGCAACAGGCGCCGTAGCGACGTCGACGCCCTCGGTCGCAGGCGCTCGACCTTCGGGTCTATCCACAACGGGTGAACGAGTGCCGCCGGCCATGTCGCCCGCAGCGGCGGTCGGCGTGGCGACGACCAGCGCTACGCACGATGCGGGCAACGAGGTCGTCAGGCCTCCGGCGATCGTACCGGTTCCCCCAAAGGCAGCCGCGCCACCTCCGCTCGGTCCGCGTCGCGTCAAGCCGCCCCATGCCCAATCCAGCGCGACGAAAGACCGCCGATCGATACGTGATGGCCTCCGCGATGAAAACCCATTCGAATGAGTCGTGGCGCCTTCGGGCTGTGTTGCTGTTCGCAATCGCTGCAATCGGCTTCGGTGCGAGTCCTGCTGTTGCCCAATCGTCGGTGCCCGATGCGGTCAGGCAGGAGGCACGCCAGAGGTTCGATGCGGGTTTGGAAGCATACGATGCTGGTGACTTCGAAGGGGCGCTGGCCGAGTTCGAACGCGCGTACGAACTGACCGCCCACCCACTGGTGCTGTACAATCTCGGTCTCGTCCACGCGGGCCGTGGCGATTCAGTGGCGAGTGTCGAAGCGCTCGAGAAGCTGCTCGCCGCCCCGTCCAATGGGCTCGACCCCGACGAGACCGCGCTGGCTCGTTCCACCCTGCAGGCCCAGTCGGCCAAGTTGGGCGCAGTGAAAGTCACGACCACCGTCAGTGGCGCGCGGTTGCAGGTCGATGGTTTGGATGTCTCTGCACTGCCTGGCGAGCGCATTCGTTTGCGAGCAGGGGTTCACCAAGTTGCGGTGTTGGCGCCGGGGTTCGCACCCAGCCATCAACGCGTGACGGTGGCGAGTGGCTCGCTGCAGACGGTATCCGTCACCATGGAGCCCCTGGATGAGGCGCTCGCGCACCTGACGATCACCAGCAACGTCGCGGATGCTTCGGTGATCGTCAACGACACGTTGATGGGCAAGACGCCGCTACCATCGAGTCTCGCCTTTCGTCCCGGTAGGTATCGGATCCGCATGGAGCGTGTTGGCTACCGGCAGCAAGAACGTGTCGTGGATCTACAACCGGGTGGCACCGGCTCGTTGTCGCTGCCGATGTTCGTCGACCTCGAAGCGAGACCCGATTCGTTTGGCGAGTTGAGGCTTTCGATCAGTGAACCCAACGCGGTCGTTCTGCTCGATGGACAACCCGCCATCGCCCCCGCCCGAGGCGTGCGCCTGCCAGTCGGTCGTCACCACTTGGCGATTCGTCGGGACGGGTTCTACGACGTCGAACGTGAGGTGATCGTGGAGGCCAGCACCGCTTTGCAGATCGAACTGTTGCCTCGGCCGAGCTACCTGCGCGACTACGTGGAAAGTGCCAACCAGACTCGGACGTGGGCTTGGATCGCCGGCGGGGTCGGTGCCGTGGCGATCGGGTCCGGGACGGGGTTTCTCATCTGGAATGGCGGAGAAAAAGACGTGGCGAGTCGCGCCTTCGAAGAGCAGAAAGCCATCGCCACCAGCGGGCCCACGGGAATGTGCGACAGCAAGACGTGCGAGGATCTCGTCAACATCCGCCTCAACCGGCTCAAAGAGACGCGCGGTCGAGACAAGTGGGGCTACCTCACCGTTGGTGTCGGTGCCGCCGCGTTGGGGACGGGGGTCGCGCTGTTCTTGATCGGGGACGACCCGGAGCGCTATGCGCCCACGCCAGAAAGCGACGTGTTCGGAAGCTTGCGGCTCGACGTCGCTTCGGATGGTCTGAGCTTGCGTGGTCGCTTCTAGATGAGCGAGCGCGATTCGGGAACGCTCATTCGATTGGAAATGAACGAGCCCGAAACTTCTCGGGCGTTGGTCAGTACGGGCCTCCTTGTACGCTGACCTGGCCGTAGGTGTACGGCGGGACCAGGTACTGGCAACCGACCTTGCCCAGTGAATGAAAGCGTCCCGCTTCCACTCGACGCCCCAGTTGAGACCGACGAACGGTGGCAGCGCCCTGCCGGACAGACGCATCCCCGAGTAGATCAGCCGTCCGTCGGGGAGCGTCGCCATTTCGAGGTAGGTCGCCGTGCCCTGTTGCACCAGTTCGCGGTCGCCGTTCGGCGCAATCATGCGACTCCAACGGACCGTCCTGGATGCGCTCTATGGGCGTCATCCGTTCGAAGCGAACGACGCCCCGTCGCCTGCGCGTTTCGATCGCTCCGGGACATCGAGATCATGGCTTTCGGTACTGCGATCACGGGCACACTTCGCAGTCTCGGCCGGAGATGCGGCGCCGCATGTAGGCAGGTCGGTCGAGAACGGCACCTGCCGCTTGGGGCGCAGATCTTTTCGCCCAAACCCGTCCGGTTGGCGCGCTAACCTGCGGGACATGGGCTGGCCGCACCGTCTCATCCTCGTGGTCTTGGGCGTTGCCGTCGGCTGCACCCTAGCGGCGGGGTGCTCGAATGATTCTCAGTCAGCCGCGGACGTGCCTCACGCAACGCCTGAAGCTTCGATTGGGATGGGGGGCAACACCGCCGTCGAGATTCCTGATGGCTTGGGCAGCACTCAGAGCGAAGCAGGGGCAGGGGGTGATGCAGCGCTGAGCGCGTCGAGTTCGGCCTACACCCCCCCGTTGGCCTCACCGGGCTCGTCGACACCGCCCGGAGTTGGAGTTGGGGCTGGCGGTTCCCGAACTTCGGACGACGCGCCTGTTGAGTTGCGCGACGACGGTTCTGTCGAAGCTGACGCCGGACCTCCCCGCCCGCTCCCCGAGTTTGGTCTCGACGCGATGGACGATCCCATCGACAATCCCGAGCTTTGCCCGGTCCAAGCACCCGCCCTCGGCGAGCCGTGTCCCCAGTACGAACTGGTCTGCAAATACGGCAGCGAGCTCTTCTGTCGAAGTCGCGTGATCTGCGGGCGCAACGACACTTGGGGGCTTTTTTACGGCGCGAGGGATTGCCCGGAGAGCTGCCCCGCGTCGGAGCCCAACGAAGGCGAGCCGTGTGAAGTCGACAACACGCAGTGCACGTTTGGCGAGCGCCCGATTTGTCGGAGCCACTGGCTGTGTTGGCAAGGGCAATGGGCGCTGCTCCGGGCCGGACGTGATTGTGAGAGCGACGCGTATTGTCCCCAGCAACCGCCGCGCACTGGCGCGTCGTGTGAGCAGGACGAGTTCACGCCGCTCGGAGAGGTGTGCATCTATCCGGGCGCGGAGACCTGCTCGTGTGGGTGCTACCTCGAACCCGGGGGCGACACGCCGATACGAGCCTGGAACTGCCACGTGCACTACGCCGACCAGCCTCCCGACTACCTCAGCGCCTGTCCCCTCGAGCCACCGACGATTGGCGACGCCTGTGAATTCGACGGCGGTAGCTGTGTGTTCAACCTGACCGGGCAGTGTCGTCCTGGCGGCGCTGGGCAGATCAGGGTCCAATGTCAGAATCTCGTTTGGGTCGACGTCACCCCCGAGGAATGGAGGCAGTAGTGTGATTGCCATGGTGTCACTTCGAAGGGTCGTGGGTCAGCCCCGCCCGCGTGCGGCGGGTGGCGCGTCCCTCGGCGCAGGCTCGAACGATCCATTCGCCGCGAGCGCCTTGCATGGCCCACTACACCGCAGCGCATCGGGCGGTCGTGTTCTGCAAGCCGTGGCGGGCGCCACGTGCCTCATCGCGTGCTCCGGCGGAGGGAAAGACGGTACCGGTCAGAGTCGATCAGGACATGATTCACCCGTCGCGACGATCTCGCCCGCGACTGCCGACTCGGCAGAAGGGCCGGGTGCCGCTCCGGTGCCCAGCGACGAACCGTTGGTCGAACAGCAACCGACGGACCCCGGGGCTGGGTGCACGCGCGTCGTGGACTTCGAAGCCGTCGTTCTCAGTACACCACCGCCCTTCGACGTGGTGATCGTCGCAGACAACTCCGGGAGTCTCAGCTGGTCTCGGGAGGATCTCGCCAGCGGATTGAGCGATCTCGTCACGAACGTCTACGGGCACGACGTGCGATTCTTCGTGCTGTCCACGACGCAATACGGGCAGAGCAGCGAAGAGGCCTTCCAATGGCACGACGGTGAGCCAATCGTCGGGTGGCGAGACCCTGCCAGCCTCGAACCATACACCGACCCGGTGACTCGCTACGTGGTGGACTGCCAAGACGCGCTGGGGCAGCCCATGGCGTGTCCCCGCTATCCGCCCCCGCAGCAGGAGTTTTCGCTGCGTGGGCGCTGGGAGTTCCAGATGCCCCAGCCTGTCGGAACGCTGACTGCGCAGATGACTCCGGCCGAACTCGACGCCGAGAAAGATCGGGTCGTCGAGCACATTCTAGCCCTCGGTACTACCGGCTCCCCTCAGGAACAGCCGCTGTGCACCTTGGCGCGCTACATCAAGCAATCGCCCGAGCTACTGCCCGAGCGCGTCGCGTTCATCGTCATTTCCGACGAGGACGACACGGCTTCACAGGGTGATTGCTTGGCTGAGTATCACTACTCGCTGGCCCCCTCCCAACACTACGAAACCGACTACAGCTGCACCGAGGATTGCGACGGCTACCAGTTTGCGATGACGCGCAACATCGCGCGCAACACGTTGCGCTTCGACTGCGTTCCGGCCGATGATCTAGGAATGCTCAGTGCCGAGGGCGCGCAGTACGATCAAAGCGTCGCAGTGTCGGAATCGCAGACCTGCGAGAACGGCCCGACCCAGCCTTGCCGCGGTGTGGAGGAGCGCCGCGCGCAGATCGAGTGCGGCTCGCTCACGGTCCAGAATTGCCAGAAACTTTGCGAGGAGGGAGGCCTGCAGCGACGTTGCACGGTCAACCTCGAAGATGCCGCTGCCGATCTGTGTGCCGGCGAGAGCTTCAGCTGGGCGCAAGAGGAGTACGAGAGCTTCACCAGTTTCTGTGAACAGCGCTTTCCGACCGTGGGTGAAGGCTGGGCAAACTGTCAGCGTCGCGGGTTTACCTCGGACTTGGGGGAATTGGAGTTGTTCGCGAGCTATGGCGCTACCGGTGTGTACGGGCACCTGGACACGCTCGGAATGGTGCGACAATTTCAACATCAAGCGGAGCGCGCATTCGGCGTCGACGACTTTCTCGTGGAGTCGATCGTCTTCGATCC
>QJWJ01000398.1 GCA_003235365.1 Deltaproteobacteria bacterium
GTCGGTGTTGGCGGGAGTTGCGCTCGTGGACGTAGTCGCCGAATTGGGGGGCTTGGGTTTGCGCTTCTTGGGCTTCGCCTTGCTGACTGAAGGCTTGCGCTTGTTGTTCGGTAGAGTGAACGGGCGGACGATGGGCTTTCCGCCCTCCCACTGCAACTTGAAGAACTCGCGGTCGGGGAAGTTCCGCGCCAGCATGGGGTAGTAGGCGGCGTTGTCGCGCGCCCAGAGGATCTGCGCGTCAGGGACGGGCGCGGGCGCGAGAAAGACCCACGATTGTTGCGTGCCGGGCGCCTGAATGTGTGTCCACAAGACGATCGCGGGCTCATCCCCGGCAGCCTCTTCGGCCGCGTCAATCGGAGCGCGCACGACGGCAGCGACGTCACTCCAGCGCGTGATTTCCACTGACCAGAATGCCGACACGGAAAAGATCGTCATGCCCGCGGCGAGTGGAATGAAACGGTGGGGCAGCCTCCCCCAGCCATCGGCTTCGACGGCGCGCGCGCCTCGGATCAGGACCCAGGCGGTGATCGCCGCCACCCAGGGCAGGTGCCAGACGTGGTAGGCGTGTCCGAAGTCGTGCACCGAGCCGAAGGCCAGGAAAAAATAGGCGGAGACGTGCACCAGCAGCAGGGCGAGCAATACGAGCACCGCCGGGCGTCGAAATGGCCGCATCAGCGCGACGAGAACGAACAAGAACGACGCGGGCCAGCCGAACATGAAGGCATTGACCCTCACGAATGCGGTTACCGTCTGGACCAGCCCTATCGACCAACTGTGGGTCCGGCCCCACATCAGGTGCTCGCCGAATCCGAAGAAGCGTCCGATGCGCTCTTCGAGAACCGAGTACGCACCGTGCAGGGGGTGGCCGGTCAGGTGCAGGTTTACGCCGACGAAGATGCCGAGGGCGGGAACCCCTCCGAGCGCGAACCCCAAGAAGGTCAGCAACGCGCGATTTCTTCTCGAGCGGTCGCCGCTGAGCAGCGCCGACGAGGCGTACCACAGCAGTGACAGGGTCGAGAGGACGACACAGTAGGCCCCCTCCATCGGCCGCGTCAGCATCAACGCTCCGACGGCCATGCCGACCGCGAACCCCGGCAACAGACCTCCGCTCGCGAAGCACCACAGCAAGGCGCGCGCGCCGGCAACGGTCAACGTCGCGCTGAGAACCGCCGTGTGATGCGTGGAGCCCAGCCCGAGTAGCATCGGCGATAGGGCGCACAACCAAGAAGTGATGATCCCGACGCTGCGATCACCGAAAATGCGCTGCGCTAGCCTTCCGGCGTTGTACGTGAGCAGGCCGACGCAGACGAACTGCGACCAGTGCAGTCGCCCGAAGAAGCTCGACACCGCCATCAACAGCGGTTGCAACACCGGATAGGTGCCCGACCATTGCGGGACGCCGTCGATGGGTCTCACCGGGACGACGAAGGAGTGACTGAACGCGGCGCGGGGCTCGATGATCGGCGCAGTCAGTTTTCCTTGCGCGTACAGGTGCGCTTGGAAGACGTACGCTTGCTCGTCGTCGGTGAAGTGAGCCCAATGGATGACGAACTTGGCGATGAGAAACGCACCGAGAGCAGCAAATAGCGCCGGGGGGATGAGCGGCCAACGACTGGGCGCGGCGTTGGACCCAGGTGCCCCCCGCCCCCACGGCAGCAGGTTCAGGGCGTTGGTGAAGCAAATGCTGGCGGGGATCCCGAGCGCGAGCATGAACGCGTAGAGCTTTGCCTCGCCATAGCTCAACACCTGATCGGGGATGCCCCAATGCTGCGCGAACGTCTGACGGCCCCCTGCATGGTAGTGGGAGGTCAGGATCGCCACCACGAGCAGTACGCCGAGCGCGACCCAGCCCACGAGCTTCGAGCCGTCGCGCAACCAGACTGGGGTCGCTCGCCACTTCTTGGTCCACAGATTCATCGGGGCGTCGACAGACGCACCTACCACAGCGTTGTGCGCAGGGGCTATTTCCAATGGTTGTGGGCTCAGGCTCGCAGTTCGTGATGGCGCGAAACAGGGCAGCGCGGGGCGCGGGACGACCCAGACTGACCGTTTGGGTCTGTCGGCCGCCAAGTCCCAGCAAGTCCCAGGGAGCCGGCGAAGCCCGTGCGCCGGTCAGCGTCGAAAGGGGCGATGATCGGGGCGCGCTCGGTGCCGCGTCCCGATCACCAGGCCAAATGCTTCTTGAGCTCGGCGACGAGGGCGTCAGCCATTGCTTGATGCGTGGCCAAACTCGGGTGCCAGTCGCATCCGGGGGCGTCGTTCGAAATGTTCATTTCCCACGATGCGAGTGCATCGTCGCCCGCGGTCGCCCGAGTCGCGATCGCTGCATCGATGCCGTCACGTGCTGCTTGCAGGTCGCTCCCGGACAGTAACGGCCCGACCGTGCACAGAATGAATGCTTCTGGGTACACGTCCCGCAAGTGCTCCAGCAACGCAACGTAGCGATCCTGGAACAACTGGGGGCTCGGGTCGTCGTCGGTGCTGAAGTCGTTCGTGCCGAGATTGATCACGACCGCATCGACGGGCGTGGAGAAGTCCCAGAGACTGTCAGCCACGGTGGGCAGCGTGCGATCGTACAACGCCGGCAATGGGTCGACCGTGTCCGTGTCGTAGTTGTAGACGACGCCCTTGCCGGACCAAGCCACCGTGATCAGATCCGCGTTCAGGGCGCGTGCGGCGATCGCACCATAGGTGGCGTAGTGATTCTCCGTATCCGCTGAGAATCCGCAGCTGGTAGACGTCCCCTCGTTGCCGTAACCGCAGCTGATCGAGTCACCAATCAGCTCGATGGTGCGCCCCGGGGCTGGCGGGGGGGCAAGTAGTCGGCCGTCGTCCACACTGAAGCTCGCGAAACGACTCGTGCCGAACGACGCTTCGGTTCGGCGATACAGCTCCACTTCGTGCTGGCCCTCTTCGAGTCCAGCCGCAAGGGGGTAGCTGTTCGTTCCGGGCTGCAGCCCGAGCGTCGGCTGGAGCTGACCGTCCACGACCACCGCGAACTGGTTGTCGCCGCCGTCCTCGATGGTGACGGCGATTCCGGTTCCTTCGAAACGAGCGACCACGCCGCTGCCGGACCATTCGAAGCTCGCCGAGCCGTCGGCGGCGATGTCGAAGCGGCCGACGAAACGCGGTCCGGGCTCTCCATCGGACGGCGAAACGGTGGCGTTGCCGGCTGATCCTCCCGCGGCACTGGGATCACTTGGGCCGTTTGGGGACGTCCCACCGCTGCCTTCCACCATCGAACCCGTCCCGCCACTGCCCCCGGAAGCGACTTGCCCGGATGCGCCGCTCGTCGGTGACGTCGTCGGTGATGCGGGGCCATCGAGTGGGCTCGAGGGCGAGGGGGTCACCGGCGCTGAACCACTCGGAGCGATCGACACGCCGGGCGAGCCGTTGCTGCCAGTGGCGGGCGTTGCCGGCACCGGCGCGTCGCCTGCTGGGTGACTCGGTGACGTGGGGGCCTCGAATGAACTCTCGACGGGCTCCGCGTTCTTGCTCGAGGCCGCCGTCGAGCAAGACGTCGACAGGCACAGCGCCGCCGCGCAGAAGAGCACGCCGCGCGTGACGTGCGGGCGCCCGTCGACGCGTCGGGGCCCACTGCAGAGTTGATGTGATGTTCCGTGCTCGCCCATCTGATGGCTCGATTCGTAAAGCGGAAGCAGCAACGATTGTCCGGCCTCGCGATCTAGTCAACTTGGCTGTCTGCCCGCGACCCGTCAAGTGAAACGAAGGGGTGAGCTCGACCGTCGTGGGGAATGCCGGCGTCGCATCGACCGACCCCGCGCAAGCGCGCGTACGGTGGCACTTGCGTGACGGTCGACACGGACCGCGCTGTTTGCTTGACAGCGTCCAGCGTCCAGGTAGTTGTCCTGCATGATTCGCCTGAGGCACGAATGGACACGGACGTGAGCCGTGACGTCAGCCTGACGAACTACGCCCTGGTCACGGCCGCCTACTGGGCTTTCACGCTCACCGACGGCGCGCTGCGGATGCTCGTGCTCTTGCACTTTCACGAGCTCGGCTATTCACCGCTGCAGTTGGCGACCCTGTTCTTGTTGTACGAGGTCCTGGGCGCCGTCACGAATCTGGTTGGTGGCACGGTTGCGGCGCGCATCGGCTTGAAGATCACGCTCGTCGGTGGTCTGTTACTTCAGGCAGTCGCTTTGACCATGCTCAGCCTGCTGGACGTGGAGTGGAGCGTGCCTGCCCAAGTTTCGTTCGTGCTTGCAGCTCAAGGCATTTCGGGGGTCGCGAAAGACTTGACCAAGCTCAGTGCCAAGACGGCGATCAAGTTGGTGCTACCCGAAGGAGCTTCGGGGACGCTGTTCAAGTGGGTTGCGCTGCTCACCGGCTCGAAAAATGCGCTGAAGGGTGTCGGCTTCTTTCTCGGTGGCGTGCTCTTGTCGTGGTTGGGTTTCGTCGGAGCGCTCTACGCAATGGGTGCCGGGGTGCTTTGCAGTTGGGTCGTGACTCAGTTGGCTCTGCCTGCGAGCCTGGGCAAGCCCAAGGTCAAGGCGCGTCTCGGGCAGCTGATGTCCAAGACCCGGGGGGTGAATTTGATGGCCGCAGCGCGAGTGTTTCTCTTCGGCGCTCGCGACGTTTGGTTCGTCGTGGCCTTGCCCGTGTACTGCAGCGAGCAACTGGGCTGGGAATACGTGCGCGTTGGAAGCTTCATGGCCGCCTGGGTCATCGGTTACGGCGTGGTGCAGTCCTTCGCACCGCGTGTGCTGGCGTTGCGACGGCATCCCGATGACGCGAGGTCTGCATTCACCTGGTCCGTGTTGTTGGCGGGCGTTCCGCTGCTGATGGTCGCCGCTCTGTACCTCGAGCTGCGTGCCGTGTGGGTCGTCGTGATTGGGCTTGCGGTATTCGGCGCCGTCTTCGCTGTCAACTCGTCGCTGCACTCATACCTGATCTTGGCCTACTCGGAACGCGATAAGGCAGCTGCGAACGTGGGCTTCTACTACATGGCCAACGCCATCGGCCGTCTGTTGGGAACGGTGCTGTCGGGGGTCGTCTATCAGGCAGCGGGAATGGCAGCGTGTTTGGGCACCGCGGCGGTGATGCTCGGAGCCGCCGCCGTGTTCTCTGCGCGTCTACCCCCCGTCGGGCAACGGCCCGTCACCGAGCAGGTCTCTGCCTGACGATGCGGGTACTGGCATACGTGTACCCGGGCTGGCATCCCATCGAGGAGCGCGATCGCGCGTTCTACCCCGGCTTCACCGAGTGGGATCTCGTGGCGGATTGTAGGCCCCGGTTCGAGAACCATTGGCAGCCCCGACGGCCCTTGTGGGGCCCCTATGACGATCGAGACCCAATGGCGGTCACTCGACGCGTCGAAGCGTGCCGTGAGCACGGCGTGGACGGTTGGGTCTACGGCTTCTTTTGGTGCCGGGGTAAGCGTGTCTTCCAAGACGCACTGGACCACGGGTTTCTCGGATCGGCAGTGGGCAGCGAATATCCTTTCGCGTTGATGTGGGCCAATCGCATGCCGCGTCGGGTGCTTCCTGTGCGTCGCGCGGACTTGCCGGTCATCGATGAGGCACGTCGTGTCTCCAGCGACATCGACGACTTCGTTCGCCTGCTCCAATACGTTGCAGAGCGCTACTTCGTTCGGCAGAACTACCTACGAGTCGGCGATGCGGCGTACTTCTCCGTTTTCGACACGACCTTTCTCTGGCGAGAGTTGGGGAGCGACGGCGTGGCTGTTGCGATCGCCCGAGCTCGTGAGATGCTCGTTGCCAGGGGCTTGCCCAAGTTGCACTTGGCGGCGATCGATCCGCAGCCCGAGCTGTTCGAGCAACTGCGCCCCGCAGGGTTCGATAGCGTGACTCACTACGTGCACTTGCCGGATTGGAAAGGTCCGTTCCTTCAGGACTACGCGGAGCGGGCGTCGGCGCGGGCCGACGAGTGGGCTCCCGTCGCCGCTCGGTCCGCGCTGCCGTATCACCCGTCCGTCGCGACGGGTTGGGACGCCTCACCGCGCGGGGCAGACTTCGGTTCGAAGCGACCCGACAGGTACCCTTGGTCACCGGTGGTCGTCGGCGGTAACCCCTCCCGATTCCGTGCGGCGCTCGAGCGCGCGTTGGCGTTTGCCCAGCGCTCGCCCGAGGCGGAACGTGTGGTGTTCGTTGCTTCGCTCAACGAGTGGAGCGAGGGCCACTACCTCGAGCCCGACGAGCGCTATGGGCTGCAGTGGTTGCAGGCGGTCGCGGCGGCGCGGGGCCGGACGCCACCTGAGTGATGCTCTCAGTGGGTCTCGTGGACGACGGTCATCTCGTTGCCCGCCAGCTCGCGCAACTGATCCACTCCCTTTTTCAGCATCTGAGAAACTCGCGATTCGGACACTCCGAGCTCCGCGGCGATGTCGCTCATGACGCGGCGCTCGTAGTAGTAGCTCTCGATGACGTACCGAGTCCGCTCGTCGAGTGACTCGGTGATTTTCGCGAGCAGCTTGCGATTGGAGTGGTGTTCCAGTGCTTCTTCGGCGGAAGGGCCTTCGTCACGCGCCAGCCAAACGGATTCCGTGTCGGCTTCTGCGGGGCGCAGCGTGGTGACGATGCCGACGCGGTGATGGCGCTCGGAGTTGAGGCGCGCGTCCTCGTACTCGGTTTGATTGAGACCCGATTCTTTGACAATCTCCGTGGGGCTCGGTTCCCGACCCAACTGCATCCGCAACCGCTCGACCGCGTCGCGGATCTTGCGTGCGTTCTTGCGCTCCGAACGGCACAGGGGATCGAGCTGTCGCAGGTGATCGAGCATCGCGCCCTGCACGCGTCGCAGCGCGTAGCTGCGGAACGTGGGTGCACTCGGATCGGTGCTGCTGAGTGCCTGGGCCAAGCCGACTGAACCCGCAGCGACCAACTCGTCGAGATCCGCCAACCCGTGGCTTCTGTTCTGAAGTGCCCGTGCGTGGAAGTGGACCATACGCATGAGCTTGTCGAGAGAAGGGCCGCGTCGAGTCATGATGGGGTGGCGCTGGTAGAAGTACTAGGGGCGTCGAGTGCCCGCTCTTACGTTCCGAGTTTGACGGATGGAGGTCGAGCTCCGAAGTTCGAGAACGGGCAAACGTTTCACATCGATAAGCCACCGCGCCGTAATGGTGCGGGGGCCCTGTAGGTGACCGGTAGCCATGTCCCAAACCGGATCGCGCGCTTCCGCTCTGGCGGTTGCGCCGCGGGCGCTAGTTACAATGAGTCGGTTCGACCGGGTGCAACCCACTCAGTCGGCCAAGGCGACAATGTTCGCCCGCGCGTTTTTCGCTCGGCTCACCACTCGTTCGATCCGTTCGATCAGATCGAGTGCGTCGTCGTCTCGACTGAACAATGCTCGGGCGCGCGAGAGTTCCAGCGTCAGGGCATCGAGTTCCCGACCGGTTACCGCGCCATCTCCAGAATAGTTCGCGAAGCGACGGAGTAGGGGGAAGCCCGCTGGAAGCTTGTCGTACAGCGCGCCATGCGTTGAGTAGTCGATCGCGAACAGGCGATTCGGTGCGCGTCCCGGGATTTCCAGGTGGAGATCTAGTGCCATTGTGTTCAGCATACCGGGCCCAAGCCCGATTGGAAGAAAAGTTTCGTATGTGTTTCGTGTAGGTTTTGGAACGGTTAGCGCTGGCTGCAAGGGCCGATACGGACCCTAGCCAGAAAACTTTCGGTGAAGCAGCCGCCGCGGTCGCGCCTCGTCGGAGCGGCTGGTCATCCGCGGAGCGCATTTGATACACTCGCCGCGCGTGAGACCGTTGAACTTCCGCCATTTACGCCGCGTCCTTGTCCCCTGGAACCGTGGTTTCTCGAAGAAATGCCGCGGCCCCCAACTGGGTGAGGGCCGCAGCAATTCCGCGAAACGCCTCGGTTTGCTCCAGGGGACCTTCTGTCTCATTCGTTCGAGGAACTTCAGTTCCTTGATACTAGGGCTCGTCGCGTGCTCCTCGTGTTGGTCGTGCAGTTCCGATTCGAGGCGTGAGCCGCCGCCGCGTCAGATGTGCGAAGAGCTGGCCACGGAGTGCGAGGGGCTCGGGTACGAGGAGCTCGACGAGTGCCAGCAGATCGGCGCGCGCGGTCTGCGTGACGCGCGACACGAGGACCAGTGCTACGTGCTCTATGATGGATGCATCGACGAATGCCGGTTCATCAGTCGCTGGGGGCCGAAGCGCGGCGATTCGGGTGCGACTCGCGACGCCGCAGCACCCGCAGCCGACGCGGGTACGCCCGATTCGGGAACGTGACGAGCAGGGCGACGTTCGGCAAGTCCGCGGTCTTGGGCACCGCGAGCCGTTTTGGCTGCCGTTGATCGGACAGAAGCTGTCCGACCTGAAGTTGCCGTCCGGCGTTCGGCGGTGTTAGACCCCAAGCGTGGTCAGGCAGGTCGTGGACAGTGACGGCATCGTGAGTGCAGCTTACTGCGCCGACGATCGACGCCTACAGATCGAGTTCCGGGGCGGCCGCGTGTACGACTACTTCGACGTACCCCAGACCGCGGCTGATTGGTTCTGGCGCGTGTCGAACAAAGCCGCCTACGTGCGCAGCGTGCTGACCGTGCAGTTTCGTTACCGGGCGGTGCCAGCGGAGGTTGCCCAGCCCGACCTGGCGGCAGCCCTCGGTGCCTCGCTCGAGTGGCTGCGGGCGAGATCCCCGCAGTAGGGTCGCGGCGGAGCGTCCGGGTGGCCGCCGCGCGTGGCCCTCGCGGGTCTGGCATCTACGTCTCTACCAGCTCGGCTTCTCGTACGTCTTGCGAGTCAACAAGAACTGCCCCTCGCTGAACTCGTCGGGTGTCAGTTCACGAATCCCAGATTCGGACATTTCTAAGACGCGCGTCGCCACTTGCGAGACCATTTGTCGGTCGTGGGTAACGAACACGCAGGACCCTTCGTAGCGTTCGAGTGCTTCGGTCAACGAGCGAATGGCCTCGAGATCCAGGTGGTTGGTGGGCTCGTCCAGCAGCAGTACGTTGGGCTCGAGCAACATCAAACGCGCAATGAGCAGCCGAACGGTTTCGCCACCCGAGAGCACCTTGGTCGGTTTCAGAGGCTCGTCCTTTCGGAACAGCAGGCGCCCGAACAGCGCGCGTAGGCCTTCCTCGTCGACCTTGTTGTTGAAGCTCCACAGCCAGTCGCGCGCGGTCTGATCGCTCTTTTCGATCATCTCCGAGTGCTCTTGCGGCATGTAGCCGATGCGCGCCTCGTAGCCCCACTCGACTTCGCCTTGGTCGGGTTTCAGCTGCCCTTCGAGCATGCGCAGCATCGTGGTCTTGCCGATGCCGTTGGGGCCGACGAGTGCGATCTTGCTCCCGCGCGGAACGCTCAGGTTGAAGTCGCGGCAGATCACCTTGCCGTCGAACTCCTTGCATAGGTTCACGACGCTGAGCACGTTCTTGCCGCTGGGGCGAGCCTGGTCGAAACGAATGAACGGCCGCTGGATGTTGGAGCGCTTCAGGTCGCCCAGCGCCGTGCGCTCGCGCTCCAGCTGCTTCTCTCGCGACTTGACCTGGCTCGCTCGGGAACCGGCGCGGAAACGTTGCACGAATTCCTGCAGGTCTCCGATCTTCTTTTCTCGCGCTGCGTTGGCGAGTTCCAGGGAAGTTCGGGCTTCGGCCTTGGCACCGACCATGTCGTCGTAGTTGCCGTTGTAGACGATGATCGTTTCGTAATCGATGTCGGCGATCTTCGTGCAGACCTCGTTGAGGAAATGCCGGTCATGGCTGATGACCACCAGAGCGCCGCCGTAGGTGAGCAAGAAGCTCTCCAGCCAGCGAATGCTCGCAATGTCCAGGCTGTTGGTGGGTTCGTCGAGCAGGAGCGTTTCGGGGTTGCCGAACAGCGCTTGGGCCAGCAGCACTCGCACGCGGTCGCCGCCCTGTAAGATGTCCAGCTTCTGCTGATGGTGTTCGGAAGGGATGCCGAGGCCTTCGAGTAGTTCGGTAGCTTCGGCGTCGGCGGTGTAGCCATCTTCCTCGGCGATCACGCCCTCCAACTCGCCGAGTCGCATGCCGTCCTCGTCGGTCAGGTCGTCGCCCTTTTCCAGCAACTGCTCTTTCTCGTGCAATGCCGCCCACAGCGCGGGGTTACCCATCATCACGACGTCGATGATCTTGTGGTCGTTGTAGATGGAGTGGTCCTGCTTGAGGACTCCGAGGCGGCCGCTGTGTGAGACGTGGCCGCCGAGAGCTTCGAGCTCCCCCGCGAGGATCTTCATGAAGGTCGACTTGCCGGCGCCGTTGGGACCGGTGAGGCCGTACCGTTCGCCGTCGTTGAAGGTGACGTTGACGTTGTCGAATAGAACCTTGGTTCCGAAGTTCATCGAGACGTCGTTGACTGTCAGCATTTGCCGGCTCCTGAGAGGTTTGGGGGCTCGAATCGGGCAGGGGGGCTGGGGCCCGAGGTCGGCGATGGCGCAGAGCGAATTGCTTCGCCGGCGCAGCGGGCGCGCAACCTAGCAGAGCGGCGTCCGCAAAAAAGGCAAAACTGGGCTTGGCGGTGGACGACGTGAGACGGTGATTCGAAACGGGCGAAACCTGTGTCATCCGCTGCGGCGACTGGCTCCGGGGCCGCGACTTGCCGCGGCTCATGGCTCCAGTGCGTGGCGCAGCTGGAGATTTCCGGGTCAGTGTGCAAAAACCTACCCCGATGTGCTTGGATCCAGTGCCGAACGGCCGGTGCTGGGATGCTGAAGGCCATGGGAAGCGAAAAGACTGAGTTTGCGGAGCGTCGTCAGGGGGAGCTGCTCCCGAGGCGCGCGCGCGAGTACGTGCCGCCGCACTCGGTCCCGGAACAACCGGACGCGCGGACGATGGAGAACGCCACGATCAAGCTCTCTCCCGAGCTGGATCCACGGATGCAGATGACGGTGCTCGCCGCGCGCTTCGTCAAGGAAGATCGCGGACCGTGGCGAGGGCTCTTGATTGGGTTGGCGGTTGGCTCGCTACTGGGGGCAATCGTGTGGTTCGGCCCCTGGTCGCCTGCGTTGGGGCTTCGAGCTGCTGCCGACGCTGACGAACACGTCGTGGGGCGCGCCTGGGACAGCCTGGAGCGAGTGGGAGGCGTCACGAGTTCCGGACCGACGCCGACCGTCGTGGAAGAGCTCGATGAATCGGCCGAAGCCGCCGCGTCGACTGATCTGCACGAACAAACACGTGACCCGGGTGCCGCCGGCACGAGCGGCTCTCGGGTGACTGGCGCGCGGGTGGCGGTCGCCACGCCGCGTGCGGCTGGTCGCCCCTCCGTGAAAGCATCGCAACCGACGACCTCGACGGGGGGCCGCGGGGCCAAGCCGACCCGAGCTCCCGAACCGCGGCAGGCGAACGAGGCTGCCGGCGCGCCGTCGAATCCACCCCAGGGCGATGAAGCCCCGTCGCAGAACCGCGTGTGGCTCGCGCCCAAGGAGCGGAAGGTTTGGCTCGAGTAGCCCCGAGCGCCAAAGCAAGATCGGCGTTCCTTCTGCGGCATGCCCCGGCCTCCGTCGTAATGGTCGCGTTGGTGGCAGCGGCGCAACCGAACGCTTCTGCCCAGTCTCAGCACGGGCCGATCGATGCGACCCACGGCACCAGTGCCGAAGGCGCCGACGAGCAGTTTGCGGCGGGCTCTCGTGCGTTCGAGCGCGGCGACGCGACGACGGCGCTGATGCACATGCGGCGCGCTTTCGCGTTACAGCCCGACTATCGCAACGCCGGGGGGCTGGGTCAGATCGAGTTGCACCTGGGTCGTTACCGCGATGCGGCTGAACACCTCGAACAGTCGTTGCGCGAGTATCCGGCCGCTGGCGACCCGGAAGCGAAGGGGTTGGTGATGCAGGGTTTTGCCGAAGCTCGCGCGCGGGTCGTCACGCTGACGCTCGAAGGGCAGCAGCCCGGTGTCGAACTGTTGGTCGACGGCGAAGTCGTCGCAACGTTGCCCGTCGAGCACGACCTGTTCATCGAGCCCGGTGAGCACACATTTCACTTTCGTAAGACGGGGTTCGAGGGGAATGAGGCGCACCTCTACGTTCCGGCGGGGAGCAATCACACGCTGCGCCCGCAAATGCGCCCTGTCGCAGAAGGCGCCCCCGCGCCCTCCACCGCGGTCCGAACCAAGGAAACCGAGGTCGGGACGCTGATACTCGTGACCGGGGGCGTGCTGACGGTTGCTGCAGTCGGCGTCGGTGTCGGGTTTCACTTCGGCGCCGAGGCTGCGCGGGACGACGCCGCACGGCAGCGCGCCGCGTTGCGAGAGACGGACACTGCGTGCGTGAGCGGCCGCACCGCGCCGGGGTGCGGAAACCTGCACAACACGCTGCAACTGGCCACCGATCGAGATCGGGTGGCGAGTCTTGCCTTCCTCGGCTCGGCGGGGGCCGCGCTGTTGACGTTGGGCGTATACGGCTTGATCGGGGCGTCCGCGGCGCCGAGTGATGGACAGGACGCCGCTTCGGTGATGGTTTCGCCGATGGTCGGCGAAGGAGAAGCTGCATTGTCGGTGTGGGGACGTTTCTGATGATCCAGGCCGGAGCAAGAGTGCGGTCGCGCCATGGGCGCGGGCATCGGTTGGCGCGCTGGGCGCTGATGTCGTCACTGGTTTGCGGTGCGTCGTCATTTGGCAGCCGCGCCAGTGCGCAGTCGCAGACTGCTGGACGGAGTGCCGAAGAGGTGGCCGTCGCTCAGCAGCTCTACCAAGACGCGCGGCAACACCAGCGCGACAAGCAGTGGGTGGATTGCGAGATGAGCCTGGACAAGGCCATCGGCATTCTCGAGACCCCGGGCCTGCGCTTTCACCTCGCGTTCTGCAAAGAGCAACAGCACCGCTGGGTCGAGGCGCTGGTCGACTACCGTCGGGCCTCACAATTGTTGGACGAAGGAGCGAACGCCCCTGACGTGGCCGAGTTGCTCCCCGCCGCGATAAAGAACCTCGAAGAAGTCACTCCCAGCCTGCAATTGATGGTTCACGAACCGCCCGAGGGAGTCGAGCTGTACTTGGACGGCAAGCGTCTTGGAGCGAAGTTGTTGGGCAGCCCAATCCCCGTCGATCCCGGCGGGCGTCGCGTGGACGTCGTCGCCCCAGACCATCAACCATTCACGCAGGTACTCAATCTACTTCCGAAAGATCGCCGCCAATTGAGAATCGAATTGGTGCCGGACCGACCCCCGGCACCCGCGAGACCGGCGCCCGAGACGGGGGAAACGGTTCCGAGGGTCGCCGTCGATTCTGGACCGATGACGGCGCAGGTGGTGGTGCTGGCCACTGAGGCGCTGTTCACGCTGGGTGCTCTCGGGACTGGCGTGTGGTTCACGAGCGAGGCCGCCGAAAATCGACGGGCGCGCGACCGCATCGTCGCCGAGATCAACAGTCCGGACGGCTGCGCAGACCCGAACGCCGACCCCCGTTGCGTCGTCGCCCACGACGCGGATCGGGATGCGATCAATGATCGGCGTATCGCGAGCGTTGGTTACATCGCCGCAGGGGTTGGCGCGGCAACCTTCTTGGCAACGTGGTTGCTCTGGCCGGATCCCGATCCCGAGGAGGCCACGCGTTCGACTCGGTTTGCACTGAGCGCGCGAGGGCTCGGCGTGGCACTCAGCGGGCGTTTCTGAGCTGGCTCAATCAGACTTCATCGCGTTGGATGTACCGACGCGCTGTGAGCCGGCGTTGCTTGATCGGTGCCAGCTCGTTCACCCAAGTCGAGTAGCTGGACGGTCGCTAGCACGACGCGTTCGATCGGTTGAGATTGGGCGACGATGGTCCTCAATTCGTTGAAGTACGCCTTTTGCAGCTCCCGCATGCGCTCGAGGTCCTTCGCTGAGACGCTGACGAGGTTGTACATCATTCCGCGCTCGCCGCGCTCGACGCGATCGAGCGCCATGCGCCCCCACCAAGTCTTCAGACGACGTGCGGCGGCAGGATCTCCGCGAGTATCCAACGCCATCTCTTGCCCGATCACCCAGTGGGCGCCCTGGCGACGTATCTGCCCCGTTTGTTCGAGCAGGTGCAAGCAGTGTTCCTCTTCGTCGAGCTCGATGCCGATCCGCTCGGCGATCCAGCCTGGTCGGGGATCGGGCTGGGTGCGGTACTCGTCGAGTTCGAGACCGCGTAGCACGGCCTGGGTCCAGGGGGCGTCGTAGGCGAGCCGCCGCGCCACGGCGAGGGCCTTCCAGCGCTCGGTGATGCTGGGCATCTGCTGCGGGTCCACCAGTGTTTCGAGAAAATCGATCAGACGCAGTGAGGAGCATTCGACCAGCTCGAAGAACTCCGGCAGTTTGGGCTCCGTTTCGCCCTTGAGCCAACGCGCGATCGCGAAGCGGCTCTTTCCGCTGTAGCTCGCCAGATCGACGATGCTGGTTCGCCCCTTGAGATCCGTCAGGAAATGCGCGACGCCATCGCGGCTCGCAAAGTCCGTTTGCCCCAACCAGCCCGGCGCTACGCGAAAGAAGCGACGAAGCGCCTGGTCGAGATCGACCCCGACTCGTCGCGCCGCTTGCAGCGCCGTGGCAGCAGTGGGAAATCCGCGTTTCGACTCCCACGTGTACGCGACGTTGCTCTTGTAACCGAGTCGCCGGCAGAAAGCCGGTTGAGAACGTTTGCCGCGCAGGGCCCGAAGGAATTCGGCGGCGATCTGATCGAAGTCCATCGTATGTGAGGATTGCACATCCGGGGGCAACTTGGCAGCAGTGAATGTGCAGTTCGACGCTGGACACGGAAACCGCGCTCCTACATAGTCCATCAATGGTCATCAGCGACGGGCTCACGCGTGCCCGGTTCACCCCGGCCCGAGGCAGGTGCACAGCCCGACGGAGCCGTGCGTGGGGAGTGCCATGGCCGTCGCAAAGCGTCTCCTCGAGCGTAACGTCGGCCGTACCGCGGTCGCCCCGAGTCGCGTCTTCTGGAGTCGAAACTCGTGAGTGAGTGGGAGCGCTCGAGACAGCGGCGTTGGCTCGCTGGGGCTGCGTGCGCCGGTCTGGTCGTGGCGTGCAATCGCACGACGAGCGACGACCCGCTGATGGGAGGGCAGACCGGAGACGGCTCCGGTGAGTTTCAGCCGTGGCCAAACTCCGCGCAGGTCTCCGTGTTGTCGATGTGCACGAACGACTCGGAGCCGGTCGACGACCCCAGCTCCAAGGTCGAAGGCTTGTCGTTCACCGCGCAAGACGTCCTGGACAACCTCAACACGCGATTCGACTCGACGTTGCTGTGGGCACCGTCCGCCGGTGAATACGAGCTTTCTACTTCGCCTGAAGCTGGCGAGGGGGCCGTCTCGCTGGAGATCAGCTATCGAGGTGGTCCAATCCGCAGGGTGTTCCGCAACGACGAGTTGGCCGAGTCGGATGGCCTCGCACCCAATCTCGAGGAGCTGGCTGCGTCTGCGGAGCCGGTCGAGGAAACGCCGACCGTCGCGCCGCTGGAGCCGGAACGAGTACCACAAGCCGAGCGGACGCCGGACTCCGCAACCAGTGGCGTCGCTCCGCTGGGTGGCGACGCGGACGAAACGCCGTGTCCCCCCTTCCTGGAGATCGTCGTGCGCGTGCGTATGAGTACGCCTGGCGGTGCGCTGGACGAGCAGTTCGATGCGGTACTGACTGCCAGAGACGTCGATCGGGTCACCTTCGATGCGACCCTGCCGATCGCCGACCTCGCTGGCGAGCTCGACGTGACCACGGTTCCGGTCGTCGGCGACGGACCCCTCGCGTTGGCGATCGCCGGCGAGATCACGCCCTACGGCACGTTCGGTCACATCGACGCTCAGTGCGTCGCCCCGCCAGCAGACGAGCTGTCCCCTGACGAGCAGACGTCGTCCGACGACGAAGCGGACACGTTTTCCTGTGGAACCGTCGCCGAGTGGCCGGTTCCCGGGGAGTGCGCCCAGCTGACCGGGATCCAGGGCACGTTTCCGCTGGGCGACCGCCAGGGCAGCCCATTGCTCTCGCTCGGTGACGCTCTCGAGCCGTTCGCCTCGTTGCCGAGGTTACCCGTTCACTGGCGCGACGGCAGTGGTACCGAGTTGTCTATCACGACCAACTTCGACGGCGCCGTATGTATCAGTGCGGGTACCCAGGGCGCTGCCGAGGATGGTCTTTGGTATTCGCTGTCCGTCGATGCCTCGACCGCGGACGGCCGTCTCGACGGCGAGTACGACGCACTCGTTTCGGCGTTCGTGGGTCGCGCGACGCTGATGGTCGAATTGAATGATCTGCCGAGCGCCGAGGCGCGGCCCCGAACGGGTTTGCAGGTGGCGGACTTTTCGAAGGGAGAGTACGCGAACTTCAGCCTCATCCTGGGGTGGGATGAAGCCACCGGGTATTGGGGTGATCTGAGCGCTTGGGGCTTCGCCTCCTCCGACGAATGCGGTCCGCGCACCGAGCTGGAGCGGGGGGATGGTGACGCAGGTGCGGGCCCCGCGGCGGGGTCGAGCGGCCCCGCGGAGTTGGAGCAAGTCTGTTACGTCGAAGTCGAAGGCGCGACGATCGGAAGTACCCCCGCGTCCGACGAATCCACGGATGTCGAGCCCTGAGCCATGCGCGCAGGGACTCGTCGTTGCAGGTGCGAGAACAACAGGGCGTGATTGCAGGGGTCCTCACTTCGACGTGAGGGCCCCTGCTGTGGCGTTCGATGCTGACGACGCTCGATCAGTGCCGGGCGAGGGCGTAGCAGGCCTCTTTCTCGTAGGTCGCGCATGCCGACTCGAGCAGCGTCCGGGACATCGCTCGATCTTGGGAGACACCCAGGCCTTGCTCGTACATTTGCGCCAAGCCGTAGCAGCCCAGAGCGTGTTGATGGTAACAACTGCGCTCCAACAATTCCTTTGCGCGTTCGAGGTTCTTGTTCACACCGATCCCGTCACGCAGCAGGACGCCCAGGCGGGCGCAGCCTTCCCAGGACCCGGCGACACAAGAGTCTTCGTACAGGTTGATGGCTTTGCTGTAGCTCAGAGCGATGCCCTTCCCCGCTTGACTGGCAAACCCGAGTCGCGCACAGGCATCGGCGATACCCCTTTCACACAACCGCTCGTAGCTGACGCGCGCCAGCTTGTAGTTCAGAACG
The DNA here is from genome assembly GCA_003235365.1 of Deltaproteobacteria bacterium. Lineage (GTDB taxonomy): Bacteria > Myxococcota_A > Polyangia > Polyangiales > Polyangiaceae > SZUA-265. The sequence continues at coordinate 17,000 of QJWJ01000398.1, forward strand.
ACGCCGTGACCGTGCCACAACAAGTCGGCTTCGCGGACGCACGCGCGGGTGTCGCCCGCCTTGCAGGCTGACATGTACATCTGCCGCGCCTTGGCGTTCGAGCCCCGGGTGCTGTCTCCGAACTCGAGCTTTTCGGCGAGATACGTGCAAGCGCGAGGGTCGCCGTCTTCGCACTCCTGCTGCAGCACGCCCATGGCCGCGGTCTCATCGCGCGAAGTGCCGAGCCCGGTCAGCTGCAAGAACCCGAAGTACGTGCACGCCTTGCCGTCTCCCGCTTCGCACGCCGACTGAACGTGTTTCGCTCCCTTGGCCACGTCGCGCGCAATCCCTTCGCCTCGCAGCAACCGATCACCGTACTGGTGGCATGCCGACAGCTGTCCACCCTCGCACGCCATTCCGAACACCTCGCTGATCCGTTCGGGGGTGGCATCGGCGAATGGCCCGAGGCGCTCCGTGTAGCGCTTGCCCAGCGTTTCACAGACGCCAGGAGTGTCCTTCGTGCAGTGCTCTTCGAGGATTTCCTTGGCGAGCCGGTAGTCGACGTACACGCCGTTACCTTCGATCAGCATGTTGGTGTATTCGATGCAGGCGAAGGGCTGCCCCTTTTGGCACGCGGTGTCGAACAGCTCGGCGGCCCGGGCGCTGCTCTGCTCGACGACACGACCCACCAAGTGGAATACGCCGAGCGTTCCGCACGCATTCGGATCCTTGCGTTCGCCACAACCCTCGACGAACAAGGCGTAGGCCTTCTTGTCGTCTTGTTCGACGAACTCGCCGTTCATGTGGAGCAACCCCATTCGATAGCAAGACGCGGCGACCTGTTTTTCGCAGCCGTCACGCAGGTAGCCCAGTCCGCGTTCGACGTCGACGCGCACGTGCTTGCCGTACAGGTAGTTCTCTGCCACCTCGTAGCAGGCTCGCGCTTCACCTGCCGCGCACGCGTTGCGCAACAGCTCTGTGCCGCGTTCCTCGTCCTTGGTGATACCCCGGCCGTACTTCGTCATGACCCCCAGCGTTGCGCAGCTCGGGGCGTGGTGACCGAAGCAGGCCTGACGCAGCTTCGCCGACGCCTTGATCGGGTCATCGGAGAGCAGTTTACCCTCCACGAGGAGCTGCCCGATCACGCCACAGGCGGCTGGGTGTTCCTCGGCACATGCCAATTCGAGCAACTGCTCTCCCTTTTTGGCACGTTCACCGCCGATGCCATCCGCGGCGATGAGTTGGGTCCCGCCGAGGACGCAGGAGTCCAAGTCGCCGGAACGGCAGGCGCGTTCGCAGACGACCAGGTCGCCCTCTTTGCACTGTTCCGCCGGCGTTTTCGCTGCCGGCGCGGGGGTGCTCGAGCAACCGACGAGCAACGCGATGGGACCGAGGAGCTGGAGAAACTGACGTGGTGACATTGGAATGTTACTCTACCCGTGTAACGGTACTGGTCTCGGCCAACTCAATCCCTGGGTTCAAATCGGGGGGGTGATGTCCGACATCGAAACGCCCGGATTCAACGCGACTGGAGCGTCGTCGGTACGTGTTGTGCGACCGTGTGAGCGCCCAAGCGTGCAAAACGCTGGCGTGGCCGAGGTCACACGTACTATTCCCGCCGAATGTCCATTGCCGAAGAGGACTTCAAGGCGGCCCTGGCACGCTGGGCCAGTGGTGTCACCGTCGTAACGGCTGCGCACGACGGGGTGCTGCACGGAATGACAGCGTCGTCGTTCACGAGCGTTTCGCTCTCGCCGCCCCTCATCTCGATTTGTCTCGACCGCGGGACTCGGACTCTGCCTCTGATCGAGAGCTCAGGACATTTCGCCGTCAACGTTCTGGGAGCCGAGCAGGCCGCGGTGTCGAACCACTTCGCGTCTTCGCGAACCGAATCCGACCGACTCGGGGGACAGACCTTCTCGATGGGAACGTTGGGGTGTCCGCTGCTCGCGGGCGCGTTGGCCCACCTGCAGTGCAAGGTGTTCGCCATCTATCCGGGAGGCGACCACGTCATCGTCCTCGGAGAGGTGGCGACCTCTCAGCTCGGCGAGGGTGATCCACTGTTGTACTTCAATGGGGCCTACCGCGCGCTGCGCGCCCCGTAGTCGAGGGAGTCAGCGTTCGCCGGGCTCGGTTTTGGGACTCTCCGTTCCCTCGTCGCCGTCGCGAACCTTCAACCTCGGCAGTCCTTCGAACTTCGGGAGCGGCGGCAGTTTCGGCAGCTCGAGCTTGGGGGGTTCGAGATCGTCGGGGGGCGGCAGTTCCCCGATCTTGCCCAGATCGGGGAGGTGCTTCAACAGCTCCCTTGGAAGCTGCTCCACCTCCTTGGGTAGCGGCAGGGGTTTGAGACCACAGCCTACGCCTACCGACTTGACCACGGCGGTTTCGTCGAGCTTGTCACTGCGTCCGCTGACCAGCGCAACGATACGGACCGCACCTTTGAGCGCCCGCCGAGCGATGAGACCAGCCAGTTTGGCCAGTTCAGTGTCCACGTGAGCCGCGGCAGCTGACTGAACGATCGCGGCGCACGAAAGATCGCCTGTGAGACTCGTTTGAAACGAGATCGCCGGGCCGTCCAGCTCTGCCTTGCCCTCGCCCTTCATGTCGAGTGCGCCGACGCTCAGCCGAAGTTTGCTGAGCTTCGCACGCGTGAAACTCCGATCGAGGGTGAAGTCGCCGGATACTTCCACAGGGGTGCCGTACACGAGCCCCTGAAGCTCGCGCGGCACCGGGAAGTTCAGGCCGCGGAAGGTCAATCTCAGATCACCTTTAGGCGGCTTCGGGTTGAGGGCGATCGGGACTTGCGCGTAGATTCGCGCGTCGAGCTGTACATCCTTCAAGTCCTTCGGAATGCGGAGCATCGGGTTGTCGAGCTCCTCCAACGCTATCCGATTGAGCTCTAGACGCAGTTCCCCGAGTGCCTTGTCTTGCTCGAGCCTGGCCCTCACCACCGCCTTGGGGTTCGCTGTCAGGGTCAGCTGGACGTCCACGACCTCGCCGCGGCGCTTCACTTCGCCATTGAACAAATCGACGATGTCCAGCTTCGCGTCGAAGTTGCCCCCAGGCGACTCGTAGCGCAGATCGGTGAGCTTGACCGTCGCCCGGGCGTCGTCGGTGTCGACGACCTCGACGCTCGAGTCGCTGACGAGCACGGGCAACGATCCGGCCAGCGTCGGGTTGTGGCGTTCGAACAGCTCGTCGAAGTCTGGGCTTTGGCGCACCACGACTGCGGCTCCGTTGACGTCGACACGGGTGGGGGCGAAGTCTGCCAG
>QJWJ01000147.1 GCA_003235365.1 Deltaproteobacteria bacterium
GCGCCCGTCGTTGCTCTGTACCGCAGCAGAAATGCCGTCCGTGAAGGTAGCGGGGATCGAGTACCCACTACTTTCCTGCTCCCAGTTACCGGCGAGCCGGCGCGGATACGTCTCGTCGACGAAGGTCTGTGCGGCAGAGCTGTAGCGAAAGAACTGATCTCCCGAGAACAGATAGATGTGCCCGCTGTCCTCACGCATCGCGGCATCGACGACGCCGCTACTCCGAATGTTGTTGCGGACGCGTGCCCAGTGCGCAGCGACGTTCTGCAGGCCGCCACCGGCGTCGGAATACTGGTCGCCACCGAAGAAGTAGATGTCATCCGTCGTGCCGGTTGCCGTACGCCCTACAGCAACCGCGGTGACCGGCAAGGGCAACCCCGATGGCAACGCGCCCACGTTTTCGACGAGGTTCCAGTTGGCATGCACGCGCTTCGGGTAGCCCTCGTCGACAAATTCGTAATCTTCTCTGCTGTAGCGAACGTACTGGTCTTCGCAGAACAGATAGGTGATGCCAGCGTAGTGCAGCGCGCCGTCCACTCGCTGGTTGTCGACGAACGTGTTCCGAACCAGACCCCAGTGCTCGAAGATCGGTTGCGGGGTGTCGGGGTCCGCGGAGCTTCTGAAGCTGCCGTCCCGAAACGCGTACAGCAGCCCGTCACTGCCGGCCAAGGCGGCATCGAGCCCGTCGGGAAAGCGGCGAAGCACGCGAAGCAGCGGCTCGCTCTCGGCGATGTTGCCGAAGCTGATTGGGAACCCCTCGTCCACGAACTGGTAAGCGGGGCCGGTGTAGCGGGTTAGCTGATCTTTGCGTGTCAGGTACGTGGCGCTGCCGATGACGAAGGCCGCATCGAGTCGACCCTCTTCGAACAAGTAGTTCAAGACATGACCCCACGTCGGTCGGATCGGGGTCAGCTCGTAGGGGGACGTCGAGTGAGTGAAGCGCTTGTTGCGGAAGAAGAAGTAGCTGCCGTCGCCATCGCGAAACGCCGCGTCGACTCCCGAGTACATCGCCGCGGGCAGGGGGCTCAGACCTTCGGCTTCGAATTTGCCCCGAATCGATCTGGGATACCGTTCGTCCACGTAGGTCGGTCCCGAGAGCAAATCGTCGGGGTCGTCGTAGCGCACGTACTGATCGCCGCTGAAGACGTATAGGTGCCCGGCTGCATCACTGACTGCCGCGTCGACGTGGGCATTCTGTTGGATGTTGTTGCGAACCTTGCCCCAATCGCTCGAGGGCAGCACACCACTGGTGCCATTCGAGTCCACTCGAACGTATTGGTCGCCGGCGAACAAGTAGAGTACTGCGACTCCGCTCGCATCCGTGTCACTGAATGCCGCGTCGAGCCCGTCGGTGAGGACCCGAGTCTCGAACGAGGCGGGCAACGCGACCCCAGGGATCGAATCTAGCGAGCCTGAGCTGAGCAGACGGTAGTCGGTGCTATCGAAGGCTGCGTATTGGGTACCAGAGACGACGAGAAAGTCACCGCTTGGAAGTCGCGTCAGCGCATCGACGCTGCCCGCGTTCAACCAGCCTACCGACACCTTGAGCGCCTCTGGCAAACGCTGGTGTAGGGACTGATTGCTCAGGTACACCCTCGCTTCATCGGCGGTCATCGACGTCTTGCGAAGCAATAGAGCTAGCTGCTGCAGACGACAGAAGCGCGACGCCAGGTAGGCATTGCTGAGCAATTTGCCCCCCGATTGAGAACTGTCGAGCAACGCTTCCGCGGCTACGGCGACGGTGCGTTGCAGACTCTCGTCGGGCGTTCCGAACACCCACGCCGTTGCGACCTCGGTGACGTCTTCTGACAGTCCTACGAACCCCGCAAGAGTGCGCAACCACACTCGCGTCAGTTGCTCGGCAACGGCGGCGAGGCGCCCTGCCAACTCGCCCGCTTCGGTGTCGCGATTGGCGTCCGCTCGAGCGTACGCCTGCACCTTGTTTGCGAACAGGGCAAAGGCAACGCTGAAGTCGGGCAACACGAACTGCGGCAGGTTCTGCGCGTCCGAGAAGAATGCCTGGGCTTCGTCGGCCACTCGGTACTCGGCGGGAGAACTGCCCGTCACGAGTGACAGGTAACCACGCGCCTCGAGGACACCAAAAAGCAGACCGACGTCTTGGGCATCGACGCCAGCGGCAATCACGACGGCGGCCTCGACGGTCGGAGCGTTGACGACCTGGCTCAACGCCGAGAACAGCGCGGCGCTCAGGCCCTGGAAGTTCGGTAGAGTGAAGGTGGTAGTGTTGTTCGGATCAGCGAAGTAGGCCTGGAGCCCCGGTGCCACGAAGTAGTGGCTTTCGACCTCGCCGCCCGCGTCCTCGTCGACGCGCTCCGCGTAGCCGTGCGCGACCATCGCCTCGAAGAGCAGTTCGACGTCGGTGAAGCCGAGCGCCGCTAGATCGCTTGCGTACAGCTCGAGGCGCTGTGCGATGCCTGCCTGCATTGCCGTCGACAGCTCATCGGTAGTTGGGAGCACGCGCAGTAGCCCGCGTGGCGGGTCACCGATGGCCTGCAGTACGCGGGCACTTGCTAGGGCGTCGAACACTGCTTGGGCGCCGCTCGGAGTGAGCGAGCCGGTTTGGAATGCACCGGGTGCGACGAGCCCGTCGTTCACCGACTGTAGCAGTGTCTCGAGAGTGGCTTCGACTTCCTCGTCGGGCTGCACGTCGTCGATGGGCGAACCGTCGTCGAGCTCGTCGCGTCGCGGAGCATGATCTGCCAGGCAGATGTACGCCAGTTGTCGCGCCGACAACCTCCGGGAGTCCATCCACGTCTTGGTTCGAGCGCACTTCTGCAGCACGTCGAGCGTCTCGTGAGGTGGCACGTCAGGGGTGGTCAGCAGCTCGAACGGACTGAGGGCTGTGCTGGGATCCCGGTACGGTGCACCAATCCTCAACTCGTGGTCAGTTGCAACCGTCCATTGGGCATCGAGCACGTCGAGTAGCGCCACCATTTCCCGCACGTCGACGGAGAGCAGCGTGGCCAGCGTGACGATGCGGCGCAGACCAGTAAAGTAGCTTACGACCGCCGCAAGCTGCAGCGTCGGTTGGGCGGTACCCCGTCGTGCCAGCGCTGCTTTGAGGTAGGAAAAGTCAGCGCCGGAGATGCGCAGCATCGCCTGCAACCGTTCGTCCAGGTCCGCCACGGTTCCACCGCTCCCCGACAGCTGTGCGACGAAAGCCGCTAGCGTCGTTGGGAACGGGTTGTCACAGGTGCGGCTGAACAAGTCATCCGCGATGGCGCTGTCACCTTTGCCGTGGTTCTTGAGCGGCCCCCACAGCACGCAGAGCTCGTCGACGGGGACGTCGGCCAGCTTTCGCAACTCGAGTGCAATGGCGATCGCCTGCAGCCCGTCTTCGTCGAGGCTGAGTGTCGGGCTCTGCGCACTTCCACGGCAGGTCGTCTGAACTAGCCAATCGATATCGGTAAAGTCTAGCTCGAGGCGACGTGCGAGGCGCACCTGTCGCATCATGCGCTCGAGATGTGCTGGAGTGAGAGGCGAGGCGTCCTTCAAACGTAGCAAGGGCTCTTCGCCGGTCTCGTCGAGCACGATGATGTTGGCGCCCTGATTGATGAAGAAGCGCTCGGCTGGGTTGTTCGTGCTCTGGGCAAGCTCGGAATCGCTCAGGTTCTGCCGTACCAGGAACTTGAGCTCCTTGAGTGAAACCCCGAGCTTGGCCTGGAGCTTCTGGACATCGCCGTCTTCGATTTGTGTGAGCTCGGAGGCGGTGAGCCCCCACAGTGTCGAAACCGTCGCATCAGAGTCGTGAGCTGTGGTGAACAGGTCGTACTCTGCCTGGCTCAACCCGAGCAAGAGCCGGGCAGCTAAGTGACCATCAGGCCCGGCTGCAAACGCGACGTTCAACTCGTCCAACGTCGTGCCGAGCCGATCAGCATACAACTTGACACGAAGGAACTGCTCGGAGAACGGTAGGGGCGGCGGGAAGAGCCGGCTGGGCAGGTCGCTCGGCGTTACGAGTCCGTCCATCACGGCATTGGCGATTTGTAGTTGTGGGATTTCCGTATAGGTGTTGGCTTGGTCCAGTGGGATCTGCCGAATGTCTGGGCGCCGGTCGTGGTAACCCGAGTTTTCGGTGAGCATCAACAGGTCCACCAGGTACGCCGCGGGTGAAAGCACGGACCGCGCCTCACTTCCCTCGGCGTGGTCATTGTCACCAAACAATTTGCTGAAGCTGCTCGATAACTCACTCATGGCTACCTCACTTGAACCGTGTGGCTCGGTAATGGGGTTCGTTGCGCTGAACCTCGTTCAGGTGCTGATGAAGCAGTTCGCTGCGTCGAGAGAGCGCGGCGCGGTAGACGTTCTGCGCCAACGCCTCTTCTTCCGGGAACAGTTCGGACCACTGGGTCAGAAAAACATGCTTTGGAATGCTCGCTATTTGGATGGCCGAATGCAGGCCAGCGTCGATCAGGGCCTCTGCCCGCCGTTCCTCGCCCGGGGGCAAGATGCGGACGATGCGCTGGTAAGCTTGGAGCAACGGTAGCGCGACGTGCGGCGATACCCCGTCCAGCTCGAGTGTGCTGAGCGACGCTTCGGTGTCGAGCACGAATCGGCGCCAGTCGGTGGTGGGGTTGGAGCGCAGTAGCGTTTGCAGCGTGGTGTCGTGCATCGTCAGATCCTTCGAGCGTTGCCGGTGAGAGCCGCGCGGTGCTTCGTCCAGCTTCCGACGAAGTTGCTCAATGCCTCGCACTGCCCATCGGCGAGTCGTTCCTCAGCTACACGGACGTACTCGTCAATCGCGACCCCGGCTGCCGCCCTCCAAACGTCCTCGTTGATTGCAGGGCGTCGGAAGTAGGGGCTGAGGCGCTCGTTGGGAGCCGAACCATCGGCGCCCGTGTCCAGGAAGCACATGATCCGCTGTGAGAAGCAGCGGATCGAACCGGCGGCAGCGTAGAACGTCTGGGGGTCGAGGTCCTCGGGCGCGATCACGCCACGGTGCTCTGCAAGCTGCAGCAATGACGAGGCCCCCAGGCCTTCGCTCTCGTAGGTGAGGGCAATCGATAGTTCCGTGACGTGCATGTCAGTCAAGTCCGTCACCACTCCGCGGCGGCGGAGTCCGTCCGTGTGTTGCCGTGTTGAGAGTTGCGACGCTGTGCCACGCCAACGTCGAGGATGGATTGTCGATTCCACGCCACGCGCTTCGTCGCGGGCGCTGATTTCCGCGCTCTGTTGCAACCACCGCACTGCAAGCTCATGGCGCTACGCTCCGCTCTGCGGCTCGCTGTCCTGGAGCGTCGCGAAGTCAGGCACGGCAACCCAAACGCCGTCGAACAGCAGCGTGCCTTCAACTTCGAAGTCTTCGTTCATGTGTAGAATCACCCTCATTCCGTCTCTCAGCTCACTGGCGTGAGTCTCAACATCGGCAAGGGAGCCAACAGTGTCGAGCAGGACTCGACCCTGTTCGTCGCGATGGTTGAAGTCGGCGTAAAGTCTAATCATCTGACTACCTCCGGACTGGGGCTGGATTGGGCTGCTGGCGAAACACCGAGCTGATGAGTGCTGCCTGTTCATCGGAAAGTGGAAGTGGGGTGACGGCGGTGTTGTGAAAGCCGCGCCCCGGACTGGGAACCACGACCACTCCGACACTGAGCAGTTGCCTCACGGTGGTAACGCTGATTTGAGAATTGGGGAACTGACCTGCGGCTGCCAGCTCAGCAACCGTCAGACCTGGAGCTGACTGGACGGAAAAACCAGTTAGGCCGGGAACCGCGCGGTGTTCGGCGACGCCACGCTGAAGTTGCTGCGGAGTGGTGATACCCCCGCGAACGACGAACACGTCCAGGTTCGGGTCCTCGTCAGGCCTAATCGGAGGCAACGGGTCCACGGGGGGCTTCGGCTCGGGCTCTGGCTTTGGCTCAGGGCGCGGGCGAGGTTCCGGCGCGGGACGGGGGCGATTCGGACGCGGACCACCCCGAGGGGGTTGCGGTGCCGGGCGTGGTCGAGGGGTTGGTCTGGGTTGCGGGGCAGGACGCGGCGGCGCGGGTTCAGGTACCGGCTCAGGCGTCGGCGGTGGAGCTGGCGCGGGGGGGCGAGGGACAGGTATTGGTTCTGGCGCTGGACGCGGCGCGGGTGCGGGCTCGGGCAGAGGCCGGGGCGGAGCAGGCTCCGGCAGCGGCCTTGGAGGAGCCGGTCGAGGTTCCGGCGCGGGGCGTGGGGGGGGTGACGGGATAGGATGCGGCGTCGGGCCCCTGAGCAGTTCCCCTCCAGCCCAGAGCGCCAACCCCACTACGGCCACTCCAACCGCAACGGGAATCAAGACGTCATCGACGACGCCGATGATAGTCGCGTCGTCTGCCAGGAGACCGCCCGTAGCGGCACCTCCACCCGCAGCGAGTTGCCGGCCGAGATCTGCTACCGCCGCCGCATCCGAACCGTTGCGGTCAACTAGATTGACGGGCTGACCACGCGCGTACGCATACAGGTTGGCGCCATCGAACAGCCCTCCGGGATCGCACGACTCCCAGCGCCCGAGCCACGGTGCATAGTACCTCGCTCCGTGGTAGTTGAAACCGCTCTCGTCGTCCCGCTCTTTGCCGGTGTACCGGTAGCGTTTGAGACTCACCTCGGCGGCGCTGCGCCCAGCCTGAAAAGCACTGGTTCCGTACGGATGATACTCCTCGTAGGTGACCAGGGCGCCATTTGCGTCCAACTCCAGCGACACCGAGTCCAGATGGTTCCCCAGTTGGTACCGCAGCAACGATGTGGTGTTGGGCACCGGCGTACCATTTGCGACGACTTGTGTCTCGACGAGTGCGATGCGGCGCCTGTCATCTTCGACGTGCAGCGACTCACGTTCCAGATTCACGGTCGTCCCGTTGGAAGCGTATTCGCGATAGACTTCGAAACTGCCGACGTAGATTCGTTCTTTCTGCCGCACACCCGTCTGTGATTCGATGACCTTGCGCACGCGTTGGCCGGCGGCGTCGTAGACGTAGTACGCTCGCCCCCCACCTCCGAGGTCGAGTTCGAGGAGCTCGTCCTTGAAGCTCCAGGCCATTGCCGCCAGGTGCGGCATCGACGTCATGTTGCCGTGGACATCGTGCGTATAGGACTCGACGTGTGTGAAGCCGTTGCCGACCGTCGTTCGCGTCAGACGGTTGCTGTACTGGCCGGGCTCGAGCTGACTGTCTTCCAGGTACTCGTAGTGGCGGGTGAACCCAGCACTGTTGGCTCGGTGGAGCAGCGTCTCGATGTTCCCCACACCATCGTACTCGTAACGTTCAATGAAGTTGCACAACGCTTGCAAGTCGTTGGGATTTGCTCGACTGCCAACGAACGGGAAGTCGCGGTATCCTCCGTTCGGGGGCGCAAAGTCGAGTGCGGTCTGCGCGACGTGCTCTCTGCCGCGAGTCTCGATCAGACGGTAGAGCGCATCGTAGGTGTAGAGCGACACGGGCTCGACCATCTGTCCGTTGTGGAAGACCGTCTTGAGCGCGTCGTCTTCGACGCGGGTGAGATTTCCGGCCGGTTCGAAAGTGTAGCGAACATCTTGCACTACGGACGTGTCGCGAAAGATGATTGAGGAGGTCGAATCAGTCGTTGCTGGGCGGGTCGTCTTGAGCCGAACGAGGCGAAACGTCAGCGGGTCGTAGTGGTAGGCGGTGGTCGCACCGTTGCCGTAGCTTATCTGCAGACGTTGGCCTTTGGCGTTGTAGTCGATGTTGCTGACGAAGCGGGAGAACGTCGCTGCTCCCCGAAGCCGAACGTCGATCTTGTCCAGTAGGTTGGCTTCGTTGAAGGTCGAACGGTACACGCTCCCGTCCGGCGTAGTCTGGAGCAGCGGTCTGCTCATTGCGTCATACGTTGTGGACTGACTGAACGTCTCACCGTTGAGAGATGGGGATGAGAGCCAATCGACCGATGCTCTGTACGTCGATAGCAACTCACGTTGTTGTGACGTCAGGTTTCCCTTGAAGTCGTAGGTCGAGTGCGTAACCAGCCCAGCTGAATCGAAGCGCTGGTAGAGCCTAGAACGATGGTTCTGTGCAGCTCCTCGGCTTTCACCATACACGTTGCGCTCAACGAGTCGCTCGGATCCGCCGCTGCGCACGTAGACGTCCGTCGCCCGTCTCAGTGCGTCGTAGGCAATGCGTCGCTCGAACTGACGGCTGTCCCATTGGCGGATGGGGTTTCCGGCTGCGTCGTCGAGCCGCCAGCGCTCTCCCGCTTCCATACTCGCCTGATGTAGACGACTTCCCAGCAGCGAGTAGAAGTAGCGCACGACTGTGCGCTGCTTCGTGTCGGTCAGCGCACGCAAGTTCCCTTCGATGTCACGCGATACCCGGGTCGCATAGACTTCCTCGCTGCCATCGAGGCGATGCCCGGGACAGACCACCTTGTTGTGAGCGAAGGTCAAGAATACTCGCCCGAGCACGTCGAGGTACTCGGTCGTTGGCGTCCCCGCGTGAGCCGCGGCCTTCTGCGCCGCGTCGCGTTCTGCGTCGCCCAGGGCGTTGCCGATGCGTTGCTGGTACCAGGTTTGCCAGGCGGGGTCCTGCGCTTCGAAGTACGCCCTCACGTAGCCGGCAATGTCCGGGTCGGTTCGAGGGTCGCCGGTCTCGCCGCCGCTTGCCGCCACGGTGTCGTTCACGTCGAACGTGGTCTGCCGCCACGCGTCGAAGCGAACCTTTTCGTAGGTGTGATTGGGGTGGAGCGTCGCGAGCACGCGTTCCAACGGATCGTAGAAGAGCACCGAGCTGACGCCGGTGTCGGTTGCCTCCGCCTCCGACTCGTAGAGGTGGGTCGAACTGAAGAACGGTTCGTATTGCCGGACCGGTTTGCCCTTGTTGTTGAAGACGGTTCGGCCAGAACCCACCCAGCGCGACGCAGTGTTGGACGAGATGAGATTGCCATCGGCGTCGCGGAGCAGCGGGCCCGGACGAACGTCCCCACTGGGAAGCGGTTGGGGCGCTTGACGCTCAGGGGCCAGGCCAGGCTCGGCTTGGGCCTTGCGTTGGATTTCGCGACCGAAGCCGTCTGAGAACGAGAAACTCAGCTGGATCTTGGTCTGATTGTCGCGCGCAGGTTCGTAGTGCGTCTCGCGCACGAGGGTGGCGGAAAATGGCGGTTCGCCCGTACGGCTGAATCGATCGAGGTCATACACCACGCGCGTCGTGGCCGAGCCCAGCAGTGACGGCGCGAAGACCGAGGGGTTCGCGACGAAGGATTGAAGCTCAGCGAGCGTCAGATCACTTTGTACGCCCTGAAGCGAGTCGCCGAGCTGCTCACCGACTTTGCCCATCACCGCCGTGGCAACGACGAGCCCAAACGCGTCGAACAGGACAGCGGAACGGTTGCCATTGGGGTCGGTGACCTGCTGGGGCTGAAGTACGCGGTAGTCGTGTGCGGCCGCGGCGACGTTGCCCACTGCGTCGGTCACCTGGGTCACGAGCAGGTCGTGAACGTCGTAGGCGACGACCGTGGGCTGTTCGAACGCATCCACGAGCTTGCGCATCGTGAAGAAGTGCTCGCGCGCGGTTTGTAGCTCCTCGGCAGCCGTCAGCGTCGGGTTCACCGAGTCCGCAGTGGGATCGTAGAACACCCGTCCTCCGGTGATCCAGTAACCCCCATCCCACGCCACGTAGCCGCCCTGATCGGCTCCCTTGCCCTCGAGCAACGGGCCCGGGTCGGGCAGTAGTGCTTCGTCCGGTTGCCCATTCTGTTTGCGAACGAACACGCTCGCCAACAGAGACGGAGTGAAGGCGAGCTTGTGGCTGTCTCCGGGCAACGCGCGAGACTCGACCGACCCGAGGGGAGAGAACCCGGTCAAGTCGTCTTTGCGGTAAAGCGTTCGGACGTGTTCGACGAGCCGCCGCTGTGCCGTACCTGGTGTGGCTTGTGCTTCGTAGGGGATCTCCTGTGCAGAGGCCAACAGCGCGAAGTCGCCTTGGGTCCATTCCTGGAACGAGAAACGCTCGCGACCGCTCGGTGGCGCAAACCCGGTCAGCTCGTAGGTTCTGGCTTCCGCCATCAACGGCGTGCGATGGTGCGAAGCCCGCAGTTGATTGGGGACGTCGTTCGTGGTGTATGCGCTTTGGGTGTAGGTGATGATCGGGGTCGACTGTTTGGCGTGGTCTTCCGCCGTCAGCGCCGGGTCACTCGACGCGAGCCGCCTGCCGTACGCCACCGCAAGCGAGCGAAGCACGTTGCCGAACGCGTCCACCTCGAGGGCGAGCGTGTGACTGATGCGCGGATCTTGCGCGTTCCGTTCGTAGTTGCGATTGACGGTCTCTCTCGGGTGCACGAAGAAGACACCGAACCGATTGCTCCCCTGGGGTTGCAGCCGTTCGACAGTGAAGTTCTGCTCGACCACCGTGTAGGGGACGTCGGCCTCGTCACTGTCGTCGAGCGCGTACACCTCCTGGCGCAACATCGAGCCGCGCAGGGCGCGACATGCCTCGCGCTGCTCTCGATCGCTCAGTCCTGCGGGCAAGATCGTGTCGGGAAGCAGCTGGTTTCGTGCTTGGGCGTCCGAAAGCCCGGGCTCACGGTAGTACTCACCGACGTCGCGTTCATCGAGCAGCCCAGCGAAGTAGTCGGAGATGTGGTCACCACCGAAGAACACCCCGGTGTGGAACCAGGTTTTCGTGAGTACGGGTGGAACGTGCGAGGTCGCGTCGGCGTTCGTCACGTTTCCGGCGTCGTCGGCGGCGAACGTGGCGAGTTCTTCGGTATCGAGCTGGTCCACCCGGCCGAACCCACGGAACTCACGCTCGACGCCATCGAAGTAGCCGTGGTGGTAGCTGTAGCGCGATACGAAGCGGTTGCCGCTGATGTGGTCGCGAGTGACGACCCTTTCGACGACGTGCACCGGAAATGGCAGCCGTGTGATCCAAGGCTTGCCGGCCTGTTGATCTGCCAGATAGAACTTGGTCGACGCTGAGTACTCGACCAGCGTCTCAGCCCCCAGATTGTTGACGACACGAGTGAGCAGATGCGGCTTGTTTCCGCCCATCAAGTCGACGTAGCGCAGAGGGCGCAACGCATCGGCGGGCAGGGCGGAAGACCACACCAGGCACGCCGTTCCATTGCCGAGCAGATCCGCGGTCGTGACGGAAATGACTGGCGTCGCAGCGGGCAGCCCATTGACGGGGCGCGCTTGGCTCCAGCCGTTGCCGCTCAGATTGAAGTACAATCGCGGCCCGTCGGGGTGCAGATACACGATGTCGGTCGTGCCGGAACCGTCGATGTCGGCGAGACGCAGCCGGGCTTGGTCGAACACATCGCCGCGTTCGAACCACGGCGCGCTGTCCATGGTGACTTTGGCGCCGAACCGGCCATACCCCAGGTTCGGCCAGTAGCAAATCTGGCCGTTGCGGATGCGCACGATGTCCGTGAGCCCGTCGCCGCTCATGTCGGCCAAGTAGATGGAATGCGTGGTGTCGGCAAAGACGAGCTGTGGCCCGTCCTCCTCGTCACGCGCTTTGCGAATCTGATTGGCGGGCCCGAAACCCTCCTCGTCGAGCGACGGATGCCAGGTGAGTAGGTCGTCTTCGGTGATCAGCACGTCGGCGTGCCCATCACCGCTCAGATCCACGAAGCGTGTGTTTGGATCGTCCCAGCGAATGTTGGGAAGCTGCCGAAACGCGCGGAAGGGTGCCCAGTCTCGGTCAGGCGTGCGTTCGTAGAATCCCGCAGTCGACGCGCCGAAGTCGACTGCGTCCAGTTGGCCGTCTCCGGACAAGTCGAGCAGTTGTTCTCCGCTGGCGGTCCGAGCAAAGAGGGAGGGCTGACTGCGCAAACGCTGCGCTGGACCGAACTTGCCGTCGCCGAGATTGGGTTTGTAGTGCCAGGCTCCGGCTTGTTTCGTCAGGACTCCGGACAGGCCTTCACCGTCCAAGTCGACCCACTGATAGTCGCGCCCATCGACCCCAACCGGCAGCCCGTCGGCGCTCTGCACATCGAGCTGCTCGACCCGCTCTTGGATCTCAGGCTTGCTGTACTCGAACTCGATAGCAGGAAGTGAACGCCTGACGTATGTGGAAAAGCGGAGATTGCCGTCTGCTTCGAGGGGAGCCTCAGCCACTCTGACGTAGCCCGATTGCACGACCCTCTGGATGAAAGAAGCGTAACGTGTACTGCCTTGATGGGTGCGTTCGGAATCGAGGGAGTCGGTAGCTGCAGCGTCGAGTTCGGCGTTGAAGTCCGCATAGTCGAACTCCGTGCTACGGACGAGATACGGGTCGGCGCCGAGCTCTGGAAAGTTGTGGAACATCAATACGCGCTTGCAACGTCGATGCGTGCGCACTTCAAAGCCGGCGCGGTAGTTTGAGAACGCATCCGGTCGCGCTTGCCAGTCGCCGTTGCTCGTTGCAGATGCGCGTACGTACTGGCTCTGTTGTGCTGCCGGTTGGTTCGGGTCCAGGGGCAGCTCGACGTACCGACCTTCGTCGTAGTCAAATACGACTTCGAACAGCCACTGCGCGGCGCTCAGGTCCGGCTCGACCAAGCGGGAAGTGCGATTTCCGTACTTGATTCGCTCGAGGTAGCGATTCGCCGAGCGCCTCCGGTTTCGCTCGCTGCCGCGGGTGAGCTCGACGCCGACGTCGTTCTCGGCGGCGTACTCGTAGACGATGGCGTTTCCCTTGTCGTCGTAGCTTTCGCAAAGCAGCCATTCGAAGATGCGACGTGGGTTCGGCGCCGTGCCTTCGGCGGGGTCGAAAACCCGAGAGTTGTTGTCCCGACCGTACAGATTCGTGACGTTGTCCCGCGTGATGGACCGCCAGTGCACGTCGCCCGTCGTCAGCTCAGTCCAGCGTTCGATCACTGCGAACGGTGCTTCGACGCGAGGACGGTACCTTTGTATCGCGTAGCCTTCGACGCTGGAAGTGTCTGTCTCGCGCCTACCTGTTTGGCCGAGCAGTGGAACTAAGTCTTCTGCGCCCGACAGAAGGAAGACATCGGAATCTTCAAGTTCCAGGTTTGAACCATTTGCGGGTCGAGCGTCGAGATACTGTGGCAGACCCTTGTCGGTCTTTCGTGTGATGCGCGGCACCGAGAGCGCCCAACCAAAGCCGAATGGCCCGTTCCCCGAGCCAGAATCGTAGGAGAGTGAGAGCTGCGGCGCAAAGCCTGAACGTGTGGGGCTCGTGACGAGGGGGACGGTCATCCCGGCGGTTCCTGTCACTGGATTGGCCGCAAATTTCTCGCCGATCCCGCGGACTGCACCGCCTCCTTTAGGCAGTGAAACACTCGGGCGCAACGCCGACGACGGCAGGCGTTCCGTGTCTGATGGCGGTCCGGCAGATGTTGCGTCGTCAACGGCAGTAGACTGGGAGGCAGGCTCAGTTGTTGTGCCTAGTAAACGTTGACTACTGCCGGACACCTTATAACTCTATATTGTTTCTGGATGATTTAAAAGCGTCTGAGCGACGTCGTATCAACGCCATCGAGCAGCATGGGATTCCCGCAAAGACAGATCGTTGAATGGTTCGGTGTCACAGTTTCTCCCAATCCTGGATTGCAATGCCTCACCGAAGGAGCAACGAGCCCGATCGGTCATGCCGGACGCGAAAACGGCTTCATCGTGAGAGGTTCCACCAACGCGTGCCGTGTCACCGCGATAGAAGCAGTGAAGCTTGACGCACTGCTTCCCCGAGGTGCGCGCCGGGCGGAACCAGGGTTCCATGTTGCAGATTGGCAAGTGCCCAAGCTGACGCGAAACCGCCCTGCGAGACGCCTTGTTGGGACATGCCGGGTTGATTGTCGTCGCCGCCCCGTTGTTGGGCGTCGGAGCGTACGTTTCACGCCGCCTTGGGTCCTGAGCATCGACACCGTCACCGGCGCGCCTCAGGAGCCGGCTTGGCACGGAGGCGTGTGTCTTTACGGCGCGCCCGGGCCGTGGCGTTGGCCGAGCGTGTCCGCCCGACCCGGTTTCGCAATCCTGACTGTCACACGTTTGCCCCTCGCGCCACTGGACGACGCATGAGCTTCACTCGCCGCAGATGTGACAGGGAGAATGCGCCGAACCGCTTGCTCGACGACGTCGCTGGGGTTGGCGTTCGACGCGACGGACCCCAGACGGTTACGGCCCGAGCGTCGAACGTCTATCCACTGCCGCACAGTGGGGCCGCCGGGTTGAGTTCGCGTGCATCGCGGGTGCGCGACGACCGTCGCGAACAACTCCGCGCGCTGCAGCTCATCACCGAGCACGCGCGTCGCGCGACGTCTCAGTACGAGCTTCTGAACGGCGTTCTGCAAGTACTCCACGAGGTTTGCCGTTCCGATGTGTCGACGATCCTGACTCCCGCCCCGAGCGACGCTGGTCTAGTCGTGGCGGCGTCTCGTGGATGTCCGGGAGGCGCAGACGCGGTGACCGCTGATGGCGTTTCGACGGACATCGGAGACGGTTTGCGTCGTGGAGTGAGCGCAGAGCATTGGTGGCGTTTGGCCACCACCAGTCCATGCCAGCGCGACGGTGGGGATCGCCGCATCGCGCGGATCGTCGTTGAGCTCGCCCCGCTGGGCGACGACGCGACCCGGCGCGAAGTCCGATGCCACCTGGCCGCACCGCTGGTCATCGAAGGGCGTTGGAGTGGCGTGGTGGTCGTCGAGCGTCAGCGAGCAGAGGCATTCGACGAGTGGGACGAGGCAGTGCTCGAAGTGGCCGCCAATTGGGTCGCGTTGCGCCTCGACGCCATGACCTCAGCCGTTGGCGCGCCAACGCGGCCGGGCCCAGACGAGTTCGCCGGTGCCTCACAGGTTGGAGGGCCCTGCGCGAGCACCGAACCCTTGGTCTTTCGTTTCTTCGAGTCCGACGATTGCGTCTTCGTCGGTGACGACTACCTCGTGCGCAACATTCCCGGGCGCATCTTGTGGAAGTTGCTGCGCGAGCACGTGGCCGGACGCACTGAATTCAGCAACCGCGAGCTGCGCTTGGACCCGTGGCTGCGGCTCCCGAAGCTTCGAGACAATCTGGAAAGTCGGTTGTTGCTGCTGCGCAAACGGCTGCAACACCGGTGTCCCGGCTTGCGCATCGTTCCCACGCGTCGCGGCTGCTTCCGGCTCGAAGCGACTCGCCCACTTCGCCTGCAAGAGTCGTAGCGGACGCGCCTCGCCAAAACGTCAGCATCCAAGCCAGGCTACTCGTCGTCGGCTTCGGCGTTGTCGGTCACGCCGCGAACGACGTTCTGCCCGAAGTAGAAGGTGACGCGATCCGTCTTGTCTGGCATGGCCACCTTGGCGTTGTGGTCGGTGACGCGACGCCACAGCTCGCGCGTCTTGATGCGCGTCTCGCTCAACAGCGCGTAGACTTCGGCAGCGTCGGGGTGCGACGGGTAGATGAAGAACGTGCGCGTCCCGCCGCCGATCTCGTCGTCGTCGGCCGCCACTGGTCGATTGACCTTGGCGGCGATGGACGTCGTCACTGCGCGAAAGTGATCGAGCACGGACGTCTCCCAGCCGCGCTCGGCGCCAACGGGGACTTCGAACCGTGAGGCCTCGAATCGGCCTTCGGACTCCGTCACCTGCCCTGCCGTCACGAGTTCGTCGACGAGGGCGTCGATGTCTGCCACGTCGACGCGCAGCTCCGCTGCGAGTGCGGCTCGTGTCGTGGCCGTTCCTCCCGCGATCAGGTACCAGCACAGATCCTTGAGCATCCGCTGTCGATCTGCGGCGCCCAAGTGAGCACGGTCCGCATCGCTCGTGAGTCCGAAGATGGCGTCTGCCCCTTTGCCCGAGCTGTAGACGAGCCCGCTCTGCAGCATGTCTTGCAGGGTTGCCGCGATCTGTTCCGGTGCGTGGGTCTTGTAGCGTTGCTCGAGCCGAGACCGCGTCGCCGTTCCTTCCGACAGGTCTGCGTAGATGCGTTGCCACAAGCTTCCCACCGACAGGTTCACGCCCTCGTCCAAGCGGCGCAACTTCTTCTGGTAAGATCGCAGGGCTAGCCCGAACATGTCGGCGACGACCTTTCGGCGCACCCCCTGGGCGTCAAGCTCGCGGGCGAGCTCCCGAAACACCTGATCGGCCACGTGCGACAGGGGCGCGCGCAGTCCCGTCGATGTCGAAAGCTGAGCGATCAGTACCGTCGTCTGTCGGACGATGTCGTCGATGAGTAGCTGGACGTTCATGATTCAGTTCCCCGGTGGAGTCGTTGCTCCGAATTCGTTGTTTCCCCAGCACTCGATGCCGCCGTCGTCTCGACGAATGCCGCACGCATGGTCCGCCCCGATACTCACCGCAGAGAACGCGATGCCCAAGGGAGCGTCCGTCTGCCCGAAAGCATCGTCTCCCCAACACACGACGTTGCTGTCTTCGGTGCGAATGGCGCAGGTCGCGTACAAACCAGCGCTCAAGCTCGAGAAGCGTCCCTCGGGGGCGTCGAGAACCCCGAGGGCGTCTTGACCCCAGCATTCGATCTGATCGTCTTCTGCTCGAATCGCGCAGGCGTGTGCGTATCCCGCTGCGACTTGGAGATACGGCAATTGTTGCGGATAGTCCGTCGAACCGTTGGCGTCTGCTCCCCAACACTCGAGCTGGACCTCGTCTCGAATGCCGCAGGCGTGGTACGTGCCGACGCTCAGCGACTGGAATGCCACGCCGGTTGGTGTTACGTCGGACAGCCCTCCCCAACACAGGACCTCACCGTCGTCGCGGCGAGTTCCGCAAGTGACGCCCAAGCCGGCGCTGAGGCTCGAGAAGGCGATGCCCTCGGGCGGGTCGGTCGCGTTGGAGCCCCAGCAGAGGGCTTGCCCATCCTCGAGCAGACCGCACGCGTGGCCGTTGCCGGCAGCGACGCTGACGAAGCCGCTGGCGGGCAAGGCGGACAAACCCGACATGCTGCGACCCCAACACCGCATGGCGCCGTCGTCTGCACGAACGGCGCAGGCGTAGTTCAGATCCGCGCTGATACTGCGGTACCCCGTCGCGCTCGAACCCTCGACGTTCGACTCGGGAGAGCTCGACGGCAGCTCGTCGGGCTCGACACGCGTCGAATCGACTCCGCCCTCGCTGCTGCTGATGGGTGACCGTTGCCCTTCGTCGAGCCAAGAGAAATCTGGGTCGGGCGTGCAGACCTGGATCAGCGCGCTGCATTGTCCAGGTGCTGGCGCGCACTGCGCCGTGGGAAAGCGATCGCCGAGCGCGTCACAGTCGGCGGCTGCGGCACACTCGCGGGTACACACTCCGCACTCGCAGCTGGTCCCGGTGGAACACTCGGAATCCCTTGCGCACTCCAGCCAGTCCGTGCTCGTCCCCACACCGACCCGGCTGCCGCAACCCAAGACGAGCCACGTCAGGCAAGGCAGCATGGCTCGGCAGAGCCGTCTTTGTACGGGAAGCCAAGTAGTAGTTACGGGATCCCTAGTAAGTGAGCCAAGAGTCATCGCTGCGTGTCCTTCCTCGCACGGTACCCAGCAAGGGTAGCCGCCGGCACCAACCCCCGGCAGGCGAAAAATGGGGCGCTAGGAGCGGCAATCAGGTTGATTGCCGCGACAAATCAACAACCTAGAGCACCGAGCTGCGAGCAACAGGGCCCGAACGTGGCCCCGAGAAACGCCCTCACCCATCCTAGGGCGATTTTTCGGGGCATTTCCGTGCACAGGCAAGCTGATCGGTGCTCAAGCGCTTCTGCGCACTGAAATCGGTCGGGCGAAGTCTGAAGGCGAAAGCCACCCAATCCCCCGTCGAGGCACTCCAAATGGGCGAGCACTGGCGAGCGCGATTGTCGGCAGTTCTTCAGACTCCCGTTGGGTGAGGGTCCGAAAGGTGGGACGATCCGCGGCTACTGAGTGTCAACTGGTTGAAGGTCACCATCACACTTGGCCCAGACTCGCGGCTTGGGTACACCAGCACCGTGGAGGGGATTGATCGGGTTCTCGAGCGCTTGCAGGTGATCGTTGACGAGTCGATTCGAGAACGGTCGCGCGACGGCTACTTTGCGGCGATGTACCAGCGGGTGACGCGCCGGGTAAAAGAGGGCATCGAGCGAGGCGACTTCGATGATGGCGCGAGGATGTCGCAATTCGATGCGCTCTTCGCTGAGCACTACTTTCGTGCGCGGGAGCAGTTCCAGAACTCCATCGAGAGCCGCGAGTCTTGGCGGGTCGCTTTTGCGGCGGCCAGTTCTGGTCGGCCGCTGATCGTTCAGCACCTGCTCTTGGGAATGAACGCGCACATTTACCTCGACTTGGGGATTGCCGCCGCGCAGACCTCGCCCGGAGCGGCCTATCCCACGCTGGAGGGAGATTTTCGCCGCATCAACCAGATCCTCTTCGACGAGCTCGACCCGACCGAAGACCGGGTAGGCAAGCTCTCACCCGGGGTGCGGGTGCTCGACCTGGTGTTGGGCGGTTGGGACGAGTGGTTCGGGCGAACCGCGTTGGCAGTCGTGCGTGAGTCCGCTTGGGAGTTCGGCGCACGTCTGGCGCAACTCGACCAAACGCAGTGGCCATCATTGATAGCAGCGCGTGATCGTCACGTGGCTCAGGTCGCCCACCTACTGCTCGAGCCGGGGTTTCCTACGAGTTGGGCGATCCGCATCGTCCGCCTGTTGGAAAACGACGACGTGGAGAAGGGCATTCGTACGTTGAGCTAGTATGTGTACATCACCGCTCCGTGAACTCACCGTCTTCTAGTCGATGCGGGCGTCGCGAGCACGGATCTCCACGTTTCTCGCGAACGCTCTGCCAGGGAAGCCGCCCTGAGTCCGTGTCTGACCTGGCGGCGTTCGCTAGTGTCCGGCGCTGTCTCGCCCTGGCCGCACTCAGTGAACACCAGCTCCGCTGACCGTTTTGCGTCGTTGCCCAACCTCGCGTAAACTGGGTCATGCTCAAGGCAATGTGGGGCATGGTGTGCGTTGTCGTCGCTTGTACCAGCGGCAAGTCGTCGGATGAGCCCAAGCCCGACCCCGAACCTGACGAGGAGGCATCGGCGGCGGATGCCTCGTCACCCACGGCGCCCGTCGCACCGAGCAGCGCTCGAGATGCGGGCCCTGCGTCCCCCGAAGACGACCCGCCGCCGATGCCCACGCCCGCGCCCGTGAGGCCTCCTGCGGAGCTGACGTTCACCCTGCCCAAGCCCGCTGGGCAGAACGGGGAGCTCTACTTCCCAGATCTGCCCGAGGCGTTCCCCGACGTGGACTTCTCCCAGCTCGATCGGTTGTACCTCCCTGCGGGGTCGTACCGAAGCGTCTTGCTCGGTGGGCTTCCGGATCGCTCGGCGGATCGCCCGCTCGTGATCAGCAACACGGGTGGCCAAGTGAAAGTGGGGGGAGACGCCGCCAACTACGTGTTCTCCGTGAGAGGAGGAAAAAACTGGGTACTCACGGGTCGCTACGACGCCGAACTGCAGACCGGTGACGAGGGTTATCCTGGGCACGCCGACGGCTATGCGCACAGCCAAGGCAAGTACGGCATCTTCATCGACGACGAGTTCAGCAAGGACGGGCTCACGGGGCTGTCGATCGGTGGCGGCGCAAGCGACTTCGAAATCGAGATGATCGAGATCACTCGCGCCGAATTTGCCGGTATCGTCGCCAAGACCGACGACGACGGCGCCGCCACGATGCGCAACGTCTCACTGCACGACACCTACGTCCACGACGTCGGCTCGGAAGGCATCTACTTCGGCAGCACCCAGGCGCAGCCGCAACATACTTTCGAAGATCTCCACATCTACGCCAACCGTTTCGTGCGCACCGGTACGGAAGCACTGCAAGTGGGGCAACTGGGCGACGGCTGCGAGATCCACAACAACGTGCTCGGCCCGGCGGCGATTCGATGGCGCTCCGCGTTTCAGCGCTACCAGGACGGCAACGTGCAGTACGGTCAGCGCCACGGCAGCTCACGCTTTCATCACAACATCGTCGTCGGCACGGGCGACCTGTTCGTCGAGTTCTTCCCGCAGCCGGTCGACGGCGACAGCCACGGCAAGAGCGACACGGTCACCTTCTCCAACAACTACTTCTCCGACTCTTCTTCCTCCGGTGTTTACACTCACGCCGACGAGAACTCGGTCAGCATCGTGTTCGAGGCCAACACCTTTCGCGGCTTCGACTTCAACTACGACTCGGTGTACCCCGACGCGTCCATGCCGAACCAAGTGTTCGGCATCGGCTCGAACACCGAGAACCCGCACCT
>QJWJ01000489.1 GCA_003235365.1 Deltaproteobacteria bacterium
CGAACAAGCTCGCCGGACTGTTCGAATTCGAAATGATCGCCAGCACGACGAACGAACCCTTCGTCACCCGCAGACGCCTGATTCATGAACCGCAGGTCGATTGGCGACGGCTCGAAGTCGTCAGCGGCGGGATCAAAAACCTCCCAGCCCTCGAGCTTCCGAGTGTACGTCTCGTCCGGCTTCAGCTTGCCGCGCGCAGCAAAGGGCGCGTCGCTCAGAACGAACGCGTCGAAAGCGACTGCGGGTGTCCCGGGGTCCACTTCGAGTCGAAACCGGTGCAGGCCCACGTCGAGTGAAACGACGCCCAAGTTGACCCAATTTGCTCCCACGTGCTGCCGCATCGAAACGTCATCGAGCAATGCGACGTCGGCACCGCATCGCTGCCACGGCCCGTCGTCGAATCTCCAGCGAAAAGGGCCGTGGCGCCAGAACTTGCGCGCATGGAAGCCGAATTCGCCGGCTTGCAGCACCGAGACCTCGTATTCGGCGAACAGCGCTACCGAGGTGTTTGCACTCCCAATCCATGCCCCACCGGACAGCACCGCCGCCTCGTCGGCAGACGCCGGCGCAAACGGATTGGCCGCGGGAAAGTTGCTCGAAGAGAACCCTTCCGCTTCCCACCAGGTGAACCGCGCGGTCTTCGCGACCGGCGAGGGGGCGCCCCAAGCAACCGCCACGACCGGTTGGGGGGCCGTGTCGGTGGGCGGGTCCGTTGGCGATTCACGCGCCGGGCGATGCGTGCAGCCACACACCGCGACCATCGCAATCAAACGTCTGCGTCGGAATGTCGACCCCAACTTGCTCATCCGTCCAGTAGGCTCGGATCCTACCCCTCCTGGACGCCCGTGGATAGCCGTAGGTCGACACGTTTGGCCAGAACTCGACCGGCATCGAAATGCGCCGAGTTCGTTAGATTGCTTGGAACACGGCAGTTTGCTAACGCCAGAGGCCCAATGCGAGTCCTCGTCACCGGCGGAGCCGGATTCATCGGTTCGAACTTCCTCAACCTGTCGGTCCCCGCACGACCGCAGGACACGTTCCTAAACGTGGACGCACTCACCTACGCCGCAAACCTGAAGAACCTAGAAGCGATAGAAAGAGCGCCGAACTACTCTTTCGAACGGGTGGATATTGCCGACTCGGCGCAAGTCGACCAGTGCTTCGCCGGATTCGAACCCGACCTGGTCGTTCACTTTGCCGCAGAAAGTCACGTCGACCGCAGCATCGTCGCGCCCGACTCGTTCATCCGCTCGAACATCATCGGAACGTTCAATCTGCTTCAGGCGGCCCGCGCTCGACGCACAAAAAGCGAGTTGCTGTTTCTACACGTCAGCACCGACGAGGTGTTCGGTTCGCTCGGCAGCGAGGGGTTCTTCACAGAAACGACAGCGTACGACCCATCCTCGCCCTACTCGGCATCCAAGGCATCGAGTGATCACTTGGTCAGGGCGTACAACCGCACCTACGGGCTGCCGACGAAGATCACCAACTGCTCGAACAACTACGGCCCCTATCAGTTCCCCGAAAAGCTCATCCCCCTCATGATTCTCAACGCCCTGAGCGACAAGCCGCTACCGGTGTACGGCGAGGGAACGAACGTGCGCGACTGGTTGTACGTCGCCGATCACTGCTCGGCGATCTGGACGGTGATCGAAAAGGGTCGCGTGGGCAGCACCTACAACGTCGGGGGCAACAACGAGATGAAGAACATCGACGTCGTGCACCAACTGTGTCGGCTGGTTGCAGAAGAGGCGGGTAAGAACGAAGCCGATCTGCTCGAGTTGATCACCTATGTCAAAGACCGGCCCGGCCACGATCAGCGCTATGCGATCGACGCGAGCAAGCTCAAGGCCGAGTGCGGCTGGGAGCCTACTGAGACTCCCGACACCGGCTTCCGCAAGACCGTGCGTTGGTACCTCGACAACCCAGATTGGGTGGAGTCAGTGCGCAGCGGCGACTACCTGCGCTGGATGGAACAGAACTACGGCGGCAGATGAACTGAACCGAACCGTAGCGGGTTCGTCACACGCTGGCGCGACGACGGCGCGACGCAGCAATCGCGGTGGCACCGACGAGAAGGACGAGCGACGAGCCGGCCGCTTGAGCGCTCAGCTCGGGGACTGCCGTTGGTTTGCCGTAGTCGGACTGATAGTCGTAGCCGCCGTTCCCGGACGGGCCAAACGCGTAAGCACCAGCACCGACCGCGCCGAAGGACATCGCGAGCGAAAGCAGGATCTTCAAAAGGTACTGGGACATGACGCCTCCGTGGTTGGCTGGATTCAACCGGTGGTACTCGTCTGGGGTCCCACCCCTTCCGCAGCGGATCAAGGCGATACCGGAAAAATGTCTTGATCTACTCTCGCTGCTATGGAAGCCGCCCCCGCCCGTTTCGAGGAATTCACGAACGATTGCGCAGAGCAGCAAAGTGGTATGGCCAGCGCTCCAGCCCAGCCGGGCTATCTCCGCAGCCCATGAAAGCCAGCTAGAAAGCGCTAGACGGTGCGACGTTTCTCCCTCACTCGGGTGAGGGCTCGCGCCGGCCGCGCGCGCGAACACCAGCTCACGACACCCCACCTCGCGCGCCGCGGTTTCGATGGGGCCACCGCGACCCGCACCGATCGAGTGTGTCGTCCGTAGTTCGGCCGCCCAACGCACTTCACCGAATGGGAGGACGACGACGATGAACCCTTTGGGTTCGACGCCGAACGCGCCACGATGACTCGGGGCACGGCAATGCAACGCCCACGACTCGAACGACGACGGCGGTAGCAACGATGAAAGAACGCGTACTCGTACTCGGTGCAGACGGCATGGTTGGCCGTTCGTGGGTGGATCTGTTGCGCGCCGAAGGCGTCGCGCACGACGCCTGGAACCGCCAGCAGTTCGAACTCGGCAATCCGGACAGCCTTCAGCGCCTCTCTGAACAGGCCAGCTGGGGTTTGGTCGTCAACTGCGGTGCGTACACCCAGGTCGACAAAGCCGAAAGCGATCGGGCAACCGCCGACCAGATCAACGGCACTGCCGTCGGTGAATTAGCCGCGTGTGTCCAATCCCAGGGTGCGCGCCTCATCCACTACAGCACGGACTACGTCTTCAACGGCAAAGCGACCTCGCCCTACCCCGTCGACGCGCCCATCGAGCCCGTCAACGCCTACGGAGCGTCCAAGGCGCTGGGTGAACAGCTCCTTCAACAGAGCGGAGTGCGTGCCCTACTCATCCGCACGAGCTGGGTCTATGCCCCCTGGGGTAAGAACTTCGTCCTGACGATGGCGCGCCTGATGCGCGAAAAACCAGAGCTGCGCGTCATCGCCGATCAGCGCGGTCGCCCCACCAGCGCCCAACAACTCGCCGCGCGCAGCTGGGCCTTGGCGCAAGTCTGCGACACCGGCACCTTCCACCTGACCGATTCGGGTGAATGCACGTGGCACAAGTTCGCCACGGCCATCCGCGACGAACTGGGCCTCTCAACCCCCATCGCGGCCATCCCCACCAGCGAATACCCTACCCCCGCCGCGCGCCCCGCCTACAGCGTCCTCGACTTGTCCGCCGCCGACGCTCGGATCGGCCCCGCCGTCCACTGGCGCAGCAGTCTGGCCAGCGTGCTGACCCAAGCCGGTTTGCGCTAACCGTTTACTCGCCTCAACTAGCCGTTCCCCCCGGGCCCAACGCACCCGTTCCCGCAGGACCCTCGACGACCGAGCTGCTCACCTAGAACCGCCACTCGACGTCTCGGTGAGGGTTGTTGTTGGGGTTACGGCCAATGGTCCCATCAGTCAGCCCATCACGCGCCGCGACCGACACGGCAAACCAAGCAGACGCGCCGCTCCCCAGCTCCACAGTTCACTTTGCGCCGCTGCTGCGACTCGAACTGCTCGAACGGGCGCGGCGCTCGGCACGCGTTGGGCGCACCACCCGCAAACGAGCGCATGCCACGACACCCGCAAACGAGCGCATGCCACGACACCCGCAAGCAACGCCCACGGTGTGGAGCGTCGCGCCGAAAACGAAGCCTCAGGGAGTCGAAGGTTTCGGCGCCGCAGGCGCGACAGGCTTCGGCGCTGCTGGAGTCGGCGCAGCGGGCTTCGGTGCCGACGGCGCGGCAGGTTTCGGTGCCGGCGGAGCCGCGGGCGCAACGGGCTTGGGCGGCTGGGGCGCGACGGGGCTCGCCGCAGGCGGCGCCGGAGGCTTGGGTGCCGACGGGGTCGTCGCCGCGGGCGGCGGTTTCGGCGCAGCCGGAGTTGGAGCCGCGGGTGGCGGCTTTGGCGGAGCAGCGGGAGCAGCTTGTGGACGCGCCGTCGGCACCGCGACAGCTCGCGGTTGCGGCGGCTCGGGGATTGGTCGCGCGGGCACCGCAGTGGGCGCAGCCGCGCGTTCGACCGTGGTGGGCGGCTGAGGAATGTCGACGCCGGGCGCCATCGGACGGGGCGCAGGTGCGATGTCACCTCGCGGCGCCAGGTCTTTCGCGCGCAGCGGACGCATGTTCGGTGGCAAGCGACGCATGCTCGGCGCTGCCGGGGCGACAGCGGCGGGTGTCGGCCGCTCGGCAACGGCAGCTGACGACGACCCCCCGATGATCCCGACCTTCACCAGCCCGAACACCGAAGCCACCAACGCGATGGCCACACCGCCACCGACGACGCTCATCAACTCGTAGTCTCTCTTCTCAGTCACGTCTCGTTCTCCAACGGGTCGGGACAGCCAAAGAGGTCGCCCCCGGGGTGGGAAGTGGCCCCGAGCCCTAACACAGCCCGCCCGATATCGGGACCCCCGGGTTCCACAAACCGCCCCACGCGCCAATCCACCGCACCGCCCGACACCACGGCGCCCCAACCGCACGGCAGGACGCGCCGCGACGCCGGATCGACCGAGCGCGCTTGACCTCGCTTCCGCGAACGTCTATCTGTCCGACACCTGGAGCATTCCAGGCCTGCGCCTCTAGCTCAGCTGGATAGAGCATCGGACTTCGAATCCGCAGGTCGGGGGTTCGAATCCCTCGGGGCGCGCTGTGTTGTTGGGAGGACACTTCTGGATTCCCCAGGAGTTTCCTCCCCCAGCAGGCTAGGCATGCGCGGGAGCAGGCAGCGGCACCGCACTTCCTCAGTGGATCGGCACTGTCGATGCGCCTGCTGGGGGCCCCTCCTTCAAGAGGTCCTCCTGGCGGAGAGCCCCACGACGAGTCGCGACGGGCACGGCGCGGCAACGACGTGGTGCATCAGTTCAGCGAACTCGCGCAGACATGGGAGCGAGGCTGCTGCGCAGCGCGCTACGCCACGTGCCGGACGCCGAGGGCGCTCAGCCTTCGGCTAGCGCTTCGCGATGCGACCCACGACATCTGGCAGCGCGTGGAGCACCTCATCCGCCGTAACGCGCAGCACTCGATATCCCGCGGCACGCAGCACACGCTCCCGGCGCGCATCGCGGCGAACCCGATTGCTGTGCCAGCCGCCATCCACTTCCACGATCAACTTCGCCGCGCACGCATAGATATCGACGATGTAGGGCTCAACGGCTCAACCCTGGAGGGTCGTGCACATCGCCGCGCAGGCTCTGCTAGATGCGAGAGGTAACCTGACGGTTCAACGACTCCCCCCGAAGCGCCGCGCTCCCTTCCCCCGGCTTCCCGCAGGCCGTAGGCCGAGGAAACCAAGGGGGAAGCGGGACGCCGCAGGCGACCCGGATGGGGGCACACCCTCAGCTGGATAGAGCATCGGACTTCGAATCCGCAGGTCGGGGGTTCGAATCCCTCGGGGCGCGCAAAACCCCAGCCACAAGGCTGGGTTTTTTCGCTTACCGAGCGCTTCAGGGGAACCAGTCGCGGCTACGCCGCTCCTTCGTTCGCACGAATCCCTCGGGGCGGTCGTCCTCCGTTTCAGCGATATCGCGGGGGGCCGTCGTGGGGCGCGGCTGCTGCGCAGCGCGCCAGGAGGCGCATCACCGCTCCGCCACGGCAGCGCAGATGCGCTCGACTACGCCGGGGAGCGACCGCTCCACCTCAGCCGCTGTGACACGCAACACCCGGTTCCCCGCTGCTTGCAAGGTGCGCTCCCGGCCGGCGTGCTTCTGCATTCGCTTGCCATGCCAGCCGCCGTCCAATTCCACGATCAGCCGCACACTGCTCGCGTAGAAATCCGCGATGTAACCTTGCAGCACTACCTAACGGCGAAACG
>QJWJ01000366.1 GCA_003235365.1 Deltaproteobacteria bacterium
ATTGCGGCCACGAGAGCCGTGAGGGTGGCAACGACTGCCGCGACGATCAGCGTTGATTTCACGGCAGATCAAAGCCTCGGGCTAGCGGACCCAAGTGGGGTCCAGCATTGGGCTCCATGGGCATCGCCAGTCCGGGGTGAGAGACGGCAGAGCGCGATCGCATGCCGATTGGTACCATGAAATCGGCGTTCGATTAGCGTCGGCGGTCTGGGGGCTTCAAATCGAGTGTTGGGTCGAGGAGGTAAGAGCCGGTGGTCGTGCCTATGGGGTTTCGGCGTCGTGATCCCGGATGAACTGGTGGAGGTCCTCGAGTGACGCCAACGCGTAGTCTGGGAGTTGGAGCTCCCAGCAGAAATGCCCTCGCATGAAGGCGTCGGAACCGTCACTCATGATGAAGTACGTTCCGCCAAGATCGTTCGGCAACAGATGATGTGACTTGAACCAGAATTTGGCGGAAGCGCCGTCGTCGAGGTTGATGATGCCGACCTCGACTCCGTCGTGCATCGAGGTGCGTCGAACCGTTGGGTTGAGACCGGGTTGCAGTGCAAGAGAAGCGGGGTCGGTGACGCGTGCCAGAGCGACTAGTTCTTCCTCGACCGGCGACGCCATCGTGGCGATGCGCGCCGCGGCAGCGGCGGTTCCGAGAAGTGATATGATTAAGCGCGATCACGTGCTCTAATACGAATTGGATCACGTCGATTGATGGCCATCGGTAATCGTGGTCGTGATCAAGGATTTGGATGGGGTATGAAAAGGCCCGCCGACGCATGGGGCGTGGCGGGCCTGGGTCGGGTTGGGTTGCGTCAGCTGCGGCGGCGCGTTTTGCGTTCAGCTGGAGCGGGGAAGACGTCGAAGAAGAGCTTTTCGTCGAGGCGGTCGAGGTTGCGTTCCGCGGCTGCAGCGAGGAGTTCGTCGGCGGTGTTCATCATGATGCGGTAATTGCCGGCAGCGTGTTCTGCGAGTGTGGTCTTGAGCTCGGTGGACATCAGTCCGGGGTTACCTGCAGCTTCCAGCAAGCTGTCGAGGCACTCGCTGAGGCCCTCGCGAGTGGCATGTCCCATGTCGAGCCTGCGCCGAATACGAGTAGCCAGCGGCAAGAGGTCGGGCCTGCGGAAGCGTTCGAGCAGTCGTCGGTCACCGGCAAACACTACACAGAGCAAGCAACGGGCATCGAAGTCCTTGCTTGTCAAGATGCGCAGCTCGTTGAAGACCGCGTCGGGCATCTCCTGGCATTCGTCGATGATCAATACGGGGCGCAAGTGCGTCGAGCCGATGTGTTCGCTCCATTTGGCTCGCAATGACTTGAAACCCGCCCAGCGGTTGCGCAGTGGCATGTCGAGCCCGAAGACGTCCGACAGCTCGCGATAGAAGTCGAGCACTCCGCTTTGCGGATGGTCTACGGTGCCTAGCACCACGTCGCGCTGGTTTGCGAGGCGCTGCGCGAGGATACGCAGCGCGACGGATTTGCCCGTTCCGGGATCCCCAGTGACGAGAGCAAAGCCGCCTTCAGCCAGGGAAAACTCGACGCGACGACAGAATGCATCGACGTTCGGGGCCACCGTCAGCGCCGAGTGCGGAATGTCTGGTCGGAATGGGTTGAAGGTGATGCCGTAAAGCGTGTTGTAGTTGGTGGTCGTCATCAGAAGATTTCCTCGAGGTTTTCATCGTCCTCGTCGTCCTCGTCGTCCTCGTCGTCCTCGTCGTCCTCGTCGTCCTGGCTGTCGTCGCTAGCCTGCGACTTGGAGGACAAGGGCACGTAGGCAGAGGGCAAACCGGTTTCGGCGTAGTCGCTGAGCATGTTTTTCAGCGCTGGAGCGATGCCCGACGAGGCCGGTTCGCTCATGGGTGATGTCGCATCGGTGGTTTCGTTCAGCGGCTCCAGCGTACGTCGCTTGGTCGCCGCGTTCCGCTGCTTGTCCAAAGGGAACAGCGTTTCGAGAAGCTTGCCGGTGTGCGGATCCACCAGCTCGATGCTGGACAGGTCCCAGCGAGCGTAGCGGACCTTTGGCTTGAGCAAGGTGCGAAAGCGAGATGGCAACTCGAAGCGGCGCCCCTCGACGCTGATGGTGCCGTCGCTGCGGCGTTGTATCCGCTCGGTGGTCACTCGAAACGCGCTGCGTAGGGTATCGCTGCTAGGACTCGGGCGACCAACGCTGGGCCCTTGCAGCGAGCGTTCCAAGGGCGACATCGATAGCTCGCGATGTAGCTTTCGGTTGTACTCGCGCTCGGCCCAAACAACGGTGGCGTGATTGAGAAACTCGAGGGTCAGCTGCGGCTCGCCTTCGAGCATGGCCATCAAGCGGCCTTCTACCTGCGCCCAGAAGACCTCTTGCTTGGCGTTCTGCTCCGGCGTGTACGGCAGCGTGGTGACGTGCGTGATGCCCAGTCGGCTCAGCCCTTCGTGCGTCTCGGCTGCGGTCATCGGTTTGCCGTTGTCTGTCAGCAGCATGCGCGGCAGACCGCGCTTGAGAATCGCCTGGCTCAATGCGTGCACCAGAGCGTGCGCGGTTTCTTCCAGAAACCACTGCAAGTGGCAGCACAACCGCGAGCAGTCGTCGAGCACGCACAAGAGCACCACCTTGTGCCACTTGCCGTCCGGCATGCTGACCTTGCGCGAGCCCGTATGAAAGTCCAAGTGCCAAAGCCCGTGCACGTGCGCGACCTCGAAGGAGCGCTGCTCACGCGGCTCGAAGCTCCTCTGGTCGTGCTTCTTGCGCTTCTTTCGCACCAACCCCGCCGCCTGCATCCAGCGTCGCACCGTCGGATAGCTCGGTAGCGGGCCCAGCAGCTCGCGCTGCTTCGCTTCTGCCAGCAGATTGTCGTAGTGTAGCTGATAACTCCACGTCGGATGCTCCGCGTGCTGTCGCCTCAGTAACGCCCGTAGCTCATCACTCACCGAGGGGTGCTTGCCCGCTTGGGCGTGCACTTTGCGCTCCAAGCTCTGCACCGGATCTTGCGACTGACGCCGCGCCGTATAGTACCAACGCGCGATCGTCGGCACGGCGAAGTGCACTGGCTCGCTCGTCGTTGGGTGCTGCCAGGTCTTCTCCGACAGCTCTTTGAGAATCGACGCAAGCTCACCAGGCTGCGGCGGCGCCGCCAGCAACCTTCCGATCACTGCGAAGCGCAACCTCGCCCAGCGCACCCGCGCCGAAATTGCCGTTTCTTTCATTGCCAGACTCCTTTTCGAGGGCTGAGCCCCCGCCTTGGGTGTGTGGCCACAGGGTTACGGAGCTGACTGCCCAGCGGAATGCGGCATCCTCTGCGTAAGGGATTGAGCCATCGAAAATCGCGCTCCGGACAGCAACTTCAGCGCCCGCGCAACCACATCGGACTCCGACGCTCCCGCGATTTGTTCCAGTAGGCTCAGCGGCATCCGCCGCGTATCGGGGGGGACACGAAACAGCCCACTGTGTTGCGTCCACCAGTGCGACCCTGGCAGCTCCTGGCGATACCAGCGCCGCCACCGCCCCACGGTCCGTCGCGCTGCCCCCACCTGCCTCATCGCCGCCGCAACGCTCCGCTGCACCGCCAGCAGCCCAGCAACCAGCACCGCCACCGCGGCGAACACCCTGCGACTCCCAAACCGCAGCGAGGCCGGCGTTTGACGCCGTCGACATTGCGCGCAGCAAAAGCTGAAACGCCGCTCGAAGTACGCCGCCGCCTCCTCGGTCACCCCCCGAACCTTCCGCGGATAGTGCGCTTGGTGCAGCCGCCCCCCGCAACGCCGGCAGCCCTCGTGCCGCAATTGCTCGGCCATCCGCCAGTCTTCCGCAAACAAATCTTGCAAAAACTTCACATCTGCCAGCAGCTTCAGGCACACCGGTCACCTCCGTCGTTTTAGCAACTCGGAGGTGGCCCTCTCAGCTCGGCTTCGGCCAACTTTGCTGAGGGGGCTTCTTGTTGAAGGATCGCCGTCCTCGATCCGCAAGCCGCGTTAGAGCATCAAACTACGCGGCTACGCTGACCCTTGGCGATCGCACGGCGCGCGTCCCGCAAGGTCGTGGTGGACGGCTCACTTTCACGCCGCGGTTCGCCCAGCTGTGTCACGCTGCTGACAGCCGGCCGGCAGTGGTTGATCGCTGTGGTGGCGGAAGCTACACGCCCTCATGATCAGATGAACACAGGAGAGCCTCTGCCGCGAGGGCGCCTGCCGGGGAAAAAGCACGGTGCGCAAGTCCGGGCGTGGTGAAGCTCGAAGTTCGACTGGCGAACAGGTGCAGTTGCCAGAGAGGGTTCACATCGAAGAAGGGGATGGCGTCGCTCCGGAGGGTTCACACACCTGCGCGTACATGAGCACCTCTAACGCAGTGAGGTTATCTGTTTCAGAACAAGACAGGATGGGCAACGCTGAAAAGTGGAGGCGCCCCTTGCAGCAGGGTCGGGGTTCTCGAAGACTTGGGAGTCGTGGCGCCGGTCGAGAGTCTCGAAGCGGCGTCGTTCAGGTATGTGCAATTCGGACGCAAGAGCCAAGACAGTCTGCATCGAGGACCACCAATCAGCGCGATGCGGTGACTTTTCTGGGGGCGGTTCTTAGTTACCAGGAGATGATCGTGGGATTACCAGAGAAGAAGGGATACCGCTTCGCGTCGCTAAACCCGAGACAAGTGATTCTGGAGACCGACTCCGTCGTGCTCTGGTACTACTCGGAGCTGAAGATCATTCACCACGAGATGCTCAAGATGCCAGACTCGGAAACGTTTCGAGAATTGCTGACCCAGGGCGCGAATCTCGTCGAACGGCATCGGGCAACCAAGTGGTTGTCCGATGACCGCGGAAACACCGTGCTGCGCGACCATGACGAGACCTGGTCGGAACGAGAATGGCTGCCTCGTGTCGTGCGCGGCGGCTTCAAGTACTGGGCAATCGTGTTGCCGAAGGCTGCCATCGGAAAGCTCAACATGCGACGCCTCGCGGCCGACCACGCGCGCCGAGGGGTCGAGAGTTTCATCGTCGATACGCCCGAGGCGGCTTTTCGCTGGCTGCAGAGCAAGTAGTCAGCCACGCGCCGCGCCGTGTTCAAGGGTTCGGTCCCCGAGTCCTTCCCGCGGTCGTTTCGCGATCGACGTGCGTTGGCTGCGCGGGAAGGTATTGAATCGATGCTAAGTGTGAAATGACTAGTGAGAGACGTTGACGCTGAGCATGTTGAGACGCCCTGGAGCGATATCAGCTGACATCGGGATCCGTTCTGAGGCGTCCCCGACTTGAACGGACAGTCGCGTTTGTCCCGCGGGAAGGCGAGTCTTGACCGGAGTGGTCCCGAGCAATCTCGCACCCAGGTAGACCTTGACACCCGGCGTTGAGCTGACAATCAGTACGTCGCCGGTCGTAGAAACGCCCTCGGCGGGTGTGGGGTCGAGTTTCGAGTCCCGTGCGGTGTTGTCGGTCGAGGACTGTTCCTCGCGTGCTTTGGCGGGAGCCGGCGCTCGAGGGCTCGTGGCGGGTTTGTTCGTTTCCTGCGCGACGAGCATGGCTGGAGACGGGGGCGGGTTCTCGCCCGGATTTGGTGTTCGGTCGCTCTTTGGTGGGTTGCTTTGCTCAACCGGGAGAGGTGCAGCGTGGAGTGTTGGTTCGAGTGGGGGGGGCTCGGGGGCGCTTGCCGGCTGTGGCAGCGGCGCTTCCGAGGTTAATTCGGCGATCTCGTCGGCGCTTCCGGTTGGGCTGTCGTGGCGCTGCCCGAGGTATGCGATGATGATTGCGGACAGACACAGCGCGAAAGCGCCGCCAAACGCTAGCCAACTCGCGCGCGACGGAACGGCTTCAGATGAGCGTCTTGGTACGAACGCGTGAGAAGATACCGGCACCTTCTCATCGACGACAAGGATGCGCGAAGGCTTCGTGTTCGAGTGGACTTGGGGGTCGGGCGGTACGATTCGCAGTGTGCCGGTGGAGATCTCCCGAAGGCCACGCTTCCCGAGGTGGTTGGCCGTGATCTCTTCCGAGCTCTTGTCTCGGACATACCGGCGTGTTGGTTGGTCGTCTTCTGCGATTTCGCCGGGCTTGCCGTAGCGGGGTGTCGTGGGTTCTGTCGAACTGCCGAAGACATCGCTATCTCTGGGTGATGTGGCGGCGTACGGATCGGGAGCTGGGGTCGCGACGTCATCATCGTCGGCGAGGATGGCGCGGCGGACGCCAGATGACGGGATGGCATGCTGTGCCCAACGCTGACGTTCCACTTGGGAACCAGGGAAGAACCCGCCCAGGAACTCGCTCAAGTCCGCGTGGGTGACAGGGGGACCACTGGCCGCGAGCCACAGTTCGAGCGAGCGACTGAAAGCGCGCGCCGACGAGTATCGCATGTTGGGGTCACGCTGCAACGCGATGCTCAGGACGTCGTCGAGGCCGGGCAGTGCGTGCGGTGCGTACTCTCCCACCGCCGGGATCCTGTCCGAACAGACTGCGCGCATCGTTCGCATTTCGGTTTCGCGCTTGAACAGTCGTCCAAGGGTCACGAGTTCCCACAGCACGACGCCCAGAGCCCAGACGTCGACGCGTCGGTCATAGCCTTCTCCCTGGAGTTGCTCCGGTGCCATGTACGGCAGCTTGCCGAGTAACGCACTAGACACTGTCTGAACGTTGCGGTCGGCGAAGCGCGCAATGCCGAAGTCGAGGATCCTGACCGTTCCGTCGTACAACAAGAACAGGTTGTGCGGAGTGATGTCTCGATGGACGACTCCCATGGGTTGCCCTTCGGGACCTCTCGCTTCGTGTGCCGCATGAAGTCCTTCTGCCAGATCTGCCACGACTCGGGCGAACAACCTTGCCCGTTGCATGGTCGGCAGCGATTGTCCCCGCCGCTTCATTGCACGCAGGACGCGTGATAGTGGTTCCCCGATGAGATACTCCATGGCCATGAAGGGGCGTCCCGCCTCCTCCCCGTATCCGACGACGCGACAGACATATGGATGAGCGATCTGGGTCAGCACCCGAGCCTCATCGAGGAATCTACTCTTGAAGTCGCCGCGTCGCGCGAGATGCTCATGCATCACTTTGAGCGCGACCGTCCGCCGCAGGCCCGAAGCGCCGCGTTCGCGGGCGATGTATACCGACGCCATACCACCAGCGCCGATCTCGAAACACGGCTCGTAGGGTCCTAGCAACATGTTCACCGGCCGCGACGGTGGCAGGCTGAGTTTCTGCGCGGCGTAGTCGATCTGTGTCATTGTCCCTCCCCCAAGACAGCACCAGTTGGATTCGACATACCCGTTAGTCGAAACTCCACCCTGCGATTCTGATCTCTTCCCTGTTTGGTGTCGTTACTGGCAATCGGTCGCGTCTCCCCATAGCCGCTGGCCGTGAGCCGTTCTGGCGCAACACCGTTTTCGATGAGAAATGTGCGTACGGTTGCCGCGCGCCTTCGCGACAACTCCAAGTTGAAGGCGTCCGGGCCTTTCGAATCCGTGTGACCTTCGATCGCGATGACTCCCAGATCGTCTCTGGTTTGGATCAAAGTGGCCATCTCCGCGAGCAGTGGTGTGCTGCGCTGCTGTATCTTGTCGCTGCGGTTCTCGAAGTAGATCGGTTCGAGCGTTCTGATCTGTGCGGCCTCTACGCGCAGCAGATCTGGACACCCGTCCTCGTCTTCGACACCGTTGGGTGTCTCTTTCTCTTTCGGGCACTGGTCTTGGCCATCCAAGATCCCGTCGCCGTCGTTGTCTTCCTCCGGACATCCATCGCCATCTTGCCAACCGTCCAGGTCTTCCGGAACCAGCGGGCACGAATCGCTGGTGTCGGCGACACCGTCCGAATCGTTGTCCTGGTCTGGGCAACCGTCCTCGTCTTCGAATGAATCGACGTCTTCGGGGGCGAGCGGGCAGCGGTCCAGATTGTCGACGACGCCGTCCTGATCGTTGTCCGGGTCCGGGCAACCATCGTCATCCTCGAACGAGTCGCGGTCCTCGGCCTGAGTCGGGCAAGCATCAGATGCGTCGTCGATCCCGTCCCGGTCTTGGTCGTGATCCGGGCAGCCGTCCTCGTCGCGGTCACCGTCGACATCTTCGGGTTGGGTCGGGCATTGGTCGCGTGCGTCTGGGACGCCATCTGCGTCGTCGTCCTCCGGGCTGGCCGCGCCGTCGGAATCGATACCGACCGTTGCCACGAGTCGGTAGTCGGGAGTTCCCACGCCCTGGCTCAGGCCCGGGCCCGCACCCAGGTGCGCAACCCAAGAGCCGGGATGGTAACGTAGACCACCCAACAGACTGGCAGGGGTCGACGTCTCTTCGAACAAATGATCGTACTCGCTCGCGACCGTTCCTTCACAAGTCACGGACCATTCATCGGTGACGGGTAGCAACCCACCAGCAGAGAGCAGTAACGAGTTACCGACGGCGTCGGGCGTGTTGGCTGCCGTTTTGTTCAGCGTGGTACGCAGCCCCGCGGCGATTAACACCCCACGCTTCCCAAACTGCCGGCTGACGAGCAAGCCGGGGGCCGCGGTGGGCGCGTCATCGCCGATGAACGTGTCTTTCGGTGCTGTCGGAGCCGTGAATCGCAGAGCTAGCGCTAGCTCGACCGGATCGTGGCGATCGAGCAGTGCGTACCGTACGTCCAAGCCGACGTCTCCGAGCTGGAAGCGCTTTGGTGCACCCTCACCCGGCAGTCCGGAGCCCTTCTGGAAGTGTGCGGGCAGGGTCAATGCGAGGTGGGCGCGTCGCCAAAGCGCGACGCCGAGCGAGAGGTGAGTGCCCCAGTGATGCCGAAGCACGCCTGTCTCGCTGCCATCCGAGTTGCGCAGTACCAGCGGGTCCTTGTCGTAGGCGAGACTGACACGGCCGAACGGTTGTAGGTGCGCCTGTTCGGCATGGGCACGTTCCGTCTGAAGCAGGTCCGCACCGCTCACTGGGGCGTCATAGGTGTCCACCCCCGCGCTTCGAGCGTTGCGTGGGTGGATCAGGAGTACAGACAAGATGACGGTCGACGCAACCAAACGTGCGATCATCGAGCCTGCCTTCGCGCACGACGCAGCGGTAGCAGCCAAGCGAACGCGAGCAGCCAGGTGTAGAGGCTGGAAGGTATTCCCGCAGAGGCAATGCTACACGCACCCCCCGTCAGCTCGCTCGTGACGGTGCCGTTCTCGCATGACGCCTGACCGGGGGGGCAAGCTACGCCGCTGTCGACGTCGCTCCCCACCCCCGGCCTGGCATCATCGCCCCCCCTCGTATCGACACCACCTCCGGGTCCGTCTTCCCGTTCTTCTGCGGAAACGTCTTCCGTGGTCGAGCTTTGGGCGCCGGAGGGCTCCTCACTGCTCGATACCGCAGAATCGGTGGTGTCTTCCCCCACTTCTGAATCTTGTTGATCGGGTGACCCCTCGCTGCCCGTCTGTACGGCCGTTGCCGGCTCTCCACCAGCGCCTTCTGACTCGTCCACGGCTCGAGATGGGTCTGGCATCGCGCTGGCACCGCCGTCGTCGTTCGGCTGAGCGCCGTCATCGCTCTTGTCGGTTGCGCGCTTGCTGATGGGATCATGACCCGAGTCGCCAGCGTTCGTTCCGGCATCGGCGGGTTCGGTCGTCGTTCCTGTATTGCCGCCCTCGTCCGCGTTGCAGCCATCGAGGAGCGAGAGCGTGCAACGATCATCGACGCAAGCGCCAACGTGGCAGGCGAGTAACCCTTCGCACTGCACGTCCGTTTGGCAACACAGCGGGTTGTCAGCGAACACGCAGATGCCGGTTTCGCTCAGGCACAAGTCATCAGTACACGGGTCGCTGTCATTGCAGTCGGCGTTGGTCTCACACAGTAGGTCGAGGGGGACCGCCGGGAGTTCAACTGAGCCGGCATCCGCTTCTGCGCACTGTGCGAGTGGCGTGCTGACGCACTCGTTGGCGATGCAGCTGGCGACACTACAAACAACGTCCTGGTCGCAGTCGCTGTCAACTTCGCAACATCCTGGCAAATCCGCCTGGACACACACGCCCGCGACGCATAGGCCGACGCTGCAAGCATCGAGGCCGCTGCAGTCCGTGTCACTGCTGCACAAGTCAACGAGCAGCGTGGCCTGCAACTGCTCGGGTTTTTCAGTTTGCTGCGCTTCTGAACCTTGATGTCCGGAACACCCGAGCCCCACCAAAATTACCAAGCTGATGACAATGCACCAACACGGTTGTTTCAACGTACTTCCCCCATTCGGGCGAAGCTTGCCATCGGGCTTGCTCCGCACAGTTGATCGTTTGCGCACTCCCCAGCGCGCTCTGGTATCTATGAACGCACTCTGGAGCCGCGCTTCAAGGTACTCGATGTTGATTAGTCACGTTGTTGCGCAACGGCACTTTGTCCTCGTGCCCAACTGAACGCGACTGTACCGCCTTGGGGCAGGGCGACAGCTCAGGACGAAAAGCGCGTCCGAGTCCGGTCCTCTTCGGTCTCCTCATCCCAGTCGAACGGTGCGTTGGCGTGCGTCATGCTGTTGAGCGGCGGCGACTCTTGAAGGAGCCGCTCGAGTTCGCGCTCTCCTTCGACACGGATCTGGTGAGCACGTGCCGTGCTCACCCCGATCCGACGGGCGATCGCCGCCACGGGCAGTCCGCGCTTGTACCACAGTCGCAACACTAGGCGAGTGCGCTTGTCGAGTTGGGCTAGTGCCCACCGCAAGGCTGTGGCCGCGTAGGTTTCCACGAACAGGTCTTCGGCGGTGAGCACTGACGACGATACGGCGTCGTCCTCGATGGGTAACGTCGAGTACTCGCTCAACTCCAGCGCTTCCCAGCAGGTGTCCTCGTCAATGCCGAGTTGCCGGGCGATTTCGTCGATTTCGGGCGCGCCTCCGTGCGCTCGCCGATGCTCTTCCGCCACCTTCTCGACGTTGTTTACCAGTTCTCGTGCGTTGCGGGACAGGGGGTCGAAGCGACGCGCCTCGTCCTGGATCGCGCCGCGAACGCGAACTCTCAAGTAGTTGCCGAAGTGCGTGGAGTCCGCGTCGTCGAAGCGCCGCAGTGCTTCCATCAGGCCCACCATGGCCGCGCCTTCTGCATCTTGCCTCATACCATCCGGCAAGCGACGACATGCGCGCCGCGCGGTTCGCTTCACTTGGTGCACGAGCTCGCCAAGAAGGGGCTGCCCATCGCCCGCGTCGTCGTTTGCATCCTGTGTGCCAACTTGCACGGAACGTAGAAGGGTGGACGTTCCAGTAGCCGAGAGCGTTGCGAGGAGCCTTTTCAGCTGGCTGCGCGCTACCGCGCGTTCGTTCTCGCGCAACGGGTTGAGCTGACGACGCCGGTCCGACCTAGAGTGAGGGATGACGATTGCAACAGCTGCCGCTTCTGCCCAGGCGCGCACTGCATCCAACGTCGAGATGGGATCCAGCGACGAAATGTCAATCACGGCCAGGCA
Source organism: Deltaproteobacteria bacterium (assembly GCA_003235365.1). GTDB lineage: Bacteria > Myxococcota_A > Polyangia > Polyangiales > Polyangiaceae > SZUA-265. Next base: position 11,328 of record QJWJ01000366.1, read on the forward strand.
CGGTGCTTCAGACTGAGACTGGGTTTCGAGCCACTCGACATGGTTGAGATCAGCCCGGGCTTCACAGAGACGGACTGTGACATCACCGGTGGTCGCGATGGAACGGCAAAGATCCGCGGTCGCGTCGTCTTCAACAAAGATGATGCCAACCAAAGCTCCCGAATCATCGGGTATGTCGTCGACCACGAGGCCCCCCTCTTTGATTGCCTTCGGATCCCCGCCGGCAACAAACGTTGATCTGGGCGGTCATCGCTTGGAAGTCCAGCGCGTTTCTTGCGTGTCGAACAATAGCGCGCGGATGGCGGTCGCCCTGCGAACGGAGCCGAGCCCCGAGACGTTCATGGTGGGAAACGCGCTCGTGGAGCGCGACCCACATGTTGGTACAACGGAGCTTTCCCGCTCGGGAGGCAAGTGGCCGTCGTGGCTCTGATGAGCGCTCACGTCCAAACTCGGGCCCCTTGTGGCGCAACCGCCATGTCTTGCTTGATTTTTGGGATAGAGCGTGCGCCGATGAGCGCGTGCAAACCGCAGGGCCAATGTCTACACGAAGAGGGGTGCCCCCGAGAATCGCAGCGTGCTTGGGATTGCTGAGTTGGGTGAGGTTGGCGGTAGCGACACCTGCGCGCTTGTGGTGGAGCATTTCGTGTGCCTGTCTCGTCGCTTGTGGGAGTGGCCCCGTTCGCCCGGCGCAAGGTGTGCCTAAGGGCGATCTCAGCTTCTTTCGTGAGCGATTGTCATACGAGCTGCGCGAGGTTGTGGAGGACAACGACCTGAGCTCCATCTCGATAGCTGTCGTGGATGAGCATGGGCTGCTATTCGAAGAGGCCTTCGGGTTCGCCAACGCCGAGGACGGCGTGTTCGCGACGCCTCATACCCCCTATCGCTGGGGAAGCAATTCCAAGCTGTTTGTGATGCTGGCGCTGTTGCAGCTCGAAGACGCAGGCAAAGTCAGCCTCGACGCCCCACTGACGACGTACATCCCGGAGTTCACCATTGGACCACCTCCATCGGATCTTCCGGGTGCGGCACAGTGGAAGCTTTCCGACATCACGCTCAGGAGCATGCTGACGCACCATTCTGGGCTTCCCAACGATTTGGTGACGACGATGTTCATCAAGCGGGCGGAGCCGTTCGAGAGCGTGATCGACAAGCTCGCTCCGATGAACGCCGAGTTCCCAGTCGACTACGTTCAGAGCTATTCCAACGTCGCTTTCGCGCTGCTTGGTGTCGTCATCGAACGGGTCAGCGGTGAGTCGTTCGACGCCTACATGCAACATCACTTGTTCTACCCGTTGGCAATGCGATCGGCGTCGTTCGTGTGGAACGACTACCTCGAGGAGAATGTTGCGCGATCCCACGATGCTTCAGGGAAGGTGGTGCCGCGCCGTCGGCTGTTCACCGTTCCGGCTGGCTCACTGATGGCATCCACGCATCAGATGGCCGGATTTGCGACGGGGGTTCTGCGCGGAGGGGTTGGCGAAGGTGGACGGTTCATCAGCAAGGCTCAGCTCTCCAGGTCCATGAAAGCGCAGAACGCAGGTGTGGCGCTGGACTTTGGTCAGGAGCAGGGGCTCGCTTGGTTCGTCAACCCGCTTGCAAGGCGTTGGTACGGGCCCAGCTTGGCCCATGGCGGGGGGCTTCCGCATCACTTCAGCGCGTTCTTCTTGTTACCTCAGAGCAAGCTTGGCGTCGTTGCCGTCACCAATTGCCAACGCGGTCATGGGGTCGTGCAGCGCTTGGCGCTTCGGGCGCTCGAGTTGGCACTGGAGGGCAAGACCGGGGCGCCTGTCGAGGTCGACCATTCCCCGAACGAGGTTCCGTTCAGCGATGAACCAGACGACGCGGAGCTCGACTCGTGGGCGGGCCACTATGCGACGCCGTTCGGGGACGTGACGTTGCTGCGCAGTGACGATCACCTCGAAGCAGAGCTCGCTGGAAGGAAGATGTTCGTGCGGCCGCTGGCAGATGGCACCATGGGGCTGTCCACCGAGTGGTTGGGACTGTTCGAAGTGCGCCCCGACCAACTCGCGGCGATGCGTTTTGCGTTGGAGCAGGTCGAGGGGCAGACAATCGTCGTCGGAGTTGGCGCGGATGGGCGGCGCCGACCCTTTGCCAGCAAGTACGAACCCGTACCTGCTCCGCCGATTTGGCGAAAGCGCGTCGGCACCTATGTCTATCAACCGGGCCCCAACGAGGATCCTGTCCTCAGAGGTCTCGAATTGTACGTTGGAACATCCGGAGCGCTCATGGCTCGTTCGTTACCAACCGAAGTAGCGCCGGAGCTACCGGAGTCGTTTGCCCTTCGCCCCGTCGAAGATGGCAGCATGGTGGTCGAGGGGTTGGGCCGTACTCATGCGACCCGTCTGACCGTGGATGAGCGCGGCGATCTGCACGTGAGCGGAGGGCGTTTCTCCAAACGCGAGCGGCGTACGGCGCGACCCTGATCGTTTCAATCAGTGTTTCGATTCGTCGTGCGACGCGGTTTCGCCGCTGGAGTGTCGCTGGTTGAAACGTCGACTGGGCTTGATGCGTCAGACAAACGGTCCGGCTTGCGCGCTCGAGTGGGTAGCCGTTATGCTTTCCACGATGCGAGCCCTGCATGGCGTTGCCGGTGTGTTTTCTGTGAGCGACCATGAGTGATCTGGACGAATCGCAGCGGATCGAATTGGCTCGGGAGTGCTGCCTTGCGACTGGCCTCGATCCTTTTCGCGACGCGCAGGACGTGATCGACATTGCCGATCAAGATACGGAGCAATGGCAAGAGTGTTGCGATGGCGGATGTGAGCCGTGTGTCGCAGTGCTTCAGTCCGCAGCGCTCGCGTTGAGACGTCGCACCGGCAAGTGATCGAATCGTCGAGCCTGGTCACCCAGATCACCCTTGGCAAACGCCCACAAGTTGACTCCGACGAAGCCGAAAAGCGTTGTCGTCCACACCATCCGTTCTTTCATGAGGCCTCCTGTCGTTGCTGCGGCACACAGGTGCGAGCTCGTGCCGACCCGTCGTGTCGCGTCTGGGAACCGATCTACGGCGGCCAGTGAATGGTCTCAATTCCCTATCAGGTAATTGCCGTCATGAGCGACAACGGGCATCCTGGATTCAATCGATGCAGTCCACTAGCGCTTTTGGGAGGCAACTGAAGGAATGGCGCAAGCAGCGAGGGGTCAGTCAGTTGGCCCTTGCGACGCGCGCCGACGTGTCGCAGCGCCACATTTCGTTCATCGAAACCGGGCGTTCCCGGCCTGGCGAAGAAACCGTTCATCGTCTGGCGGAAGCCTTGGACATTCCGCTTCGCGCGCGGAACTCCATGCTCGAAGCCGCAGGGCTTGCGCCGCTCTACCCTGAACATTCGATGGACGCGGCTGCGATTGCACCATTCCGTCTTGCGGTGGCTAGAATGTTGGCGGTTCACGAACCGTATCCCGCATTCGTCATCAATCGTTGGTGGGACGTTGTGGAAGTGAACGAGGCGGCGCGTCGCTTGTTACCCATCGATTCGGCAGTGGCGCCAAACTTCATCGAGGTCTTTTTCTCGCCGGGGCCGTATCGCCAATTCGTGGTCAACTACCCCAGCGTCGCGCGCGCCACGTTGCGTCGCCTCCGAGCAGAAGCTGCACAACTCGGTGGTGATGATCGATTGTCACGGCTACTCGACGATGCGCAGCGGAGCCTCGAGGATGTTCCTCAAACCGAACCCGAGGTTTCAGATGACCTGGTCGTCTGCCCTCACTTGCTATGGAATGGTCAGGTCATCAGGACGATTTCGCTCGTTGCGCGATTCGGCAATCCCCGGGACGTGACCCTCGACGAACTTCGGGTCGAGTTGATGTTGCCGCAAGACGCCGCCGCGGAGAGTTTCTTTTGCCAGTTGGCCGAGGCACCGCTGCCAGCACCGCCGGGGTCAAACCCTTGAAAAGACGTTGAACGGCGCCTGCTGCAAAGCTTCGGCAGTGGCTCCGACGGCTTCGGCACCGGGCTGGGAAGCCTCGGCAGCGCGCAAGAAGCTTGGGCACCCCCCGGAACCACTTGGGTTTTTGCTGTACAAGCAGATCCGAACAAGATCACGGGCAATGAGGGCTGCTGAAACAGGCGGCTTTTCGGCCGCCGATCGCGTCGGGGTAGCAGTCGAAGGCGACGGGGTAGCTGCCCAAGGGGTCGCGGCGGCTGCCCAAGGGGTCGCGGCGGCTGCCCAAGGGGTCGCGGCGGCTGCCCAAGGGGTCGCGGCGGCTGCCCGAGCTCCCGGGTGGGGGCGTCGAGAGTCGTGCTATTCGTAGACTTCGTTCGCGAGCAGTTTGAACATGCCGAGCGCCGTCGAGAACGCCAACTGTTCGTCGGCGATCGGCTTCGACGAGTCGTTGAGCGTCAGAGCAATGAAGCGGCCCCGACCGGCCGCGTCACGAACCAACCAGGTGAGCTGGAGCACTCCGGGTTCGGACCCTCCCTTGAACCCGACGTACGGGAAGGCTTCGCGGTCGATGGGGAGGCCCGGGTTCTTGCTCAGAATCTCCGCCACGACTTGGCCCTCGGGTCCTTTGTTCAGGCGCTTCATCACTTGGCAGAGCTCATGCGCGTTGGCGAACCACTCGATGGACTCGACGTAGCGCGGTTGCGTCCAGGTGCTGGCGGCTTCCAGGCTCGGTGCCTTGCCTGCCAATGCGTCGAGGATCGCGCGGCGTTGCGGAACGGTCCCCGACGCGTAGGTGGCGACCTCGTTGGGGGATAGGTCGAGCTTGAACAGAAAGAACTCGCGCGTGGACAACAGCGGGAGGCTGGCCTCGGGCACGTACTGAATGCCCTGCACCGGCGTCTCTGCCCGCTCACGGCCGATGAAATGCAAGAGGTGATCGGTGGCCGTGTTGTCGCTGATCGAGATCATCGCCTCGGCGGCGTTACGAACGGTCACTTTGCTGCCGGCTCGGGCATCTTGGAGCGTTCCAGAGGGTAAGCTTTTCAGTTGTTCCTCGATGGTGATCTCGGAATTCCAACCGAAATCTCCCAATCCGACGAACATTGCCGTGGCTCCGAGCACGTACAGCTTGAATGTCGAGCCGATGGCCAGGGTGTCGTCGGCATGGCGCGAACGCAACGGGTCGCATTCGTCAGCCGTTGCCACGAGGTATGCGGCTTTGGGCGCGAGTGCGTCGAGGTTGGCGTCGATTTGTTCCCACGTCGCGGGAATGCGTTCCTCCAACGAAGGTCCCGCTTCAAACGACAGTAGGTTGATCAAGCCTCGGTCGTCCACGCCGAGCGTGACGAGGACAGGCTCCGCATTGGTGCTGATGAGTGCGACGAGTTGCGTCGCTGATTCCGTCCCGATTTCGATGATGCTCAGCGGCGCTGAGTTGGCGACGTCGCTCAGAACCCCGACAACCTGCTGCCGGGGGATCGCCCGCAAGAACTCGTCGGAGAAGTGTTCATCGACCTCCTCCGGCTCGATGGGTTTCAACTCGGAGTTGAGTCGTACCAGTAGCCATTGCAGTTGCATTCCCGCTGGCGTGTCCGGGATCGCCACCGCTTTTCCCGCCTCGTGCTCTTGGCGTGTGACCTCGGTGCCGCCATCACGCTCTGTGGCCATCCGCTCTGCTCTTGGCGAACGGGCCTCGCTTGTCGGCGGGGCAGTTGAAAGTTCTTTGTCCTTCGAGTCGCATGCTGCTGCGGCGAACAGGCACAGGGCCGCCCCCATCGAGGTCGTGACGCACCGGGTCGCACGCGTGACGCGAATCGAGATCGTTGTCTGCATGCCCATCGAACACCGAAGGCTAGTCGACGTTGAGGCCGAAATGCAGCGTCGTCCACGACGAGGCCTTCGAATCGGCAGAGCCGAGTTTCCTTTGGCGAGATGCTTGGTGGTACACCTCGCGGGCGCACGCGCCCGACTCGCGGTGACGGCGTGTATCAGAACTCGACGAGCAGGGCTTGGGCCTCCAGCAGGCGAGTCTTCTGTAGTTTGAGTCCGGCGAGTTGTTCCTTCGCCTCGGCAACGACCTCAGCCGGTGCGTTTTGCGCAAACTTCGGGTTGTTTAGACGTTTTTCGAGACCCGCTGCGTCCTTGTCGAGTTTGCTCAGCGCTCGCTCGATGCGCTGCTTTTCCTTGGCAGGGTCGACCAGGCCCTTGAGGCCAACCAACACCTCGATGTCATCGGCGACGGACAACACGAACCCCTTGGGGCGTTCCCCGACGGGTTGTACTTCCACGGCGCCGTCCGTCTTGATCAAGGTCGTGAGGTTCACCATCTGCTCCTGCAGCAACTGCCGGGACGCGGGGCTGTCCGAGCGCATCAGGACGGGCACTTGAGCGCCGGGGTGAACCGCGTACTCGCTGCGTACCGTGCGCGCGGCACTGATGGCCTTCATCAACAGATCCATCTGTGCTTCTGCCGCATCGTCCAACAGACCGTCGTCCGCAGTGGGGTACGTCGCCAGGGCGACGGAGATGGGATGCCCCTCGGGTTTCGGTACTCGTTGCCACAGCTCCTCGGTGACGAACGGGATGTACGGATGCAGGGCTCGCAGCGACGTTTCGATGACGTGTGCCAACGTCTGGCGTGTTTCGGTCTTCGCGGCTTCGTCGTCCCCGTTGAACACGGGCTTGCTGGCTTCGAGATACCAGTCGCACATCGACCAGAAGAAGTGATACAGGGCGCTCGAACCGTCGTCCAAGCGGAACTCGGAAATGCCGCGCGTGCTGACTTCGACCACTTTGCCCAGCCGAGACAAGATCCAACGGTTGATGAGCAGCTTCGGAGCGCTGGGTTTGCTGCTGTGGGTTTCGCCCTCGAGATAGGTCATCGAGTAGCGCACGGCGTTGTAGATCTTGTTGCAGAAGTTGCGGTAGCCCTCGATGCGCTTCGGGCTCAAAGCGATGCGCTTGGCCTGAGGCGAATAGCTGCAAAGCGTGTAGCGCAGGGCGTCGGTGCCGTACGAGGGGAAACCCTCTCCAAACTGAGCCACTGAGGGGTACGCTTTCTTGAACTTGGCGAACGCTTCGTCGAAGGGTGCACCCGGCAGCGCCTTGTTCACGACTTCGTGAAAGTCCGAGCCGTGGATCAGGTCGAGCGGGTCGATGGTATTGCCCTTGACCTTGCTCATCTTGTCGCCGGTTTCGTCGACGACCATGCCGTGCAGTAGGATGCGCTGGAACGGTGGTTTGCCCATGAAGTGGATGCCCATCATCATCATGCGAGCGATCCAGAAGAATAGGATGTCGTAGCCCGTTTCCAAGTCGCTTGCCGGGTAGAAGCGCTCCAGCGCAACTGTCTTGTTGGGCCAACCCAGAGTCGAGAACGGCCACAGGCCACTCGAGAACCAGGTGTCGAGCACGTCCGAGTCCTGGGCCACGTCCTCGCTGCCGCACGCTTCGCACGCGCCGACGTTGCTACGCGATACGGTGATGTGTGAGCACTTGCTGCAGTGCCAGGCGGGGATCCGATGGCCCCACCACAGCTGTCGCGAGATGCACCAGTCTTGAATGTTGGTCAGCCAGTGGTCGTAGGTCTTGCGCCATTCGTCGGGGAGGATGACGGTCTCGCCGTTGGTCACTGCTGCCAGTGCCTTTTCTGCCAAAGGCTTGGTGTTCATGAACCATTGGGTCGAAATGATTGGTTCGACCACGACACCGCTGCGCTGGGATTTCGGGAGCTGCAACTTGTGCGGCTTGCTACCGCGTTCCAGCCCCTTGTCTGCGAGGGCCTTCTTGACGGCCTTGCGGGCTTCCTTGACCGTCAGGCCCGCAAAGTCACCGCCGAGTTCGTTGATGCGTCCGTCGAGGGTGAGGATGTTGATCTCCTCGAGGTTGTGCCGTTTACCCGTGGCAAAGTCGTTGAAGTCGTGGGCGGGGGTTACCTTCACGGCGCCCGTGCCGAACTCCATGTCGACCAAGATGGCGTCAGTGATGATTGGGATCTGCCGATCGACGAAGGGGTGTTGAACGGTCTTGCCGTGCAAGTGCATGAAGCGCGGGTCGTCGGGATGCACGGCGATCGCAGTGTCTCCGAGCATCGTTTCGGGCCTTGTGGTTGCGACTACGAGCTCCGTGTTCGCGTCGCCGGAAACCGGGTAGGCAAACTCGTACAATTCGCCTGTTGCCTCTTCGTTTTCCACCTCGAGATCGCTCAGCGCGGTTTGACTCTCCCAGTCCCAATTGATCAGGCGCGTGTCTCGGTAGATGAGTCCTTCTTCGTACAGGCGCACGAATGCTTCACGCACGGCGACCGTCAGGTCGGCGTCCATGGTGAACTTGAGCCGCTGCCAGTCAGCGGAGCAGCCCAACACACGCATCTGTTCGAGAATGCGACCGCCGCTTTGCTCCTTCCACTTCCAGACGCGTTCGACGAACGCTTCTCGTCCGAGGTCGTGACGAGTGAGATTCTCGCGCTTGAGTTGACGCTCCACCACCGTCTGCGTGGCTATGCCCGCGTGATCCATGCCCGGTTGCCACAGCGCATTGAAGCCCTGCATGCGCTTGTGGCGGATCAGGACGTCTTCCAACGTGCCCGTCAGGGCATGTCCCATGTGCAGCGAACCCGTGACGTTGGGTGGCGGCATGGGGATGACGTAGGTGGGGCGTGTGTCTTCGGCTGCGTCGCTGGCCGCGAATACCCCGTGCTTCTCCCAGAACTCGTACCAGCGCTTCTCGCACGCGGCAGGATCGTAGGCCTTGGGCATTTCGTTCGCGGAGTCGGTCATGGC
>QJWJ01000438.1 GCA_003235365.1 Deltaproteobacteria bacterium
CCAGAAGAAGGATCGGGGGCGAGGCCGTACTCCTGGTAGTTGATGGTCGGGCGCGGAGGTGTCCGATCGAGGCGCCGTTAGCCTCCTGCATGCGCCGTTAACTCGGTTCGTGGCAGGAAAACAGGAAATCGGTTCGTCGGACGACTGGTTGGCGCCCATGCAGTGGGCGTATGGGGCTTTCGTAGGTGCCGCGCCCACCCCAGGCAGCACGAGACAAACATGGGTGAGGTTGGTTTCGACCGCGTTCCTCGTTGCGGCGCATCGGCTTCCGGGCCGCGCGACATGAGCTGGATTTTGCGCCCACCCATGCACGACCCCTGGGCGCACGAGCTTGAATCGTACGGCCGCGGTCTGTCCGATCGGTCCGCGGGGACGCCGGCGCGAGGCATCCCCGGGGTGGTTTCCCGACCGGAATTCTGTGTCAGCGAACCCACAGATCCCACCATTGAAGTGTCCCGCCGTGCGGCAAGCAGGCTCTGCGGTGCAGTGGTATCGCAACGCCATCTCGTCAGAAGGCATCCAAGGGTGCCGCGTTTGCCTCAGAGAATGCTAGCCAATTAGTTAGCGCGCCGTGTCGACCCCACCGATTCGCCAGAGGACCCTGATCACTCGCCTTGTGGGCGAGTCGTTGCTTGGTCGAGCGCGGGAGACTGGGGATCAGGCGCGGCGGGGGTCGCGCTTGCTGTCACTCGCGTTTGCCGTCGTCGCTCAGGGACTGTTCGGTTGCGAAAGCGGACTAGACATTTCGTCAGGCGAGCCGCTTCCCGATGGCGGCGCGGGATCCGAGGACGCGGGTTCCGGGACACTCATCATCGTAGACAGCGACCCGTTGAACCACGCCCGGTCCGTCGAACCGCCGGACGTCGTGATGTTTACCTTCGGCGAGGATATCTCGGCGGGTGCCGGTAGCATCACGCTGCTCGAATCCTTCGACAACATCGTGGTGGAACAACTCGACGTCACTGGCTCGCACGTGGTGTTCGCTGGTCGTGAGTTGCGCATCGAATGGCAGACGCAATTGGCGTTGGACACCGAGTACACGGTCGTACTCGAATCGGGAGCCGTGCTCGGAGTGAACGGTGGTTCATTTGATGGTCTGACCGTGCCTGGCTCGTTCAGCTTCACGACGATGGCGCCCGACCCGTTGCAGCTCAAGTCTTCGGCGCCGAAAGACGGGGCGACCGGCGTCTCGCTGACCACGGCCGTTCGCTTGACCTTTTCGAGTGACGTCATGGCTGGCGCCGTGGGTGACATCCGCGTCGTTCAAAACGACAATCAGATGGTCGTTCAGACGGATGCTGTCGCTACCAGTGAGCACGTCGTCATCGACGGGGACGAATTGTCGCTGCAGCTCGCGGAGCCGTTGCAGTACGCGACCGACTACGTCGTGATGTTGGACGACGAGGCGGTTCGCGGCCTCGACGGCGCGCGTTTCTCCGGTGGGGACGATTCCGTAGTGCTTGCGTTTTCGACCAAAGCGCCGCCTGCGCTCGACCTGGTTGGCACCAACCCGCTGACGGATGCGATGCAGGTCGACCCTCGGGTGAGCCTGGTGCTCACGTTCTCGGAACCGATTGAGCTTGGCACCGGTGCCGTCGTCGTTCGCGACGCCGCAGACAACTCGACGTTCGAAACGGTAGACGTCGGCTCCTCCGCGGTGACCGCGAACGACGTGTGGATCACGGTCGATCTCGGCAACGTGCTCGATGGGGACACGACCTACTACGTCAACGTTTCTCCTGGGGCGGTTCGTAGCGTTCGCGGTGCCGAGTTCGCCGGCGTCAGCGACGATACGACGTTTCGGTTCACGACTGCGGAGATGCCCCCTCCGGAGCTCACCATCGCGACCAGCGCGCCGCTGGCCGGAGCCAAGGGCGTTGCCGTCGATGCCGACTTGGTGCTGACCTTCAGCGAGAGTGTGTCGGTCGGAACCGGGACCGTCAATCTGCACCGCGCCAGTGACGGAATGGTGTTCGAGAGCATCTCCGTCGACGATCCGCGTGTCGAGGTGACGAGTACGACGGCTACTGTCAATCCCACCGCCACCCTCGACGGCAACACGGAGTACTACGTCACCATCACGCCGGGCGCGTTCGTGAGCGGTCAGGGGGCGTCTTTCGGGGGCATCACGACTGCAGCCGATTTGAGCTTCACGACGGTCAGCACGTTCAGCTTGCTCGAGCGCGAACCGGTCGATGGTGACGTCGCTGTCCCCGTCGATTCGGCGCTAGTGCTCACGTTCTCGGAGAACGCTGAAGCCCGCAGCGGCGATGTGACGATATTCGACGAAGATGCGGATGCGCCGTTTGCAACCCTGGCCGTCGACGGCTCGGCGATCGACATCAGCGGCGCCGTGATGACGATCACGCCGCCCATGCCGTTCGCCGAGGGCGTCAAATACTCCGTCGTTCTGGAGTCCGGCGCCGTGGGAGAGGTGGGGGGGGTCGCGTTCACTGGATTGTCGCAGCGAGGTGACTGGCAATTCACGAGCTACTCGACCTGCGACAAAGGCGAGTACGTGCGAGTGGCCGGCGGCTGTTATTTTGCGACCGCAGGGGCCGTGACTTGGCAGACGGCGCGCGACGCGTGTCAGGCACGCGGTGCTGGCTGGGACTTGGCGAGCATTCGCAGTAACGCTGAGCAACAGGCGTTGAACCAGCTGCTGACCCAGGCGGTTCCCGACCAAGAGCTGTGGTTTGGCGCTTCGGATTTGGCTGTCGAGGGTCGATGGCGCTGGGTTACCGACGACGTTCACTTCTGGACGGGGGATCCTGGGGGCAGTGCCGTCGGCGGCGCCTACACCAACTGGCGAGGTAGCGAGCCGTCCGGCGCTGGCCAGAACTGCGGGCGTTTGATCCCCGAAAACTCCGACTGGAAGTGGGCGGATGCCGACTGCGGCAACGAGTACGGCTTCGTGTGTCAGGGCCCAGTGAACTGAACGGGTCCGAAAACTGCCCGATGAGCGCACTTGCCACTTAGCGTGTCAGTCGAGCGATTTCCTCTTTGATCAGCGCTTCGGCCAGCGTCGGTACCACCTCCCAAACGACCTGTTCGACGACCTCTTTGGAGAGGGCCAGCACGCCGCTGATCTGGTCTTGGGTCAGACCCAACTGTCCCAGTCGCTCGGGCAGCGCAGCCGCAGCGCCGTTGGTGGGCATCGCCACGGAAGCGGTCGGAGCGGAGGCAGCGGCGGTGGGCATGGGGGCCGGCGGTCGTGCCGCCGGGGCCGGCGCGATCCGCGGAGCGGGAGCCGGTGCGCGGGCCGGTGCGGGGGCTGGCGCGGCGCTTTCCACCCGCGGAGCCGGTGGCGCCACCGGGATCGACTTGGCCTTCGGCGCCGCCACGTCTCCGGGGGGCTCGATCGTCACCGCGTCGAGTTCTTCCGCGTCCTCGAGGATTTCCGGCTCGATCACTGGAGACTCGGGCTCCAGAACGGGGATGTCCTCTTCGAGGCTCGTCGCGACCTTCGCGACCACCGGTTGGGGAGCCACGGCCTGCAGCGACGGCGCCACCGCAGCGGCGGCCACCTGGGGCGCGGCGGTCAGCAGCGCTCGCACCTTGTCGATCATCGCCTGGGTGTCGAAGGGCTTGTCGATGTGGTCGTCCGCGCCCACGGCGGCGGCTCGCCCGGCGTCGAAGGGATTCTGCTTGCTGGAAAGCAGCAATACTCGCGTCGTTGGACGCTCACCCTTGATGCGCTGGCACAAGTCGTAACCGTCGTCGGAGCCGAGGGAGACGTCGACCAACGCAACCGTCGGCGAGGCCTGGTACAGCCGGTCCATAGCTTCGTTGGAGGAGGAAGCGAGTACTGTCTCGAAGTCCTCACCGGAAAAGGTGATTTCAATCACCTTCCGCATTGTCGTGCTGTCGTCAACCGCCAGGAGCGTGGTCAAAGGGGCCTCCCAAGTTCAGCGCGGAGCTGAGTGTGTGAATGATCTGCCTGCCAACCGAAGTCTGTCAAGGTGAGCCCCATTTTCCAGTACTTGGAGCCCATCGTCCCAGTTTTCGGCAACTGGAAGTGAATTCCGAGGGCCAGGTTGGCCTCAGGGGGGCGAAAATCCCCGGTTTTACCCACACGACCCGACTTGACCTCCGCCCGTGACCAGAGCTAAGCCGCCCGTCATGTCCATCACCCGCCCCCGTGCACTCCTCGCAAGCCTCGCGTTCGCCGTAGCGGGTCTTGCCGCCCCCAACCTGGTCGCTGACACCGCGACGAAGATCGCCGTAGTCGACACTCAGCGAGCGGTGATGGAGTCCGAGGAGGGCATGCGAATGCGCGCCACTCTCAAGAAGCTGTTCGACGAACGTCAGCAGAAGCTGGATGAGCGGCAGAACGACCTGCAGAAGGAGCGCGAGGAGTTGGAGAAGCAGCGCGGGGTGCTCAGCCAGCAGCAGCTCGCCCAGCGCGCCGAGAAGTGGCAGATGGAAGTCGCTCAGGTTCAGCAGATGTTCGTGGAGTACAACCAAGAGCTCCAGAAGAAGCAGAACGAGTTGATGCAACCCATATTGGCGTCCGCTCTCGATGTCGTTCAGAAGATCGCCACCGACGGCGGCTTCGCCATGGTCATCGACAAGCAGGCGGTGCCCTACGTGCGTGCCGACCTGGACCTGACCGATCGAGTCATCGCCGCACACAACGGCGGCGGCAAGCCCGCCGCTGCGGCGCCGACCCCTGCCAAGGCGGGTGCACCCAAGACCGCCAAGACCCCCTGAGCTGGGCCGGAGGGAGGCGGCGTGACGGATCGACGTCGACTCGACATCAGCAAGATTCTGGCGATCTTGCCTCATCGCTATCCGATGCTGATGATTGATCGCGTCACTCAGGTGGTGGAGGGTGAACGCATCGTCGCGCGAAAGATGGTCAGCGCGGGTGAGCCCTGGTGTTCCGGGCATTTCCCATCGAGCCCGCTTTTTCCTGGGATGCTCATTCTCGAGTGCATGGCGCAGGCGGGTGCGTTGTTGGTGTACACCACGGAGCCGTTCGACCCGAATCTCAACGTCATGTACTACCTCGGACTCGACAAGGTGAAGTTCCGCAACACCGTCGCGCCAGGTGATCAGTTGGACGTAGTGGTTGAAGTGGTCGACCATCGAGCGAGCGTTTGGCGCTTTCGGGCTGAAGCAACCGTCGACGGTACGCTGTGTGCCCAAGCCGAGCTGATGGCCTCCGTCGTGGACCGAGCCTGATGGCTCCGCTCACTCCCCGAGCGTGACGACGATCGCAGCGTCCTTTGTCGTCACGTCGCTCTCGCGGGAGAGCCACTGCCGAGCGAGCAGCACGTCGCGCAGCTCGACCGCCGCCGACTGGTCTTCCACCGCGAACGTCCAACGTACTGACGTGGCCTCGGTACCGTCGCTGTTCGGGGTCGCGAAGACCTCGAAACAGTCACCCCGCCACGCGCCCGCTCGGTCCCACAGTTCGCTGCGCTCGTCCTCCGTTTGAGAGGGGAATACTTGAAATAGCAGCGCGAGCAACAAGGAGGCGCCCTCCTCCGTGGCGCTGGTTCGCTCCGCGCCGCTGGCGGGCGGCACGACGTCTGTGGAGCAACGTACGCGCAGAGTCGTGCTCACCGGATCTCGTCTCATCCACGCTGCCAAGTCGTGGGGTGGATCGTCGGCGAGCTGGTCCGTGCCACGCCGACCCCGTTGCATGAACATGGTCCAGTGTTGTGCTGCACCGGCTCGATACGGCACGCGTACCCAAGCGCTGGCTCCTGGCGATTCTGAGCGTGCGATCGCGCGCAGTGAACTGTCGCGACGTTTGCGCAATTGCTCGTCGATGTCTGCTGCGGCCAGGCTCTTGCGTTGCATGAACGCCAGGCTCAGTCGTTCGTACAAGTCGGCCTCGCCCTCGATGTGTGCGCGAAACGCCTGATGGCGAACGCCCTCGTCGGCCAATCGAGCTCGCCATTGCTTGGTGTCGAGGCGTTCCTCCTGAATGGCGTGAACGTATTCGTGGGCAAGTCTTGCCATGTTGCGCCATTGGGTTTCGTCGGACTGCGTGACGACCTGGACGCCCGCCGGGCCGAAGCTTCCAGAACTGCCCTCGAACTCTCGAGCGGTTGCGGCAGTCGCCTGCAATCCAGGCTCGAGCAGACCCAACAATTGCATGGCTTTGGAGTAGTGAGCGTCCGCGCGGCTCGGTGTCGTGAGCGGGTTGTCGATCGAGCCGCCGTCTGGAGCGTTTGCTGCGACACCCGAGTCCGCCCGTTGCGTCGCTGCGCCTGCGTCCGCGTGGGGCTCGACGACCGCGACGTGAGGCGGGGCCACGAGTTCGAGCCCGCGCGTGCATTGCACGCTCGTCAGCACGCTCAGTCGGCACGGTTCATCGGCGATGTCGCACGGCTCGACGCGGAGTGTCTCGCACTCATCACTGCATCCGATGGATGCACACAACGGGTTGGGCTGTGCCGCAATCGGTGGATCGGTGCAAGCGCCAAGCACAATTGCGCTCGACAGCGCGACGTAGCGTGACCACGCGCCATTTCGGAGCAAGCGATGTGCTCGGCGTTGTGTTGCTGTTGCGCCCATTTCGGAACGCGACGTCTCGCTCGCCCGCTTGTGTGTCATCTGCGAAACATCTTCGAAAAGCGTTTTGCAGCATCGCAATGCCGATGCGAGTCCTTGCTGATAACTCCCCGAGATGACGGTAGTCAGGCTTGGCATGGACATCGCATTACTCAGGTGCCAGTAACAGCGTGTGGCCGTTCACCTCAGCCAGCCTGTTACGGACTGTATCGCGCGGCGGTGTGGTGTACATACCTCCCCACCCTCCCAAACTGCATCGCCGACGCACCTTTTTGCTCTCCCTTCCTCCTCGAACCTCCGTTCCCCGTATCCCAAGACGCAGACACCGACGGTACCTGGATCTCGAACCAGGGTTTCCTCAGGAAATTGGTTCTGCTCCAGTGTCCCAATCGGTCCCGAAGAACCCCCACTGGGGTCCCTCCTTCACGTTGCAAGAGGGGCCCCAGTGGGCAAACAGAAAGGGTTCGACGGAACGCGGAGAACGGAACCTCGGCCAGAGCGCAGCGCTCCACGGGCAACTCCGCGCATTGGCAAGCGGAGCGAGGCGCTGAATGAGAGTTCGCAGCGCTCGTCCATCTAGTCTGGGGTCTTTGCGCATCTGAACCCGATGGCGGCGCCGGACGCCGTCGGTCGATCCGAGCCGCGGTACGAAGGGCGTAGGCGGCTGGCGTAGGTCGTGTCCCAGCCCCCGCCGCGCAGTACTCGTTCGTGCCCTTTGGGTGGACCGTTGGGATCCTGCTGCATGCTCGCCTGGTAGGGAGCGTCGTAGTCGTGGACCCATTCCCAGACGTTGCCCGCTAGATCGTCGATGCCGAACGACGACTTTCCACGGGGATGTACGCCCACGGGCGACGTAGCAGGATAAGCGTCGTCCAGGTCGTACAAGCTGGACAAGCTGACACGGTTGCTCTTCGCCCACGCGACACATTCGCTGCCGCATGCGTTCACGTGTCCAGGCGTCGGTTCCTCGTTCCCCCATGCGTAGCTCGTGCGTCCACCCCCCCTCGCGGCGTACTCCCACTCGGCTTCCGTGGGCAGCCGCTTGCCGAAGGTCTTGCAGTAGGCGGCTGCTTGGTGCCAGTTAACGCAGTTGATTGGGTGGTTCGTCTTTTTCGGGTTGCCGAACGTGCACTCCTTCGACTGCGCGCGGCTCATCAGAGGATCGAGACCTTTGCCTCGCACGACCGGTGCCGGGCGCTGGCACTTGTGGTCTTTTACGCACTGTTCGTATTCGAACGCCGTCACTTCGTGGGTGTCGAGGCAGTAGGCACTGAGCTTGACGAAGTGTGCCGGTTTCTCGTTCTCGTTTGCCGCGTTTTCGTTCGAACCCATGTTGAACCCACCTGCGTCGATCAGCTGCATGTCTTTGGGACAGGTGACGGGTGTAGGCGTCTGAGCGGAAGCGCTCGGCGTGGGCGGAGCTGGGCTGGAGGCGGTTGATGGTGGGGGCAAGGTTGGCAGTGCTTGGGGAAGGTTCTCGACTCGGGCCTTCAGCTGTGCGGCAGCACTGCTAGCGGTTTCGGAGAGTTCCTTGATGGCCTGTTTTGCGCCATCGGTGTTGCCCTGCGACTTGACGTAGTACGCACCCGCGCCGCCGGCTCCCAGTAGCACCAGTAACATCAATGCACCATACGAGCGCTTCTTCCTCGGTGGCGACTGTTGACGCATCGACGTCGAAACACTGCCGGTGGTCGTGGGGTGCCGCGGTGCTGTCGCCGCGCGTGGAACATCGAGCGTCGGAGCATTCACGACGATCGGGGTCGATGGCAGGGCGGGGCCGAGTGGGGTAGGTGGACCGGGGTAACTTGGGCCAGTACCCGCCGGAGGTATCGCCAACAGCGTGCCGTCGAATTGTCCGACCTCGTTGATGGGAGTCTGCCGGAGCGATGGCGCGCTCGCTTGTCGACTGCGCGGCTCTCCGGTGATCCGATGTACCTCCGCGAGCAGCTCGGCAGCGTTGCCGTGTCGACTGCGCGGGTCTACCGAGAGCGCGCGCTCGAGCATCGCTTCCACTTCGTCCGGCACCCAGATCCCGAGTCGGCGCGGAGTCGGGCGCGCGGCGAGATTGGCGCTGGCGAAGCCGAGCTGAATCATGTCGTTACCTTCGAGCGCCTCTCGCCCGCGCAACAACTCGACCGCCACCAATGCAATCGCATAGACGTCTGTCCACGGTCCCGTCGCGCCGAAGCTGCGCGTGAACTGCTCCGGAGCGCCGTATTGCGGTGTGAAAGAGCTGATCCCCACGCCGGTCTTGGCGAGCGCCGCTTGCAAGTGCTCGTTCTCCACCAGCTTGGCGACGCCGAAGTCGAGTATCTTGATGGTCGTCTGAGGCGAGCGCGCCTCGTCACCGACGACGAACAAGTTGGCTGGCTTGATGTCGCGGTGCGCGACGCCGTGCTGATGCGCGACCTCGAGTGACGGTAGGACTCGATGGAGCAACCAGAGTGTCTCTTCGACACTCCACGCTTGGCGTCCCGCTTGTCGCTCCAGTTGCAGTACCATTTCCAGCGAAGCACCTTGCAACCACTCCAGCACCAGGTAGGGCATCCATTGCCCAGCGGGCGTCGTATAGGTGCCGACGTCACGCGCCTGAACGATGCCCGCCGTCAGGCTCGACAGCTCCGTCAGCAGCGCGCCTTCTTGAATGAAGGCGTATTGCAGTGCCTCGCGTTGCTCGGCTGGCGCCGTGGACAAGCCGCTGAAGAACTTGATCGCGACGGGCTTGTTCCAGATGGTGTGTTGCGCTCGGTAGACCGCCGCGAAGCCGCCCTCGCCGACCAGTGCTTCAATGCGGTATTTGTCGGCAACGACCTGGCCGACGATGTTTAACGGATCGCGTTGCATCTGTGCTGGGTGAGCTGAGCGAGCAGGTGGGCGAGTTGAGCAGGGCTAGCAGGACGAATTTCGGCGAAGCGCCTTGGATTCCGTGTGCGTCAAGTCAGCCCCAACGGCTGAGGCCGAGGCGTATTCAGGGCGGCGAGGCAGAGCGAGCCGAGTCTAAACGCAACGCCTGGCGGCGCGTCGGGAAAAGATGCTTTGGCCTTGACCGAGTTTGCACCACATGCAAGCTTTGGCGTTTGGTGCCGCAGGGGCGCCACGTCCGCCGAAAGTCTTCACCCTGCTTCGAACTTGGTGCCACGTGAATCCAGACACGTGGTCGTCAGGGCGAATGGTGTGACCTCCGGGTACCTCGTTGACGAGGTAAGCCAACGGAGCTCGAAATAGGCCCATGAGGAGCGGAGGGTCCAGACTGCCGAAACCCCAATCGGGGTTCATCGCGTGCCGTTGTCGATTGTTCGATTCACCCTCGTCCGGCGGGGATCGACGGCGAACGTGGTCGGCGTAGCCCTCAGGATGACAGAAATGGACTCGATAGTTGATACATTCAAGCGCCAGGCACGAGAGCTTCGGCGCCAGGTACGCTCCGGAGACGATGGTGCCCTTTCCTTGCTGCGGCGCGAGCCCGCGCTCCGCGGGCTGGATGCCCCGCAGTTGACCGAACAGCTGCGCCTGCGTCATTGCCTGGCAGCGGTCAGCCGTCGCGCGGGTTTGCGCGGCTGGTCACACTTGACGGCGTTGCTTTCCGACAAGCGCGCTACCGACTTCAATGCGTTGTTCTATCCAGATCGGCGCGCCGCGCACTGGAACATCTGGTTCGCGACGTACGAGGAAGCCCACGCGGTTCGTGTCGATCACGGCGGTTACCTATTGCCCTATCGCCACCAGTTCTTCGTGTGCGAGGGCGACTTCATCCGTGAGTTGGGGGTCGACCCTGACCAACCTGCGTGGGGTCGCATCGGTCGCGATTGGGTCGAACCCGGCGACTATGACGCGCGCCATCACTTGCTCGGTGAGTGGTTGAGGGCTGCGGCGGGGCGTCATCAGGACTTGGGGGCTGAGCACGCACCGGCCGAAGGAGGTGGCAATCAGGTTTGTTGACCCGACAAATCAAACTACGCGGCGATTCCCCATGGCCTCACGACTGGGGCTTGGGGGAGTTGCCTGCCGTCTCGCGCTCGCTGTCCCTCTGCCCCGCGAGCTCAGCGGCCGGTGCATCCCTCAGTAGAACGTCCGCATCTCTTCGGGAAACGCTTGATAGACCAACTCGCCCGGTTCGAAGAGGGCGTCGAGGATTTCGCAACGAATCGGGTCCTGGTCGTCATCGCACTGCTCGTATGCCAATCGTAGCGTATCGAGGGTGACATCGAAGGCGGGCACAGGTCGCAGTGCGTCCGATTCGAGGGCGCCAGTGAAGAACTCGTCTCCAGCGATGGGGATTTCGGTCGAGTGGCACAACGCACACACCGTGCCGCCGTTGTGCTCGAGATGCGCCGTGATCTGTGCGTCCGTGACGTTCTCGGTGATGGGAAACGGGATCTCTGCCTTCACCGACCGACTCACGGAAGTGAGCTGGCTCAGCTCCAGCATGTCTCTGCCGACACCGGCTGGTACTACGGACAGGATCAGTGCCTCGCCGGAAAAGATGAACACTCGGGGATTGGACGTCCCCTGAGCTGGTTGTGCACTGAACGGACTGGCTGTGGGAAAGACCCGCAAGGGGCGGGCGAGACTCTGCACGAGACACGCGATGCTCACCGGTTTCGGCAACGCATTGATCAATTCGATGGCTGCTCGCATCGTCTGGGGGTCGTTGGAAACGCCGTCTGGGGCGGCACAGCGCGACCCAAGGTCGTCTTCTGTCTCGGTCAGCGGCGGTCCGTCACCACCGGGTCGCTCGATGTTGGGCGCCTCGGATTGTGTCGTCGGAGAACTTGGCGAGGCCCCTTCTGCGGTGGACTCTGAAGTCTCGGTCTCGTCGTGTTCCGTACCGCCTGCCTCACCCGAACCGGAACACGCGGCGACGGCGAGGAGTGCAGTGACAGTGGCCGCGGTGGTCCGTGTGCGAACGGCTTTCAAGGTCGACGGCATCGGTGTGTACGAGGAGCTTAGCGCTCAACGCCGCGACTGAGTCGCGCTTTGTCTGCAGGCGCGGGTGCAAGCGTTCGCAGTTGCGCGCAGTCGTTGCGTGAAATACAACAGCGGCGGTACGTGCAGTCTGACGCAGCCGAGTTGCCCCTGAGCGCGCTTCACCCACCGGATAACCCCCGCCTCATTCGATGTCCCGGCCGCGCGCAGTCATTTTCGATCTCGATGACACCCTGCTGAGCTTCTCCGTCGGTCAGGAGGATCTGTGGCTTCGCGTGGTGCAGGAGCATCGTGATTCGTTGACGCCAGTGTCGCCGCACGAACTGGTCGGGGTCATCGAACAGCAGGTGATCCCGACCTACTGGGGTGACGAGGCGCGGGCCATTTGGGGACGCCACAACATGTTCGAAGCGCGTCGCCAAGTGGTGGCTGCGGCGTTTGACGTTCTGGGGGTTGCCGTCGAAACCTCAGTGGTCCAGTCGATCGCCGACGCGTACACGCGTGCCAAGGAGGATGCCGTGGCGCCCATCGAGGACGCACTCGACGTGTTGTCGGTTCTCGACGAGCGTGGCGTGTCGTTGGGTCTGATCACCAACGGCAGTTCGGAGTTTCAGCGGCGCAAGCTCGTCAATCACAACCTCGAGAAGCGCTTCCACGCGATCCTCATCGAAGGCGAGTGGGGTGTCGGGAAGCCCGATCCGAGCATCTTCCAAGAGGCGCTCAACCGCTTGGATTGTCGCGCCGAAGAGGTCTGGATGGTGGGGGACAACTTTGCTGCGGACATCGAGGGTGCCGGCGCTGTCGGCATATCGGGGATCTGGGTTCACCACGGACGGCCTTTGCCAAACGCTCGTCGCGTTGAGCCACTGGCGTGTATCGACCACGTGCGGCAGTTGGCGCGGCTGCTCGGTGGCAATGAACGTGGGTGATAGCGTGGAGTGGGAGCCCGCTGCGTGTGGTTCGGTTCGGCTTCAGAGCGCGGTATGCCATTGACGCGCTGCGCGAACAGCGCGGTGAAGCATCGCGGGCGGCACGCGGTTTCTCGAGACCCAGTTGGGCGGTTACTGTCGCACCTGTTCTACCTTACGTATCCGTGTGCGCGCGGCGCATTCTGATGCGGTGCAAGAATCGCTTTGTGGGAGTTTTCACAAAAGGGACATCGGCGATCGGAGCGTCTCCTATGACACCAACGTCCTTGTCGACACTCACGGCTCGTCATCCAAATAGAGACAACCCTTGAGGAATGACGGTGGATGTCGCACGGTTCACATCTGGCACGTATGTTGCGAAGGTTCGGTTCGAGTGCAATGGCTCACCTGCCGGCGCAAGAGTATTCACTTCTGTTGGCAACATCGTGAAAACTGAGACACGTAGTGGCCACTATTCGTCAAGCACCTGTTACAATCGCTTCGTGCGATTGCCCTTGACCCACGTCGACCTCGACCCAAGAACCGCATCCCCCATGGCCCAGTCCGTTCGCAAGCTCGTTGACGACGAAGTTCCCGACTGGTTTGACGCCACGCCGGAGATTGTCTCCAACGGTGCGCCGTCGCTGTCGGTGTTGGCGTGTGTGCTGGCGGCCGAGCGCAACAAGGCATTGGAGACGATTGATGAGCAGCGACGCGCGATCCTGGCCATGCACGAGCGGTGTGGGATGTACAAGGCCGAGCTCGACGCACTGAAGAGTGTGATGGCAGAGATCGACGACGACAGTGAAGCCCGGGCCGAGCAGCTTGCGGCGCTGCATGTGGCGGTTGACAACGCCGAGGAACGCGCTCGCATCAATGCCGAACACGCGCAACGCTTTGAGGCTCAGGTACAGGTCCTACTCGAAGAAGTGGAGCGACTGCGTCGCGCGAGCGTTCCCGCCACTCGTGGGTGTTAGTGGTCCCCACGGTCGCATCGCGACCGACGTGCCTCACTTTGAACGAGGAGCGCTGAAGAGCTCGATCGATGTCTCGCGGGCAATGCATCGGGCGCCGTTGGCTGCTCGCACTGGGTGACGAGTGCCGCCGGAGTGAGCCGTGTTCCGCCTCCAGTGCTCGTAGCCCGTATTGGCTGGAGGGCGAGCCCGGTTCGCGTCCGAACCTCGGACGGCTCGATGGGTGACCGGACTTCGTGTGGACGATTGCGGCTTCGGAACTGCTTGGGGCCGACGTGATTCCGGCTCGTTTCGCGGTTTGGTCTCGGTGCGCCTCGTCGAAGGCCCCGCCATCTGCGCGCGTGTGCAGCCAATGAACGCATTGACTGCGCGGCTTGCCGAAGATCTCGATGGCGATGGATTCGAGCAATCCGATTGAGGATACTGAATGAATGAGGGAGGGCTCGGCAAGTAGCGTCAGCGCGGCTTTCGCGTCAGCGCCCGACTATGGTGGGGTTCTCGATGCATTGGCCGTGGGAGTCGTGGTGCACGCTCCGTCGTTGAGGATCGTGTACACCAACGGCACAGCTGCCGCCTTGCTCGGGGTGGAAGTGGCGGATGCGGTGACCCGAGATGTTGCCGACCCACGCTGGGTCGTGATCCATCCTGACGGGACGGCTGTGAGCCCGGATGAGGTTCCGGCCTCGGTCGCGCTCGCAACACGCCAGCCGGTGCGTGGAATGATCCTCGGTGTCAAGCAACCGGACGGCGTGACGACGTGGCTCACCGTGGACGGCGTTCCGTTGCTCGACGAAAGGGGGAACGTCGAGTTCGTTGCCGTGACCATTTCGGACATCACGCGCGATCTGGTCGCCCGCATGCAGCTGGAGCGCGAAAGTGATCTCTTGGGGAGAACCGTTGCAGAACGGGATGCCGCGTTGGCCCGTGCGGTCGAGGCGTTGGATTCGTCGGAAGCCCGCTACCGCGCGGTGCTTCGAGCGATGTCCGAGGGGGTTGCCGTTCATTCCGTGGACGGCGGCATCTTGTTCGCCAATCCGGCTGCACAGCGGATACTCGGCTTGACCGTCGAACAGATGCAAGGGCGGCATCCGGTCGATCCCCAGTGGCGCCTGACGGATGCCCAAGGTGGCCCTCTGCCGCCGGAGTGCATTCCGTCAGAGATCACGCGACGCACCGGGGCGCCCCAGCGGAACGTCGTGCTTGGTGTGCAACGGGGAGGGTCGGGGGCGCACGCGTGGCTGTCAGTCAGTACCGATCCGATCGGACCGGCTACCGAGGTCAAGAAGGAGGGTCGCTTCTCAGTCGTTGCCACGTTTACGGACATCACCGCGGAGCGAAACGCGCTGGCAGAGGCACGGCACGCCCGTGATCACCTGCGCGACATCGCCGCTGCGTTGCCGGGCGTGGTCATGGAGTATCTGGTGACGAAGCACGGTGAGTTGCGATTTAGCTACGTGTCCGAGCCAGCGGAGCTCTACTTTGGCGTTCTCCCCGAGACGATCATTCGCGATAGCGCCGCCGTACTCGGGAGTGTTCACATCGACGACCGCGACGAGTTGCTCGCTCGTTTGCGAGGTCCGACGGACTCCGGGGTGCAGGCTGACTTCCGGGTAGTCAATCCGGATGGGAACATCCGATACCTCCGGTTGGGTGCGGGGCCACCGACGCTGGTGCCCGATGGTGTATTGGTGCGTTCCGTTGCGTTGGATGTGACAGGGCAACGAATTCTGGAGGAACGCGTACGCGAAGCGCAGCGGCGGGAAGCGATAGGTACGCTCGCTGCGGGCATGGCCCACAACTTCAACAACATGCTTGCGGTCATCGTGCCCAGCTTGGAGATGGCGCGATCCGAGGCACCGGCAGACATTGCACAAGAGCTGGACGACGCGTGCTCGGCTGCGCATGCCGCGTCAGAGCTCGTGCGGCAGTTGATGCAGTTGGTGCGGCGCGGCGCGGCCGGAGCCATGGTTCAGGTCGACGTTTCAACCTTGCTGATGGAGGTGAGCCAGCTTTGTCGACGCACCTTCGATGCATCGATTGACGTCCGTTGCAGCACGCCGGCGGAGCCGTGCATCGTGCTGGCGCGTCGCGCCGAACTTCAACAGGTCCTCGTCAACATGTGCATCAACGCGCGCGACGCGCTCGAGTCGCGACCCGCGCCGCGTCTCGAATTGCGTGCGAGCCGGGAGGGAGAGCAGATCGCAATCGAGGTCTCCGACAACGGCTTGGGCATGTCAACTGAGGTTCAGCGCCACCTGGGTGAGCCGTTCTTCACGACCAAGGCGCCAGGGCGGGGTACGGGTTTGGGGTTGGCCACAGCCTTCGGCATCGTGAGCGAACTGCGCGGCACTCTCGAATGTCATTCCACGCTGGGTGTCGGCACGCGTTTCGTGCTCAGGCTGCCCTGCCAGGCAGCGCTCGATGGGGCGCGACCTTCGAAAAAGCCGGAAGCGATACGTTCCGCTGAGGTAAAGGTATTGCTCATCGACGATGAGGCCCTGGTCCGCAGCACGTTGACCCGAGCACTCGAGCGCGCCTCGGCGCAGGTGTTGTGTGCGGCGGATGGTGAGAAGGGGTTGGAGCTTCTGCGTCAGCACTCAGACGTCGGGATGGTGTTGCTCGATCTGGCCATGCCCGGCCTGAACGGGACCGAAGTATTGCGTCGCTTGCGCGAGTTCAATCGAGATGTCCCCGTGTACCTGATCACCGGCTTCGTTCCCGAGGCGCTCGACACGTCGGGGTTCGACGGTGTGCTCACGAAACCGCTCGATTTCGATCGCGTTCGGGCGCTCCTTGCGAAGCACGCCCGACAGCCCGATGCATGAAACGAATCCGCTGGGCGCGGTTACGCCCGCTCTTCTTCGCTCGGATGTCGGTTTCTGAGTACTGAATTCGCCGAGTATTGAATTCGTCAGTCGCCCAGGATCTCTTCAAAGGCGCGATCGACGTCGTCATCGTTCGAGCGCGGACGCCCCGAGGGCGTTCGCAACTTGCGATCGGACAGTTGCTCGGCGCGCGCCTTGGCATCGCGAAAGTCGTGCTGACGGCGAAGCACTTGCCGCATGTAGTAAACGGCTTGGTCGATTTGCCCGAGCTGCTCCGACGCGTGGGCCAGGTCGTAGTAGATCGTGACTTCCTGCTCGCTGGTCCGTTGGGATGCGTTCAGGGCGCGTGTGTAGGACTTCGTCGCTTTGTCCCACATGCTTTGCTCGGCATAGATGAGGCCCATCGCCGCGTAGCAATTGCACTCGAAGCGCGGGTCTTGGGCAGCGAGTTCGAGCTCCTCGATCGCGTCGTCGAGAAGGTGCATGTCCTTGTACGCCAAGCCGAGATCGTAGTGACTGGCCGCGTCGTTCTCTGCGACCGTGTCTTTGACCGAGTGCTTGAAGCGGTCGAACAGATCGTCCACGTCGACGCCGGGCGTCGGTTGTCCGCCGCTGGCGGGATGCATGGATTCGCGAACGGCGTTTTCCAATTCGTTCAGCGAGGTGCGCAAGTCCGCGGACAGGCTGTCGCTCGGCCGCAGCAACTTCCCCGCGTGAAGCTTGTTGTTCGAGTCGCGCGCAGAGGAACTGTCGGCCATCGCCTCTTCGAGCTCCGTCTGGGCGTCGAGCAGCAACGGATGCGACGGATACAGCGCCAGCTGGGCATCGAGCAGGCGTTTGGCTTCGCTGAACATGCCGCGGGCTGAGAAGAATTCGACCTCTTCGAGGGCGTCCTCCAATGACGGGCGGGCGGACGCGCCGCTACTTTCGGGCCCGGGTGGGCCACTCGGAGGCGGCGGCAACACCTCCGTGGACATCGCTGGTGGAACGGAGGATTCGGTGGCTTCGGGCGCCGGAACGGACATGGCGTTGCGCGCCGGAACGGACGATTGCCCGGCGCTGAACCGCTCGAAGGAGCCGTCGTTCAGCTCCGGATACTCGGAAAGCAGCTCGCGAACCATCTCCTCGGCTGGATTGCAGTCGGGTTCCTCGTCGAGGATGTTCTGAAGGACGGCTAGGGCGTGGTCGGGTCTCTCGAACTCGTTGTAGACCTCGGCCATCAGTAACATCTGTTCGATGGCACCGTCGCGATCGCCAATGTCCGTGTACAGGTCCCTGAGCATCTCTCGGAGCTCAATCGACTTGGGGTCGAATTCCAGCGCGTTGAGTGTGGTTTCGATGCCTTTGTGGAAGAGCGAAAGGCTGCGATAGGTTTGCGCGTCGGCCAGCGCTCGGGCGCTGTTCTCGTACACTTCGTCGAGGTTCTTCAGGATGCTGCGACCGCTGCTCGACGGCACTTCGCCCGGCGTGGTGGCCCGCTCCAGGGCGGCGCCCGTGTTGGGGCCGGAGGTAGTCGCGGACATCGCGGCCGGTGGGGGAGCAGGGGCCGTCGCGCGCTCACGCGGCGGCGGCGCAGGCGCACGCTTGGGCGGGTAGGACGGCATCGCCGGTGGCAATGACCCACCCGGACTGGAGGGTCGGTGCGCCGGCGGTGGAGCGTGCGGCGATGAGCTACCCAAGCGTGCTCGTCCAATGGCGGCAACACTGGGACGAGCCAAGGGCGGTGGCGACGCGGCGCCCGAGCTGCTCGGTGGCGGGTGCGGAGGCGCCACCGAGGTCATGCTCGGTCGCGACTGGGGTGCCGGCGGCGGACCGGGGATCGACTGGTGCGACCCTGGTGCTTCGCTTTGCGGCAGCGGCGGCGGGCGCGAACTGACGAGCTCCAGTCGCGGTGGCGCAACGCTTCGCGCCGGCTTGGGCGGCGGCGTCGAATGCATTTGCTTTGCGGCAGGCGCCGACGACGACGGCGGCTGCGCGGGAACGTGGCTGCCCCCGGGGACGCCCAGCTTGTGCAAGGCCTGGACCTGCTCGTCCTGGGGAGCGACGGCTTCGAGCTGCTCCAGCGTCTCCTTGAAAACCGACGCGTTGCCCTGCTCGTGAGCGACGCGGCACAGCTCTTTCTTCACCTCGACGGATCGCTCGGGGTGACCGATCAGCTCGAACGCTTGTGCGAGCAGGTCGAGGGTCTCGATGTCGTTGGGTGTTGCCTGGAAGCTGATCTGTAGGCGCGACAGCGCCTGCATTCCCTCTGCCTCAGTGCCCTTGGCCAGGTATAGCTTTGCGGCCAATTTCGCCCGTTTCGGATCGGGCTTGATGTGCAGCATCCGCTCGACGACCCGCAACGCGTCGTCGGGCTGCTCGGCGGCGAGCAAGAGGCTGGTCGCTGAGGAAAACGAGCGCAGCGCATCGTCGACCTTACCGACTCGGTAGAAGCCCTCGGCGAGCCTCAGGTGCGGCAGCGGGACGTTGGGCCCGACCTCGGTCATGCGTAGAAACAGGCGCAGGGCATCGTCGTCGCGTTGCGATTCTCGCAGCCGATTGGCTTCGTCGTCGAGAATGCGTAGCGCGTCGTTGACGAGACCGAGCGTCAAGTACAGCTCGGTGAGGCGGTCGACGACGTGAGCGTATTGATCGATCAGCGAGGGCTCGTGCTGGTGGATCAGCTCCCGCACCTGCTTGTACACCGCGATTGCCTTGAGGCTCGCGCCCTGACCGGCATAGTGCTCACCCGCCCTGTCGTACGTGTGGATGGCTCCAGCGAAGTTGTGCGCGCGGGCCTGAACATCTCCTACCCGCAACAAGACGCGCGTGTCCGCGGGGTTGATCGCGAGCAGTTTTGCGTACTCTTCCAGGGCCCGGTCGTACTGTTGTTGTTCGACCAAGAGTTGGGCGTTCTGCAGAGTGTTGTTGGGATCCAAGGCCAAAGCGCCTCACGTCGAAGGGCGCCCACGGGCGCACCGGGTATTTAGGGGGCTTGGAGGCCTTCGGTCAAGCTAACGGCGGCCTCGAACCGCCAAAGTCATTGCCAAATGGGGCAGCGTTGCCCAAGGTGGTCGAGATGACACGTTATCGAGCTCCCTTCGCGCCTGGCGGTCCCTTCGAGGTCGACGAGGAAACCTGTCGCAAGCTGCTCGAAGTCGCCTTGGCGCGCGGCGGCGACTACGCCGACCTGTTCTTCGAGTACCGCGCGGCGGGCAGTTTCAGCTTCGAGGAGGGGATCACTCGCAGTGCCGCCAGGTCCGTTTCGATGGGGCTCGGGGTGCGTGTCTTGCGCGGCGACGCGACCGGCTACGCGCATGTCGAAGATCTCAGCTTCGAAGCGATGAAGCGGGCCGCAGATACGGCCGCGCGCATCGCCGATTCGGGCAAGACGGTCGACCCGGTTCCGGTTGCGGCCATCGCCACGCCGCAGCGCTACGAACTGCCCTCGCTGCCGCTCGACGCGCCGGGAACGGACAAGCGGCAGCTCCTCGAGCGTGCGAGCGCGGCGGTGCTCGCGTTCGATTCCAAGGTGATCAAGGCCGAGGCCAGCTACGCCGAGGAAGTGCGTGAGATTCTCATCGCGACCAGCACGGGCCGATTCGTTCGTGACGTGCAGCCGTTGATGCGGTTTGGCGTTCGGGCAATCGCGGAGGACAAGGGTCGGCGCGAAGCCGGTCGCAGCGGAGGTGGGGGGCGTACCTCGTTGGCTTACTTCAGCGACAAGACTCCGGAATGGCACGCGGAAGTGGCCGCCAAACAGGCGCTGACCTTGCTCGACGCGCGTGAGGCGCCCGCCGGTCAAATGGAGGTCGTGCTCGCGCCCGGCGATAGTGGGATCCTCCTGCACGAAGCGGTGGGTCACGGGCTGGAGGCGGACTTCAACCGCAAGGGGACCAGCAACTACAGCGGTCAGATTGGACAAGTCGTCGCCAGCAAACTGTGCACTGTAGTTGATGACCCTACACTTGCCCACAGTCGAGGGTCCATCAACGTCGATGACGAGGGCAACGACCCCCGCAGCGACGTCCTGATCGAGGAAGGTGTGCTGCGCGGTTACATGCACGACCGAATCAGCGCGGGACACTACGAAACAAACGACAACGGCCACGGGCGTCGCGAGGACTTTGCTTCGGTTCCGTTACCGCGCATGACCAACACCATACTGACCGCCG
This sequence comes from Deltaproteobacteria bacterium, assembly GCA_003235365.1. GTDB lineage: Bacteria > Myxococcota_A > Polyangia > Polyangiales > Polyangiaceae > SZUA-265. Next base: position 20,316 of record QJWJ01000438.1, read on the forward strand.
GCCCACACGATCCCGAAGAGATCCTCAAGAGCGTAAAGCGTGGAATTTTCGCAAAAAACTTCGGTGGCGGCCAGGTCGACATCTCCAATGGCGACTTCGTGTTTTCGCTCACGGAGAGCTACCTGATCGAAGACGGAAAACTTACTGCGCCGTTAAAAGGCGTGAACTTGATAGGAAATGGTCCAGAAACACTCCGAGAAGTAAGCATGTTAGGCCACGATGTCGAGCTCAGCGACGGCATCTGGACTTGCGGCAAGGACGGACAGAGTGTCCCAGTTGGCGTGGGTTGTCCTACCATCAAAATAGCCCGGATTACCGTAGGTGGCACCGATCTCAGTTGACAAACCCCGAGTTCGTTCCTTTGTGGCCGTCGTGGGCCACGGTCCCCTGCTCGAGCGCGAAGATGGCGCAGCCATCACTCTGCGTCAGTTAGGCGCTCAGGTGAGGACCCTGGACCTGTGGGACGACCCTATAAACTTGTTCAGTGAAGACGACGTCGAGGTCGAGGCGCGCCCGAGGGCGCTGCTCTTCGAGGCCCTCGACAGGCCTGACCTGGCGATGGCTGCGTTGCGCGCCGTGCGCAAGGAGCAGGTCTTCGACAACGTCGGTGCGATCATCTCCGTGACGGTGGGGCAGATAGCCCGCATCGACCCATCGAGCGGCTTTGACGACTTCGTGCTTCATCCGTACGTTCCCGAAGAGGTCTACGCGCGGATTCGTGCCGTCGAGTGGCGGCGCAGTGAATTCGCTACGGATGAACGCCACAAGGTTGGCCCCATCGTGCTCGACAAGGCTGCACACGAAGTCACCGTCGGCGGTCGGCCAGTGTTGCTCACCGCGAAAGAATTCGCGCTGTTGGCATACTTGTGCGAACGCCGCGGAAAGGTACTCTCACGCGATCACTTGCTGGCTCGCGTGTGGGGCAACCGCTACGACGGTGGTCCCCGGACGGTCGACATTCACGTGCGCCGCCTCCGAGCGAAGCTCGGCGATGCCCTTCCCCTGGAAACTCTGCGCGGCTCGGGCTACAAGCTCCGCATGCCCGACCCAGATCCGGGTGAGGACGACGTCGAAGACTTCGATGAATGATTGTAATCTCCACGGGTTGCCCCGCCAGCATCGGTCCTGAAGTTGCCTTGCGCGCCGCGCTCGAGGTGCGCGGGGTTCGTGTTCTGGTTGGCGACGAAGGAACGCTGGTCGAGGCTGCCACGCTCGTGGGCGTGCCTCTCAAGAAGCTCCGCCGACTGACCGAGCAGCAGCCGCGCGGCGGCGGGATCTACATTCGTCACGTCGGGCCCAAGCTAGGCGCGACGGATCGCGACCCCCTGCGGCAGACGCCCGCGGCCGGCGAGGCCCAGTTGTTGTACGTCGAGGAAGCGTATGCGCTGGCCAAACGCGGCGCAGGTGCGCTGGTGACCAGTGCCGTGAGCAAAGCGGCGATCGCCAATTGTGGGCTGCGCCGAGCCCGGGGGTTTCTGGGCCATACCGAGTGGCTGCAGAAGCTCGATGGCGCCGACGAGGTGACCATGTGCTTTCATTCCCCGCAATTGTCGACCAGTCTCGTCACGACGCATCTGCCGTTGCGGAAAGTGCCAGCGGCGATCACTCCAGCGAAGGTGCGCACGGCAACCGTTCACTTGGCACGCCTGCTGAGGCGTGCAGGGGTTACCAAGCCAACGATTGCCGTCTCCTCGCTCAATCCTCATGCGGGAGAGAGCGCGCTGTTGGGAGACGAAGAAGCCAAGGCCATCGTGCCTGGACTCACCGAAGCCAAGAAGCGGTTGTACGGCAAGGCCAAGGTTGTCGGCCCCATCGGCGCGGAAACTGCTTACCGCAAGGCGTTTGCCAAGGTCTACGATGGCGTGGTGGCCATGTACCACGATCAGGCGACAGTTCCGATGAAGCTCGTTGCCTTCGGCGACGCCGTGAACGTGACGATGGGGCTGAGCGTCGTGCGCACGAGTGTCGATCACGGCACTGCGTACGACATCGCGTGGCAGGGCAAGGCCGACCACCGTGGCATGCTTGCGGCGGTGGATCTGGCGGCTCGGCTGACCGCTGCGCGACACAAGCGTGGCTCGAGCGTTGGTTGAGTCGGGGTGAAGACGGCAAATGTTACCAGTCGAACGTGAACTGAAGCAGCCTGCCAAGGCGCTGATGCTCGCCAGCTTCGGAATCGCCGCGGTGGCCTCGGGGTACGGCGTGTTTTCACTGAATAGCTCGTTGTTGTTCGGCGTGGAGCTGCCGAAGGGGGCGGTGCCGGTGTTCGTCGTCGTGATGTTGGGCGTCGGCGCGCTGTTCCTCCGCTGGTCGTTGGGAGAAGAACGCTGTCGCAGTTGTAAGTTACCGCTGGAGCAGCGTTGGTTGGCGTTTGCCGCCAGCGATGCCACGGCGGCCATGCGCAGCGCCGAGCGGGGTGATGCGTCACAGTTGCCAACTCCTGCGCGACACCGCACCGACGAGGGATCACTGATTGCGGTGTGCTACTGCGCGCGATGCCGTCAGGTGGCGACCCTCGAAGGTTTCGGGCCGGGCCGGGTGACGGTGGTTTCTAGGCACTCGATTCTCGGCCCGAGTGTCGAACGCTGGATCGAGCAGGTCGAGCTCGAGCCGTCGCGGTCCGCCTGAGGCTCCGCAGCGCCGCGCGCATCAATCGCGATGCCGCCTCCGACTGGCCTGATTGCCAGGGGCGTCCTGGCGAATTCGTTCCAAAGTGGTGAGCACTGGTGAGCTCGATTGTCGGGTGGTTTTTCGAACCCCCGTTGGCGAATCGCGAACTCTGCGAACTCTCATTTAGCGCGGCCGAGGGGGGGACAGCTTGTCGGGGCACATCAAACCCGGCGGGCAGTCCGCGCGGCGTGAACGCGTCGGATCGGGGTCGGGCGCGGTTGGCAACACGCTGCCACTGGGTGAGGCGCTCGAGACCGTCGTGTCCGTGGGAGTCGTGGTACCCGGAGCAATCGATGCCGAGGGCGTCGGCACGCTCCGATCGCGCTCTTCGCGGGCCGTCCTGGTGGCGGCGCGCGACACGTTCGGGCGGGTCGGTTCATGCGCTTGGTGAGCGGGAGTCGTGGACTGAGCTGGCGGCAAAGGCGAATCAGTTGTGGCGGCGCCTGTGTCGGTTGGATCGAGTTCTTCCAATGCGACCGACGGCTGCTCGGCAGTCGGTTCGTTCGGTTTCTCCGCCGGTGAAGCCGGTGAAGCCGGGGACGCCGAAGGAGGCGGCCGCTCACCGACGGCGGGCGCGGCGTTGCGCGGCGATTCGCTCTCGGTGTCGCCCCGCTGCGAGTCGCGTCCGAAAAAGAACGCACCGAGCGAGACGCCGATCAGCAAAGCCACCGCCGCAGCAGCGATTGAGCGGCGCTGACTGCGCGGGTCGGTGGTCGATGGCAGCAAGCTCGAATCCGTCGATGGCGCCGTGGCGCTCGGTCCCGGCGGGCCGTCGTGTTCACTTCTTGGCGGATCCGTGAGGCTTGTGGCTTCTACCGGTGCAGCGGCAGCAGGGTGGAGCGGAGCCGCGACGGTTTGGGCGATTTCGTCAGCATCGTTGGTCGGGCGCTTGAACCGCTTGAGGCGAACGCTCGGAGCCAAGTCGGCCAACACGTCGCGTGCTGAAGCGTAGCGCCGTTTTGGGTCGCGTTCCAAGCAACGCGCGACGATGTCGTCGAGGTCGATCGGCAATGACGAGTCGATGCTACGCAGGCGAGGCGCGTCGTGCTGCAGCCGTTTGAGGGCCGCCAACGCGGGCGTCGAGGCGACAAACGGCAGGCGACGCGTGAGCATTTCGAACAGGACGACGCCAAAGGCGTACACGTCCGTCGTGACGCGCAGCGCCTCTCCTTGCACTTGCTCGGGCGCCATGTACGCCAAGCTGCCGACCAACGCGCGATCACCGCTGACGCGGCTCGAGTTCGGATTGAGGGCGCTCGCCAGACCGAAGTCCATCAACACGGCGCTGAGCTTCCCTCCGCGATCTACGCGGAGCATCACGTTGTCGCTCTTGAGGTCTCGGTGTAGCACGCCCGAATCGTGAACGGCGTTGAGCCCTTCGAGGATCCCCGTTGCGAGGCGGCGGCATTCTCGAACCGTCAGTGGCGGGTCTTGCCGAATCCGATCACCGAGGCTCTGCCCGTCGATGTATTCCATCGTCAGGAAGACCAAGGGTGGGCCATCTTCGGTTTCGTGGGTTCCGATGTCGAAGATGCGGCACACGTTCTTGTGACTCACCCTGCGTGCGATCTGTACTTCGGCCTTGAGTTGGGAGATCGCTTCGTCATCGTCGGAGAATTGTGAGGCTACTGTCTTGAGAGCGATGCGTTCTCCGAGCGCCTCGTCCATGACGTCATAGACCTCGCCCATACCCCCCCGTGCCACGAAGCGTTGAACTCGGTAGCGGTGTGCAAGCTGGAGCCCACGCGGGATCACCGATCCGCGCCAGGCTGTGCCCACTTTTCGGTCGCGCGTCGAGTCGCCCCATTCGATGACGCTTTGGACCAATTGGCGGCAGGGTTCGCAATGATCGAGGTGTCGCTCTACGTTTTGACGACGTTCATCACTGAGCCGCAGTGTGATGAACAGCACTGCCTGTTCTTCGGTGAGGTGCCCGGTCGATCTGCCCTCTCGTTCACCGCTGTCTTCGGCTTCGGTCTCCGGGCTATCGTCCCGTGCAGGTCGGTCGACGGCGCCCGCTTCAGCAGCGTCGCTTCGGGGCTCGTCACCGGCGGAGCGCAGCGTCTTGGACCGATTCACCGGCGTCAGTGTAGACGAATTTCATGCAGCGTGTTGAAGTCCACCGCGGCCCGCCCCGTGGATTTGCGCGCCGTGGGCGAGCATGCGCCGGCCGCCGGTCAGGAGCGCGCGTGAGACCGCTGAGTCGTCGATGTTGCGATCGAGTGCAGCAAGGCTGTCGCACAGGGGCGTACAACTTCGTCGAGCGCATGACGAACGATGTCGGAGGCTTGCCGGCAGGTGAGGCGACCGTGTGCAGCCCACGCGCGCTCGTCCACGCCGTAGTCGACGATCCGCGCCTGTCTTGCACGCTCGACCGCCAGACGGAATGCCTCACCGATCGCCGGCGCGAGCTCTGGCGATTTCTTCACGGCCCAGGCAACGAAGCGCCAGGCCAGTTCGGCGTGGCGCGCCTCGTCGCGTTCGATTCGCTTGCAGACACGTTTGACCAACGGCTCCGTGGCTTGCGCCGCCTGTCGTTCCGCGAGCAGCGCTCCAAGTGTTTCTCCCACACAACCTTCTTCGACGGTCAACGCGCACAGTTGCGCGAGTGTCGGAACCTCCAGGGCATCCGTGAGGTCGAGAGGCCCGGGCCCGGTCGAATGGGTGCCGTAGTGCGCCGCCAATTTCAGACAGTCTCTGGTATGGCGCACTTCGTCGAGAGCCGCCCGTTGTGCTGCCGCGACGAGGTCTGGTGGTGCCCCGTGAGTCAGCATGCCCAGCGTGAACCGCGCAAACGCAGCCACTGAAGCGTGCTCCTCGACTGCATCTTTCAGCCAAGCTCGACCCAGTAGATCGCGGGTGTGTTCATCCACTCGCCCCGACGGGAGGGTGGCTTCGCCGTCGAGCCGCCACTCACTGTCTGGGGTGACCGGCGCTACCCGCAACGACGTGCCGACCAACAGAGGACGCCGAATCGTGAATGGGTTCGGAATTGCTTCGCCGCCCGCCCCCGATGCAGTCGCGCCGCCCGCCCCCGGAGCGGCCGCACCGCCGCTGCCGCCCGCACCAGCGCTGGGCTGCGTCGGTGTGGATGGTTGATTGACGGTAACTTGGGTGGATGGTTCAGCGCCCGTTGGCACGGGCGGCGACACGGTTGCTGGGCCGTACCCGGGCGAAATCTGGCTCGGAGCGGGCGTCCCGGTTGAGGATGTGGGTTCACCCCGAGCCGTTCCGACGTCTGGTTCGTCGTCCCCGGAGCACCCGACGACCGCTCCCGGAGCGAGGCTCAAGGCCAACAACAGGCGTGTGCGCAGGATTGAGGCAGCCATATTTCGATGGGTACCCGGTCCGCGCCTGTCCGAGCAGATGGCATCGGACTAATCGGTCACCGCGCTCCTCCGCGTCACGGTCGCAGTCCGGCGAGAAAACTCCCCACTGCCTTCGGCCCATCGCGATCGAGGACCCGCAGGCTTTCCGTGCCGACCACGGCGATGTCCGCCTTCCCGCTCAAGTACTCGACATCCTGTCGGCTCTTGACGCCGAAGCCGACAGCCAGTGGCAGCGCCGTCGCCGCGCGTGCACGCCGCAGATAGTCGCCGATTTCGTTGGAGAACGCAGTCTCGGCCCCGGTGACACCTTTGCGCGCCACGCAATACACGAACCCACTGCCGGCAGCAGCGATCTCCCGCATGCGCTCATCCGTGGATCGGGGCGAGAAGATGAAGATCGGGTCCATCCCCGCGCGCTGCATGGCTTCGGTGTATTGCATGGCTTCTTCCGGCGGCAGATCGGGGACGATCGCGCCTTTCATACCTGCTGCCGCTGAGCGATCCACGAAGCGCTGCACGCCACCCTTGAACAGGATGTTGTAGTAACTCATGAACAGAAACGGGATCGGGAAGCGCTTGGCGACGTCGGCAGCGAATTCGAAACAATTTTCGACGTTCACGCCGTGCTTCAAGGCTTCTTGGTTTGCGTGTAAAATCACCGGCCCGTCGGCGATCGGCTCAGAGAACGGGATCTGTAGCTCCATCAAGTCGACGCCGGCCGCCACCATCTCTTCGACGAGCTGCAGGCTCGTGCTCATGTCCGGGTAGCCGATGACGATGTGGGTCATCAGTAGCATTCCGCGCTCTGCCTGGCGCTGCTTCAGGTACTTTTCAAGCACGGTAAGCCTCCGCCTTGTTCTTGATGAATTCGACCCACTGCGGGTCGTGCAGGGCATCAGCGATGGTGAAGATGTCTTTGTCACCGCGCCCTGATTGGTTGATGAGTACGATGTCGGAAGAGCCTAGCTGCGACGCTTCAGCGAACGCCTGGGCGAACGCGTGTGAGGATTCAAGCGCCGGGATCAGCCCCTCTTTGCGCACGGTCAGCTTGAGCGCGTCGACCACCGCACGGTCCGTTGCGGCCTCGAAGCGCACGCGCCCCGTTTGGAACAAGTGTGCCAAGATCGGCGAAACGCCTACGTAGTCGAGGCCTGCCGCGACGCTGTGCGTTTCGTTCATCTGGCCTTCATCCGTTTGTAGGAAGTACGTCTTGTAACCCTGCGCCACACCGATCGATCCGTGGGAGCTCGCCAATCGCGCGGCGTGTTCGTGCGTCTCGACACCCTTGCCGCCTGCCTCCACTCCGACCAGCTCCACCTCAGCGTCGTCCAGGAAGCCGCTGAACAGTCCCATGGCATTCGAACCGCCGCCCACACACGCGTAGACCCTCGTGGGGAGTTTGCCCGTCAGCTCGAGAATCTGCCGGCGCGCTTCCTCACCGATGATTGACTGAAAGTACGTGACCATCTCCGGAAAGGGATGCGGACCGCAAGCTGTACCGAGGACGTAGTGCGTGTCGTCCATGTTCGTCACCCAGTCGCGGAATGCCTCGTTGATCGCATCCTTGAGAGTGCGCGAACCTTCCTTGACCGGGACGACCGTTGCGCCCAAGCGTTCCATCCAGAACACGTTCGGGCGCTGCCGAGCGACGTCGACCTCGCCCATGTAGATGGTGCAGTCGAACCCGAACTTGGCCGCCATGGTCGCCGTGGCGACGCCGTGCTGCCCGGCACCGGTTTCGGCAATCACGCGTCGCTTGCCCATGCGTTTGACGAGCAAACCCTGGCCCATGACATTGTTCGCCTTGTGCGCGCCGGTGTGATTCAAGTCCTCGCGCTTGATGTAGATCTGGGCGCCGCCGAACTGACGCGTCAGATTTTCGGCGAAGGTGATCGGTGTGGGGCGGCAGGAGTAGCTGCCCATCAAGTTCACGTAGCTCTGCCAGAACTCGGGATCGTTGCGTGCGTCTTCGAAGGCTGCTTCGAGGCTACGGAACGTCTCGTGGAGGATTTCGGGGATGAACGCACCACCGAATTGTTCGAAGTAGCCGTTGCTGGCTCGGATGGATCGATTCATGGATGTGTGTTCTCCAGGCGGATAGAGCGTGTGAGAGTCGAGCCGCACCGGGCGGCGTCGGTCATGCCTCGGCGTGCCTCGTCGTTGGTCGAGCAAGCGATCGGATTGGTGCTTGGGCGCTCCTCATGCGGCGGGGTCCAATCGTTGAGAGAAGGTCACTCGGTCCGTGCGACAGTGCAGTTCCGCGTACAGGGAGTCAGGCGCGTTGGGGAAGTGCAAAGTGCGGCGCACGAGCAGGGCAGGCTGGCTGCTGCCGAGTTCCAGCGCACGCCGAAACGCCGGGGGGGGACAAGCGACGTGGAATGTCTGCTGACCGCCAGCGGGCTCCAAGAAGTAGCGCGTACGAATCACGTCCGCTAGCGACGCGCCGGCGAGAGCGACTCGATGAAGATCCGGAAAGACGTCGACGTCCAGGAACAAGTGCTCGATCAGCACCGGCTCTGCGCCCAACTTGCCCAGCCGCACGAAGCTGTAGGCGTCACGACCTGCGAACGGGTTGCCTTCAGCCGACGCGGGAATGGCCTTGCGTGCAACCCGCTGTAGCAATGACGTTTCCAACGACAGACCGCTGCTCTTGAAGCTGGACAGTGTGCCCGCAAACGAGAACAGGTCCACGCTGGGTGGGGGCGTTTGCACGAACGTACCGGAGCCGCGCCGACGCTCGATCAGCCGCCGCCGGACCAAGATGTCTGTCGCTTGTCTCACCGTGGGCCGCCCGATCTGGAAGGCGCGTGCGAGCTCAGGCTCCGACGGTAGTCTGTCGCCTGCCGCCAGTTCGCCGTTTGCGATGCGCGCCGCCAACAGCTCCGCCAGCTGGTGGTAGAGCGGGACGGGCGACGCCGGATTGAGCACAGAGGGTACGTAGCGCCGTCTTGTCAAGTTGTCAAGACAAGTTGATCCCGACATCAGCCCTTGACTCCCGCAGGCCCAGCCGCCACACGTCTGCTTTCGTGAACCAACAGTCGGTATCTCGTGCCTGGTCGAGGTGGGTCGTTCGCGCGCACGAGTGGAAGGCCAAGTACCGGCTCTCGCCCGTTTGGGCGTTGCGGGTCGCGTTCGGCACGGCGGCCCTGTTTTCGCTGTTCATCTTCGTTCGGCATGCGGTGGAGGCGAGCCGGGTCGTTGACGGGGTACGCTACTTCTGGCTCGACGACGACCAGATGATCTCCATGCGTTACGCGCGCAACCTCGCCGAGGGCGCCGGCCTGGTTTGGAACGAGGGCGAGTACGTCGAGGGGTATTCGAACTTCTTGTGGACGTTGGTGATGAGCCTCGTTCATCTGCTAGGAGCCCCCGACGCGACCGCGTCGCTCTACGTTCAGGGCATCGCCTGGCTGCTGACCCTGTTCACGTTGCGTTGCACGGTCGACATCCTGCAGACGCTTGGAGCGCGCAGCTACGTCGTCATCGGGTCGGTCCTGCTCACGATCGTGTGCTGCACGGACGTGATGTACTGGGCCACCTCGGGCTTCTCGACACCGTTGTCCACGGCGCTGCACGTGTTCGTCGTCGCGCGTGTTCTCCGGACAGCGAAATCAGGAGGAGCTGACCTCGGGCGGGTCGGAATGGTGGCGTTGGCGCTACTGCCGTTGGTGCGTGGTGATACCGTCGTGCTTTGGGGAGCTGACGCCTTGCTCTACTTCGCCTTGGCTCGCGGTCGGATGCGCGCAGTGGGAGTTGCAGCGTTGACCCTCTTGCCCATGGTCGCACACCTGGCATTTCGCCTCGGGTACTACGGCGATTGGTTTCCCAACACGTACTACTTGAAAGTCACTGGTCGCAGTGATCGAGCGGCGCTTGGGATCCGCTACATCACGCAGTTCAGCCAACGGTACCCGACCTTGCTGGCGATGGCGGCCGGCGTGGCGCTCGTTCTACTGCGGCGTCGCGACTGGCTGGGCATTGCGCTACCGTTGGCGATCGTTCCGATCTACGCCTATGCGGTGACCGCGGGGGGCGACAACTTTCGTCCATTTCGCTTCTTCTCCCCGTCGATGCCCATCGTGATCGCGTTCGCTGGGGTTGGCGCAGCCAGGTTGATTAGTGGCGGTAGCACTGCCAAGTTGGCCTGGTGTGCCGTGCTGTTCGTTGCAGTCGTACCCGTGCGCGAACCGCTCGGGAACATCGCGAAAGTGGGGCAGAATGGCAAACCGCCCAAGCACCTGATCTCGGCTATCTGGCTGCGAAAGAACGCCGATCCCGCCGCGTCCGTGGCTGTCGTGCCCGCGGGAATCGTTCCCTACTTCTCGCGCCTGCGGGCGTTGGATGTCTTAGGGAAGAGCGATCGACACATTGCGCGGCTGCCACAGAACAAGGGGGCGGGCATTGGTCACGGCAAGATCGACCCGGAGTACACACTCGGACAGGCACCGGACTATGTCGTGTCGTGTCGAGCGAAGAAGTTCGCTTCGGACGCGCCGAAGAACGCGAAGAAGGACAAGAAGAAGCTCAAGCGCGACTACGTGTTGAATCTGCTCTCATCAAAACCGTTCCAGAAGTCGTACGTCCGCAATTCCGTCAAGATGAAGTACCTCGAGAAGAAGAACGCGATCTTCGTCCATGCGGAATCTCCCGAATGGCAGCGTCGTAAGAGTTGGAAGTCTGTGCGCTTAGATCGTTGAGCGTTCGAACGGCGAACTCCCATTTGATGCTACAGCGAATGGAGTCGAGAAAACGACTGCAACCGGGCGCTTGTATCGGACCCTCACCCAACGCGGGTTCGAAAAGCCGCCCGAGAATCGCGCTCACTCATTTAGAGCGGCAATTAGGTTGATTGGTGCGACAGATCCGGCGGGCTGCTAGACACCGAGTTGCGCGCAAGGAGAGCCGGCCGCCCCGAAACGCGCCCTCACCGAATCCCAGGGCGATTTCTGGGAAATTTCGTGTGGTGGCGAGCTGCTCGGTGCTCTCTAGTAGCGTCTTCCTTGCGACCATTCTCTAAGGTAACCCGCGACGACGTTCTCTGTGGGCGTGGCTCTCACTCGTTCCGACATGATCATCGGGTGTCTCCGTCGCGTCCAGTGGAAACATCATTTAGGAGTGGGTCCTCTTCCACTTCCACTTCGCTTGTCGGACGTTGGCTGAGTTTCAGTAGCGGGAACCGTTAATGGGATTAACTTAATGGGGCTAATGTTCATTGCTGGACGGCCCCGTTGGAGGCGCACTGTCCTCGTTCGTGGCAGTCGCACAGCGAAAGAACGAGCTGGCACGTGAGATTGTACGGGATTGCATCCCGTGAGTGGCCGGAGTCGGATGCCCGTCAGATGGCCGCCTTGTCCGTCGGGCGAACAGTTGCTGCAGGTGCGAGCGAGATGGCGCGAATTCGAAGTGACATCGACGCCACCCTTTCCGTCATTGGATGCGTTTCGAACGTTGGATTCTTCTGCGACGAGTACCGGGTAACACTAGCCATCCATGAGCGCTTGGCCAGACAGCTGGCAGGAGCAGCGTTAAAACGAGTGCTACCGTCTTCTATTTCTCTTCGCTGAATCATACCTTTCCAGGACACATACGGGGTAGGTCCACGTTGCGGCCGTTACCCCGGTGGGTGGGTAGAGTGTCAGGGTCGTGCACCGGTCTGAACGTGAGTAGCGTTTGGCGTGGTTGCAAAATGTTAACAACCGGTTGCGGTAGGCTGTAGTCCTGCCGCCGGAGGCGTGTGATGGAAGAGTCCAAGGTTTCAAGCGCGCGCATGTCGCGCTGTGCTTTTGTATCTGCATTGGGAAAACGGTTGAAGTGGGGGCGGCGCCTCGTTCGAGGGGTGCCGTGCCGGCGCAGTACGCTCATGAATGGGCGAATTTACGGGTATCTGGCCCTTTGTTTTGCGATGGCGCTCGCCGTCTTTGCATTTTCTGCATGTAGTGAACGTCCATTACCGGACGGTGAGCAAGGGAAGCCGGGGCAGCTGCATCTCGCGCTGACGGCCGAGTCTTCGACCGGCAACGTCTATCGCTTGCGACGGGCCATTTTTACGGTGACCTCTGCTTCCAATGGTCAGACGATTGAAGTGTCGACTGAAGAGGATCCAAACCGCTCCTCGATCGACCTGGAGTTGCCCGCGGGGGACTACTCTGTCCTGCTCAATGGCGGGTACTACCTCGAACACCTGTCCGGTCCGGGAGCTCCGCCCAGTATCGGCGATGCCGGTTCATCGCCGTCGTATCTGGTCGGCAAGGGTCGACTATTTCGCGCGGCGGTAAATGTCACCAGAGACACGGCTCCGACCGTTCCGGATCCTGACGCGGGTGCGCCACTGGGGGTGCCATCGAAGTTGCTGTCCGAGAACCCACAGTTTGCGACCGTGAGGTCGGACGAGTCGACGTCCGTCGTGTTCGTGTTTCGGGTGCTAGGAGAGTCCACTGGTGGCGATGCGGGTAGCCTTTCGATCGGGATTGAAGTCCTGGATGACGGCTGCGTCGACGACGGGAACGAACCCAACGATACCCCCCTCGAGGCTACCCCGCTGCTGCCGGACGAACCTCTCACGGCCACGGCGTGTCCAGACGATGACGACTTCTATTCCTTCGCGAGCCCCGTCGCGGCAGGAGAGTTGTTTGCTGTCACGGTCGCCTTCTCGAATGACGTTGGTGACATCGATGCTGTGCTAATCGACCAGTACGGTGACGCGGTTTCTGGCGGATTCTCGGTGACGGATGATGAGAATCTTCAAGCAATATCCGATGGCGGTAACTACACGCTTCTGGTTTATACGTACAACACTGCCAACCAGTACACGATCACGGTCTTTGCGGGACCGTCGCCTGCGGCGAGCGACTGCTGTACTCCGACCATGTTACCTTCTTGTACAGAGCCGACGGTGGCCTCCTGTGTATGTGACTTGGACCCGTTCTGTTGCGGCGCGGTGTTCGATGCGTCCTGCGTGAGTCTGGCGATTGGCCAGTGCGGCATGCAGTGCGGTACGAATCAAGGGAGCTGCTGCGAAACCAGCGATGAGGGCGGTTGTGGCGATGCCGTGATCGAGCAGTGCGTTTGCGCGACGGACCCCCAGTGCTGCTACGGGGGCTATGACGAGCTGTGCATTGCCGAAGCCGCTGGTGAATGTGGGTTGAGTTGCTCGACTCAACCGCCGGAAAGCGACTGTTGCCAACCTTCCGAATTGCCTGGTTGCAGTGACCCCTCGGTCAGTGAATGCGTCTGCGAGTTCGACCCATACTGCTGTGGGACGTCCTTCGACGAAACCTGTACGAACGTTGCCGTCGCGTACTGCGGCGCGAGCTGTGAGAAAGGAAAGTGAAGATGGACACGACGATACGCGGGGTTCGATTCCAACTGCTGGGCGTCGTTGTTGCGACGGCACTGACATCGTGCGGAGTGTCCGAACCGGAGGCTGTCGATGATACCACGCAGCTCGTGATCGGAGGTTACCATGCTGACAATGCGGTCCTGGACCATACCGGTCTGATCGTGGCTTACACGCCGGATGGTCAGGTGTATGAGCCATTGTGTTCGGGGACCCTGGTGGGGCCAGAGACGCTGTTGACGGCGAAACACTGTCTAGAGGTCTTCGCCATCGCGGATGCGTACGGCTGGCGTGCTGGGTTTGCGACAGGGGGCGATGGGTTGCAGCCGAAGGAGTTGGCCGAGATCGTCTCATTCGTGTCCATTCCGCCCGAGAGTGGCGGGTTCAACGAACTCGGTGCCGACGTGGCGGTCATGCATTTGGATAGGGCGCCGCAAGGTAACATCGAGTTTGCCCAACCTCGGCACTCTTCCGGTTTGAAAGTCGGTAGGGTCATGACGACACTGGGCTATGGTGTCTTCGGGGCACAGGGGGCGATCGACGCCCAGCGCCGCATCGGTCGAGAGACGGTCGACGCTCTGGAGGGGCGCACCCTTCAAGCCATCTTCGGTGACTTCGAAAGCTTTGTGGAATGGGTTTACACTGGAGAGTTGACCGACGAGAACATCTTGCTCGTCGTCGGGAATGAACCGGCCGTTGCAGAATTGAGTGACTTGTACGAGTCGTTGATGGTGCTCGAGGGCTTCGAAGCGATTACGGGCCACGGTCTCCGGGACACGCAGTCCTGCTATGGCGATTCGGGCAGTCCGCTGCTGGCGTTGACTCGCGACGGCGTCTGGGAGACCTATGGCGTCGTTTCAGGGGGATTCGGATCGCTGCGTTCGGTTTGTGACTTTGGTTCCGCTTTTTCGACGTTCGGTGACGACGCGTTTGACGTGATCACCACGGAGTTGACGTGGGTGGACCCGTGCGGCGATGTGTCCCGCGATGGAATCTGTGACGGAGATACGCTGAGATACTGTGAGACGGAGCCGCTTTTCGACGTTCGGGCGCTTCGCGAGGTCGATTGCGCGGCACAGGGCCAGCAGTGCGTCAGCGACGGGTTGGGGGCTGTCTGCGGTTCGCCAGCAGCCGTGCGAGCGTCCCGGCCATCGACAGCACGGCGCGCCACTGCGGCGATCAAGGCCGAGCTCGAACGCGTGGTGCGGGAAGGCTACTTGCGTGACCTGGGGATAGAGCTCGACTGGGGGCTGTGATTGGCGGGTCCCGGGGCGCACGCTCGCCCCGGGATCGCCTCGACTCGCCGCGGTTTGGTCCCCTCGCCCCGCGACTGGCGAAATGGATTCACGAAAAACGTTCGTGCCCCCTGTGCGAGCGCCCTGTGACGGCTATGATCAATGAATGCCCGAGGGTTCGACCCACACAATCATCCACGCGGTGCAAGAACGGTTGAAGGGCGTTGCCGGGCGTGACGTGGGCGTTGACGAGTTGGCCCAAGAGGCCGTCGAGCTGGCCAGGCTCTTGCTGCAGCTGTGCGAAACTCAGACCGATGACCGCGATCGGGAGCAGTTTGCCGTGCTGTCGCGCATGATGGACGATCCGCGAGGCCAGATCTTCACTACCTACTTGACGGATCGGGCCTACCGCTCGAAGTCGAAGCGACGGGCCGTGGAGCAAGCGCGCTACCTGCTCGAAAAGGTCGGTGCACCGCGATATGTTGGTCCCCTGGAGCGAATGGGGCTGAGCGCATTGCGCAACGTCGGTACCTGGTTGCCGACGCTGAGCGGTACCGCGATGCTCAACCGCATTCAAGACGAGACCAGCGCGTTCATTCTTCCGGCGGGGAAATCCTTCGACGAGTACTTGCAACGGCGAAGGGCACAAGGCGTGCTCGTCAACGTGAACCACCTCGGTGAAGAGGTGCTGGGGGAACGTGAGGCGGAACGCCGAGTCGATGACTACGTGAAGCTGCTGCAGCACCCGGACGTCGAGACCATCAGTGTCAAAGTCTCGTCGATATTCAGCCAGAGCAGCCCATTGGCCTTCGACCGCGTCGTGGATGCCGTGAGTGAGCGGCTGAGGCCGATTTACCGCGCTGCGTTGGACAACGAGTGTCGCGGCGGTGGCGGCAAGCTCGTGATGCTCGACATGGAAGCGTATCGCGACTTGCAGGTAACACTTGTGGCGCTGCAGCGGGTGTTGAACGAGAGCGATTTTCTGGGCGCTCGCGCTGGCGTGGCGCTCCAGGCGTACCTGCCGGAGTCCACGACTCTCTACGGGAAACTGGTCGAATGGGCGTCGGCGCGACGCGCTCGGGGTGGCGCGCAGTTTCGCGTACGGGTCGTCAAGGGGGCGAATCTCGCGATGGAGACCATCGAGTCGGCGATTCGAGGGTGGCCCTCTCCCATCTATTCGACGAAGCTCGAGGTCGATGCCAGCTACAAGCGCGTGCTCTTGCTCGCAACGGAACGCAACAGCACCGCGTCGGTCGACGTCGGAGTTGCCAGTCACAATCTGTTCGATGTTTGTTTCGGTCTGCTGCGCCGTTCCTCCAACCAGGTTGAACCCCACGTGTCCTTCGAACTGCTCGAGGGCATGGCCAACCCGTTGCTGCGGTCGTTGCGCCTACTCGGTGCCGACGTCTTGGTGTACGCGCCGTTCGTCGGCGAGCACGAGTTCCCGAGTGCCATTGCCTACCTGGTTCGACGCCTGGATGAGAACACATCCGCACAAAACTACCTGCGGCACAGCTTTGAGATGCGCGTGGATAGCGAGGCGTTCATCGATCAGCAGAAGCAGTTCTGTGACGCGTGCGGGGCGATTTCTGTGGTGGGCAGTGAGCGACGTCGCACGCAGGACCGCAGTCGCGCACAGGCCGGCCCGAGTGCTGAGTCCCAGTTCGTCAACGAACCGGACACGGACTTCACCCTGGCCGCCAATCGACAGGCGCTGGGCGAGTGGATGCAACGTACGCGCGATGGTTGGTTCGAGGTACACTCGCACGTTGCTGGTAGGCAGGTACGCCGAGACAACGCGCAAGTGGGGGTTGACCCGTCGCGTCCCGGTCATCAGCCATATCGGGTTGAGCTGGCGGGACCTGGCGACATCGAAGCTGCGCTGCGGTGTGCGGCGGATGCGCACTGCGTCGATCCGCTGGTGCTCAGTGCCGCAGCGGAACAGCGGCGCCAATGGCTGCGGGCAGCCGCTCAGCGTCTACGCGACGCTCGATGCGAGTTGATCGCCTTGATGGTCCTCGATGCCGGAAAACGTGCAGAGGAAGCGGACGTCGAGGTTTCCGAGGCGATCGATTTTGCCGAGTACTACGCGCGTTGCCACGCGCAGCTCGAGCGCTTACCCGGGGCGGTATTGAACGCTCGGGGGCCGGTCGTCGTTGCGCCGCCGTGGAACTTCCCTTTGGCGATCCCACTCGGTGGGGTGTTTGCAGCGTTGGTAGCAGGCAACCCCGTCATCCTCAAGCCCGCGCTGGAGACCCCGCTCGTTGCACGCCGCGCCTGCGAATTGCTGTGGGAGGCGGGAGTGCCGGAGAACCAGCTCCAATTCGTCGTTTGTCAGGACGATGTTGCGACGCCGCTGATCACCGACGAGCGAACCCGTGTCGTCGTGCTGACGGGCGCGACGAGCACAGCGCGGATGTTTCTGGATCTTCGCCCCGAGCTTCGCTTGTTGGCAGAGACCGGCGGCAAGAACGCGCTGTTCATCTCCGCCATGTCCGACCACGAGCAAGCCATTGTCGACGCGATTGCCTCTGCGTTCGGTCATGCGGGCCAGAAGTGCAGCGCCGCAAGTCAGTTGATAGTCGATCGCGAGCTATACGACGATGCAGAGTTCTTGGCGACTCTCGCTGACGCGGCGAGCAGCCTCGTGGTCGGTTCGGCGTGGGACTTGGACACCGTGGTTACACCTCTGATCGCCCCTCCGTCGGCCCTGCAACGAAAAGCGTTGACGACGCTCGAGCCCGGCGAGAGCTGGCTCGTGCAACCACGATTCGATTCGAATAACCCGCACTTGGTCAGTCCCGGGATCAAACTCGGCGTACGGCCCGGAAGTGCCACGCACACCACCGAGTTCTTCTGTCCGTTGCTCGCCGTATTGCCGGCGAAAGACGTCGCCGACGCCGCGCGCATCGCCAACTCGACGCGCTACGGGCTGACGGCGGGTATCCACAGTCTGGACGAGCGCGAGCAGGATTTGTTCATCGACGCGATTGAAGCAGGGAACGTCTACGTCAACCGCAAGATCACCGGAGCGATCGTTCAGCGCCAACCCTTCGGCGGCTGGAAAGAATCCAACTTCGGGCCGGGAGCAAAAGCTGGGGGACCGAACTACGTCGCGCAGTTTCACCGTATCGAGAGCAGCGAGGAGCCGGGGTCGACCGCTGCGTCGGTGTCGCTGCCCTCTCGGATTGCGAGCTGGGTCGAACGGGCGAGCGTCGAATGGCCACACATGCGCGTCCCGCTGACGACGATCGCTCGCAACTACGTGCGTGATCACACGTGTTGGTTCGTCAGCGGACACGATGCCACGGCGCTCGTCGGGGAAGACAATCTGTTGCGCTACCGGCCGTTGCGTGGTGTCGCGCTCGTGATCGATGAGAACACGCCCGAACGCGATGTCGCGATGGTCGCCCTCGCCGCTGCGGTGGTGGAATGCCCGCTGACGGTGCTCGTGTTGGCTCAGCGGCGGCAAGCGTTCCTTCAGATGTTGAATCCTGTGGCTGTCTCTGACGACGAGGCTCTGCTCGAGGCGCTCGACGGGATCGACGTCGAGCGGATTCGCTGCCTGAAAGCGCCGTCTGAGGCGCTGCTGCGGATGAGCCACCGCAGCGCGTGGCACGTCAATACCGAACCCCCGAGTCCGCTGGGTCGGGTCGAGTTACCGAACTACTTGCGCGAGCAAGCGGTGAGTGTCGTGTACCATCGCTACGGGCACTTGGGGCTGCGCGGGCTGCATCAATGAACCGGAGTCGTATCGGCCCAGAACAATCTCGCGGCCGACGGCTATTCGAGGGCGCGCGACCTTTTGTACTCGTTTTCTTCGATCGGGTGACCCGCTGGCGCCTGGCCACGCGTCTGTGATGCATTTCCCGCTGCCCTGAAGCGCGCCCCAAGAAGCCCCCACTGGGTTCCAAGCGCCCGTGTTGCATTTGTTCGCGGAACTAGCTGCATTTGGGGACGGGCTGGGCGATTGTACGTTCGAAGAACATGACCGAAGAGTGTTTTCCCGATGAATTCGTGTGGGGTGTTGCGACTGCGGCCTACCAAATCGAGGGTGCGGTAACCGCAGACGGTCGTGGCCCGTCGGTTTGGGACATGCTCTGCCGCAAAGAGGGCGCAATTTGGGCGGGTCACGATGCGGACGTGACGACCGACCACTACCACCATTGGCGGCAGGACGTGGCGCTGTTTCGCGAACTCGGAGTTGGCGGCTACCGGTTCAGCATCGCTTGGCCGCGTGTGCAGCCCGACGGCGTCGGTGCCGTCAACGACAAGGGGTTGGGGTTCTACGATCGCCTCGTGGACACGCTACTCGAAGCGGGGATAACCCCCTATGCGACACTCTTCCATTGGGACATGCCGTTGGCCGTCTACCATCGCGGCGGCTGGTTGAACCGGGACGTGTGCGGCTGGTTTGGTGACTACGCCGAGGTCGTCGTCAAGGCGTTGGGTGACCGCGTGCACCACTGGCTGACGCTCAACGAGCCGCAGGTGTTCGTTGGTTGTGGGCACTACGATGGGCGCCACGCCCCAGGGGTGCGGTACTCGATGAGCGAGATGCTTCGCTGTGGGCATCACGCTTTGCTCGCGCACGGGCACGCGGTTCAGCGCATCCGTGCGCATGCCGCCAGCGCTCGGGTTGGCTACGCGCCGATGGCGTTCCCGAAAGTCCCGAGAACCGAGGCTGACGAGGACGTTGCGGCGGCGTATCGGATTTTCGGGAGCATGCGGCAAGCCACCCACTGGAACCTGCCTTGGTGGACGGACCCAGTCGTCTTCGGTGAGTATCCCGAAGACGGCTTGCGTGTTTTCGGCAAGGACGTGCCCGCGTTCCCTTCGTCTGATCTGGCGCAAATCAACCAACCCATCGACTTCTTGGGGCTCAATCTCTACGACGGCCAGGTAGTCGTCAGCGGTGCAGATGGGGAAGCAGAAGTCGTGCCGCATCCGCCTGGGGCCCCCATCACGGGGTTCAACTGGCCGATGACCCCCGAGGCCATGTATTGGGGACCGAAGTTCGCCTATCAGCGCTACGGTAAACCCATCGCCATTACAGAAAATGGCGTTTCGCTGCGTGATTGGCCGTCGATGGACGGGCGTGTTCATGACCCGCAGCGTGTCGACTTTCTCAACCGCTACTTACGCAACTTGCACCGCGCCGTGGCAGAGGGCGTTCCGGTCGAAGCCTACTTTCACTGGTCGGCGCTCGACAACTTCGAATGGGCGGATGGCTTCCGCGAGCGTTTTGGGTTGATTCACGTCGACTATCAGACCGCCAAACGCACACCCAAGGACTCGTACTACTGGTATCGGCGGGTCATCGAAACGAACGGTGCAGCGCTCTTGGGCGTCGAGGCGGCAAGTGCCTACACGCAGCGCTTCGAAGTGGAGCGCAAACGAGTCGCCTCGATCCTCGAGGCGTTCCCCAACGCGGATCGGTGACCAGGCTACACGCCGACTGCAGGACCGCGCCGACTCTGGTCGACGCCGTAGTGCAGGGGGCCTGCAGCGTGTAGCCGTCGTATCGCACGTCCACGAGATCAACGCCATTGAGAATGGCTTGGGGACGAGTGTGGCGATCATGCGTCCCGCGAGTGTCGAACATGCCGCGCGCTCGCCGTGCCGGTCACGGCGATGACGGCATTCGTTTCACGATTGCGGCTCGTTGGTGAAGAAGTTTACCCGGCTGCCAACAGAACGTTGCAGGGCTAGAGTGTGATGTTCACCCAAGCACATGACTGTTTGGGGAAGTATCTCGGTTGCGTTGGCTGGCGTGGCGGTGCTGGGTGTCCTGCTCAGCGCTGTGTGCCATTGGCGCCTGTGGTGGGTATTGCGTGGACGCCGGCTCGGTGCCAAGTCGACCGATCGGGTGACGGTGCTCAAGCCACTTTGCGGAGCGGATGCAGGGCTGGACCGAAACCTGGAGGCGTTTGCGCATCAAACCTATCGCAACTTGGAGATCGTGTTTGGCGTTGCCTCGTCGAGTGACGAAGCGCTGCCCATCGCGTTGCGCTTCTGTCGCGACCATCAGGGCGTTACTGGTGCGGTCAGTGTTGGCGAAGCGGCGTCGGTGTTGAACCCGAAGGTGGCATTGCTTCAGCGCATGGCGTCCAAAGCAGAAGGGCGGTGGCTCGTCGTTTCCGACTCGAACGTGCGGGTGGAGCGCGACTACGTCGAACACGCGATGAGCCACGTCGCGCCGGATGTCGGGTTGGTGACCCATGTCGTTGCAGGCAAGGGTGGGCGCTCTCTCGCGGCTCGCTGCGAGAACTTGCAGCTCAATTGCTTCGTCGCGCCGGCGTTGTGTGGGGCCGGTTTCCTGGCGGGGCGCACCTGCGTGATCGGAAAATCGATGTTTCTGCGTCGAGAAGCGCTCGATGCCATCGGCGGATTCGCCTCTGCCGGTGGCTACCTCGCTGAGGATTACGCGATTGGTCAAGCGGTGGAGAAGGCGGGCTATCGGGTGATGCTCGCCAGTCGCCCGGTGGTCGGGTGGCACGAGGGGTGGTCGTTTTCGCGTTTCGTGAATCGACACCTGCGTTGGGCGATCATGCGACGACAGGTGTCGAAGGCGGGATATCTGCTCGAACCGCTGTTCACCCCAGGGCCGATCTTGACATTTGCCTTGCTAGCGGCCCTGGTCGCGCCCGAGCCGCACTTGAACATCGGTGCCGTGTGCAGTGCACTCGCACTGAAGTACGGCCTCGATGCCCTGACCTACGCCAAACTGACGGGCGAGCGGCTACCGTTGTCGGTGTTTGCGATCAACCCGTTCCGCGAGTGGTTGACGCTCGCGGTTTGGGCCCTAGGCTGGTTCACTCAAACGATTCACTGGCGGGGCAAGCCATATCGCGTCGTAGCGGACAGTGCGCTCGAACCGGTGAACTCGTCGCTCGAGGCTGAGGTTGGTGATGAAGTCTGATGTGGTCGTCGCGAGCGTAACGATGGGCTACGGCCACCTGAGGGCGGCCTGGCCAATCGCTGACGCATTGGGAGTAGCGGTGACTACGGTGGACGAGCCACCCATGGCCGACTCGCGCGAAGTGTCGTTGTGGCGCATGTTGCGGCGCTTGCACGAGGTGCTGTCCAAGCCGTTGCCGGTGTTGTCGGCTTTCGACGGCGCGACACGCGGGATGATGGACGCGTTGACGATGATCCCACCGTTGCACGAGCCGCGGGACCACCGTCGGGCGAGCTGGTCGGTGCGCTTGCTGGAGATGTTGATCGAGCGCGGGCTGGGTCAGGGGCTGGTCGAGCAGCTGCAGCGCACCGGCGCGGCATTGGTGACTACCTTCTACGCTCCCGCCATCGTGGCAGATCGAGCGGGTATCGAGCGTGTGTACTGTGTCGTCACCGACGCCGATTGCAATCGTGTTTGGGCGCCCAAAGACGCTGCGCGCACCCGAATCCAGTATTTTGCGCCGAGTCGACGGGTCGTGCGTCGCCTGTTGTCGTTCGGAGTGCCGGACCGCAACATCACGCTCACTGGATTCCCGCTACCCGAGCTACTGACTGAAAGCTCGGACACGACCCGCCCCGAGCAACGACTTGCGCGCACCATCGAGCGTCTCGACCCGCGCGGCGTCTTTCGAGAGCTTCATGGTACCGAGCTGGAGCTGATCAGCCGCGGGACGCCTCCTGCGCGCGATCCCGGTCCGATCCATTTGATGTTCGCAATAGGTGGAGCTGGTGCACAAGCGGAGATGGCGGACCGCTTTCTGCCAGCGCTGCGCCCGCGCATCCTCGATGGCAGCCTACGCCTGCAGCTCGTTTCAGGAACGCGGCGCGAGGTGACCAATTCCTTCTTGGACTCGGTGCGCTTCAGCGGTCTGGACACGGAGCTCGATCGGTCGATCGACATCATCTGTGCCGAAGACTTCTTGTCGTACTACCGCGCGTTGAACGTTGCCTTGCTGCAGACTGACGTGTTGTGGACGAAGCCGAGCGAAATGGGCTTTTATTCCGCGCTCGGTTTGCCGTGCATCATCGCCCCGCCCGTCGGGGCGCATGAACGCTACAATCGACGCTGGTTGCGTGAGCAAGGCGCGGGGTTGAAACAGCGGCGCCTGGATCACGCGCTGGGTTGGTTCAACGAGTGGCTCGAGGACGGAACGCTCGCCGGTGCCGCATGGTCGGCGTATGCGCGGCTGCCGAAACACGGCACGCGCAAAATCGTGGAGGCTGTGGCGGGTCAACCGCAACGCGCCGCCGTCTCCGCGGGGGAGTGACGTCCTGGCGAGCGCATCGCTGGTGCGCACACGTGGGTACAGGTGCTCCGCCGTTCGGCGCGTCGTGAATTGGCCCCGCGCCCACGCCGCGTGGAAAGAAACTGCGGGCCCCTGCTGGGGGTGTGTTAGCGTCCCGAGCCCGTTCGGTTGTACCGGCCTTGCCGGCGCGGGAGCGGGAGGCGTCAGCTACAACTCGTCGAATCCTGGAGGAGGACTCTCTCATGCGTCACGTGGTAACCATCATGCTCGGAGCTCTGTACTCGCTTGCCTGCGGAGGCGGTCAGCCCGCGGCGACACCTGACGACGAGATGACCCCACCGGCCGCCGAACGAGAGCCGCCCTCCTCGCAGCCGGAGGCGAGTGACGACGGCGTCGGGCAACCCACATCTGCCGCCGCGCCCGCGCCGGCCGAAGGGAGCACTGGTGAGGGTGGGTTCGTCCTCAACGATTCGACGAGCGCCAAGGATGCTCACGGTGCGACCGAATCGAAGATCAAGCCGTCGAAGACCGAAGCTGCGCTGAAGTTCATCGTGGTCGACAAAGAGAAAGGCCCGATCGAAGGTATCGTGATCGCGTTGGCAGGGCCCGACGGCAAGAAGTTCTACACCAAAGAGACGGACTCGACCGGCTACAGCGAGGTGCTCGTACCCGTCGGCAAGAAGTACGGCATCGTCTACTTGAGCTTGGGGCGTCAGGAGATCACTACCTCGGTGGACGTCACTGACGAGCCCAACCAGAACATCCGCTTGACGCTTCGCTACAAGCGCTGGGAGGGCAAGAAGAAGGGCGAGCACGAGCGCTTCGTTCTGAGTGGGGTCACCTTCGATACCGGCAAGGCAACCATTCGGCCGGATTCGTTGCCGCGACTGGATGGTGTCGTCGAGTTCATGACGCACAAACCCAGCGTGCGTATCGAGATCTCGGGACACACGGACAACGTCGGTAATCCCAAATCGAACAAGGCGCTCTCGGAGAAGCGTGCCCAGGCGTGCCGCGACTACTTGATCTCGAAAGGCATTGAGGCCAGCAGGATCGAGGCGGTCGGGTATGGCGACGAGCGTCCGATTGCGAGCAACGACACGCCCGAGGGACGACAGCAAAACCGGCGTATCGAGGCCACCGAGCTTTGAGCTTCTGGTCGCGGGCGCTGCTCCACATAGGCAACGGCGCTCCGCTCCCCCGCTCGCCAGCTGTGTTCGTCGCAGGAGTCTGCCTGACCGTCAGTTCACCGCGAAGACGACATTGAACGCGGGGCGCCGTACCTCACGCCCGTCAGCCATTCTGTACGACCGTTGCGGCGCGCTCAACGCGTCGATGATCGCCGCGACTTCGCGAAACTCGGTGCCGTTGTCCGTGTGCAGCACGGCGCGGTCGAGTTTCTCGTCGGTCACTGACCAGTGGCGGGATTCGTTCGTGCTCCACTCTTTGATGACGCGTTCGGCAAGAGCGGGGTAGCTGATTTCGTCGGCGCCGTGGCGCGTTGCTCGGCGCGGAACGTCGCTGCTCTGCAGCACGGTGCTGCCCTGCTTCCAGACCAGGCGAAATACGTCGCTTCTCGCCGTCTCGACGTGCAGGACTCGATCGGGTCGCTCCGTGGTAGCGCCGTCACTCGGTCCAGGTACTCGCGCGTCGGCTTCCAAGCGCGACATCTGCGACCACACAGCCGTGATGAGAAGGAAAGACACGAGGCACAAAAGGAAGTCGATGAAGGGGATTAGCGGGATCTGGTGATCGAAGCTTCGTTTGCCGCCGTGTCCAGCGCCTACGTCCATCGTTGCCATGGTTGGTTCTCCTCGTCTGTGGGTCGCGCTGCACTGGCTTCGCGAGCGGACTTGCCCCCGAATCGGTGTAGTGGGTGGGGTGAAGGCCTCGCGCCGCCCGTGCGAATTCGTCGACACCGCTGGTTGCAAGGGCCTTGGGTCGGTTGCTTCTGTGCCGCCGGCTGTTCCACGACCCCCTCCGAGTCGCTCATGGGTGTATCGAGGGCTTGCTCCCTGGCACCGATGTAGGGACGTTGCAGCATCACCTCGTGACCCAGGTGTGCTAGACGCTGCCGGCCGCGCGGGAATGTCGCCCGCATCCCGATTCTTCCCATCCGTCGTGCCGCGCCGAGGCTGGCTAGCCCGTTCCGTGTTCCGCGCCGGCATGAGTTGGGCTTTTACAACCACAACGTGGGGCAAACACCGCGGGCAGGTTTTTGGCGAGCATTATCTTTCGCCAGTGACAAGGCGCGGGCGAGTCGGCACCATGGGGCGATGGTGGTCGACCCGCAATGGTTTGCGTTGGCGTTTCTGACCACGTCAATCAATGCCGTCGTGCTCGGCTTCGTGGCTTGGCGCGAGCACGATGCCGCGCTGGGCCGTTGGGCGTTAGCCTGGGGGGCGTGGGCCGCCTCGGTCGCACCGCTGGCTCTGTTGCCCTCCGACGATTCCGCGCCGTTGACGGCTGTACTGTTCGGCACGTCGTGGGTCGTTTCAACGCTGGCCTTTCTCAGTGGTAGCTATGCGTTCGCTGGGCGACACATGCCTCGGGCATGGTATGCGGTCGCGGCGATTGCCGTTTCGGCCGGGGTTGTTCTCGGCGTTGGCCCCTACGGTCCCAAAGGCATGTTTCCCTTGGTACTGTTTCAATGCGTCGGCTTGGCTGCCACCGGCGGGATGGTCATGCGAATGGATCCCAAGAGCTTCGGCGCGCGGGTGTGCGGGGGGGCGCTGATCATCTTGGCGATTCACCTACTGGACGCTCCAATTCTCGCCAAGGAACCGGCTTGGCTGATGTGGGGGTTCGTCGCGTCGCTGGGGCTCGAGATGTTGGCGGCGTTGGGCATGCTCGCGTTGTATTACGAGCACGCGCGGTCGGCCCTACTCGAAACCCAGCGGGCGCTTTCGGAGACACGCCGAATCGAGGCACTGGGGCGGGTCGCGGGTGGAGTCGCCCACGATTTCAACAACATGCTCACGGTGATCGGTGGGCATGTCGAGTTCATGCGCATGCACGGTGCGCTGCCCGCCAATGTCGAGAAGTCGGTTTCCACGATCGAGCAAGCGGTTTCCCAGTCGGCGAGGCTGACTGCGCAGTTACTGGCATTTGGCAGGAAGTCGGTGTTGCAACCAGCGGCCATCGACGTGCAGCGCGTCGTCCGTGACGCCTTGGAGTTGTTGGACAAGGTGATGCCGGCGAGCATCGACGTCCGTTTCGAGTGCATCGTCCGTGGCGGTGAACCCGGAGGCAGAGATTCCGAAGGCTACGGCGCGACGATGGACCGCGCGTTGCTCGAACAGATCGTGCTCAATCTGGTCACGAACGCTCGCGACGCGATAGATGGTGCGGGCGTCATCGATGTCCGACTGAGCCGCTTGGAAGGGGAGGAGCCACGACTGCTACTGAGCGTGAGCGACACGGGGCGGGGGATGGATGAATCGGTCCTCAAGCGAGTTTTCGAGCCGTTCTTCACCACCAAAGACGAAGGCCGAGGTACCGGGTTGGGGTTGGCTTCGGTGCAAGGTGCGGTCAGCCAACTCGGTGGGGCCATCCGCGTTCAGTCACGTCCGGGTCAGGGCAGTACCTTCGAGGTGTCTCTCCCGTGTCGGGCGGCGGCAGCATCGGCCGTGCCGGTTTCCAGTCCACCCGCGGTTGGCGTGCTCGACGTTTTGGTCGTCGATGACGACTCGCGTGTTCGGCAGGTCGTCGCAACGATGTTGCAGAGGGCGGGACACCGAGTCGAGCAGGCGGCGGATGGGGTCGAGGCCCTAGAAGCCGTCGCGAAGAAGCGTTATCACCTCGTGTTGAGTGACGTCGACATGCCGCGCATGGGAGGCGTGGAGTTGTCGGAGGTGCTCTCGACTGCTCACCCAGACACGCTCGTCGTGCTGACTTCTGGCAACGAGCGGGCAACGGCTGCCTGTGAGCGTGTTCGCTTTGTCGCCAAACCGTTTCGGGGACCGGCGCTGGTAGCTCAGCTCGCTGGGTTCGTGGCGGAGCGACGGGGTTCGTTGCAGCGGGAGGCGTGAATCGGGCTGCACGTTCCCAGGGGGTTGAGGTCTTGGGTGTGCCAACGGGGGCAAGCGTCCGCAGCGGTGACTGGGGCCTTGCTCGATCGCGCAGGCGTCGCCAAACTGAGGGGACCGTGCAACGTCGTTCGATCGTTTCATTCCCCATCGCGTGGGTCGTCGCAGCCGTGCCCGCGTTTGGAGCTGGCGGCACCTACCAGCGTTTGGATTTGCGCGACATGCAGGGTGACGCGACGTCACTGGCCGCCCAGGCCGACGGAAATGCGCTGGTCGTGGTCGTGATGAAAGGCCATTGGTGCGCCGTCTGTCGAGCGCAGGTGCAGCGCTTTGCCCCGCACCGGGCGAAGCTTACGGAGTTACATGCGAAAGTGATCGGTCTCAACGCCGATTCGTTTCGCGCCAATCGCGAAGTCGTGCGGCAACAGGCGATGGACTTCCCACTGATTTCCGACCCCGAGCACGAGCTGCTCGACCAGCTGGGCTTGTGGTTGCCACAGGCGCAACATCCCATGCCTGCGATTGTGGTATTCGATGCGTGTGGCGAGGAACGAGCGCGTATCGTGGGTCGTGCACCGGCAGATCGTCCCGAGCTTCGTGTGCTCGAGCTGTTGAGCGAGATCCGCACCGACAAGTGCGACAAGCCCCGCGCCTGAAGTCACTTTGGACTCGATGACGGGCTCGGTGTTGGCCAGTTGCGCGCGCTTTGCGCACCCAAGAGTGCGCGGCAGGGCGCGACGAGGTGCGACGGTCTCCGTGATGCGCGACTGATGACGGACGGGGCCGCACCCTTCAACCCAAACAAGCATCGCTTGCCGTGATGTTCCGAGGACTTCCGACTATGCTCGACGCGTGTCGGAATCCTCTCCCACGTCCAGCACTGCGAACCATGGACGTGGCAGTGCACTCTTGGCGTTGCTGCGTCGGCCCGAGCTGTGGGTTGGCGCGCTGGTGTTCGTCGCGGGCGCGTACTTTCACGGCAGCGGTTCGTGGAATCAGAATGCACGCCTCGACGCGATCTTCGCTTTCGCCGAACCCGGTCCAAACCAGTGGACCTTCCGCATCGACGATTTCTTGCCCCGACCGGACAAGAACTTCAACACTGGGGACTGGGCGCGCTTCGGCGAGCACTACTACGCCAACAAGGCGCCCGGCACGTTGTTGCTCGGTGCGCTGGCGTACCTGCCGTTGCAGCGACTGGAAGCGGCATTGGGCGTCGATCTGGATTCGCCACCGATTGCGTCGCTCAATGCCTACTGGATCAACCTGTGGGTGAGCGTGCTGCCAATCAGCGTCGCCGTCGCGATGTGGTTTCGTCGGTTGTCCACGCAGCTGCCGACCGGTCGCGCCTCGGGCATTGCGCTGATTGCGTTCTTTGGGACTGCGTTGTTTCCTTACAGCACGCAGCTGTGGGGGCATACGACGGCGGCAGCGTTCATCATGATGGCCGTATCAGTGTTGCCTGGGATGACAGCGCGTGAGGACGCGCACGCCTGGACGAAGGTGGGAGTGTTCGCTGGTGCCGCGGTGTGTTGCGATTTTCTGGCCGTGCCGTTCGTGATGGGTGTCGCCATCGTTGCGGCGCTCCGAGGCAGACGCGAATTCGCCGGGATCTGCATTGGCGGTGCTGGTCCGGCAATCGTGCTGTTGGGCTACCAGTGGTACAGTTTTGGAAACCCATTTGCGCTACCGACGTCTGGAATGAATCGTTCCTTCGTCGATGAGGAGCGTGTGCTCGGCA
Source organism: Deltaproteobacteria bacterium (assembly GCA_003235365.1). Taxonomy (GTDB): domain Bacteria; phylum Myxococcota_A; class Polyangia; order Polyangiales; family Polyangiaceae; genus SZUA-265. The sequence goes on from QJWJ01000438.1 coordinate 48,862, forward strand.
TGTTTGGAGGTCTCGAGCCAGAGGCACTGTGGCAGTCCACCTTTGGCACGTACCGCGGGTTGTTCTTTCAGATGCCGGTCCTGTTGCCGGCGCTCGTTGGGTTGGCAGTTTTGGGTAAGCGCCAACGGGCGGCGCCGGCGCTTTGGCTGGCAGTCGGAGTGTTCACTGCCAACCTGCTATGGTTGGCCACCTTCAACGGCTGGCACGGCGGGGCCACGGTGTGTGCCCGCTACCTCATCGTCGCACTGCCGTTGTTGGTCACCGGCTTGGCTGAGCTCCCACCGGGCCCATTGAGTCGTTGGCTCGTGTCGATCACGGCAGCAGCGTCGATTCTCAACATGCTCGCCGTTGCTGCTGTTTCTCCTCTGGCCCCGGACCAGTTGGCGAACCCCTTGTTCAACGAGACTTTGCCACGGTTCTTGTCCGGTGAGCTTCACCCCTACGTGTTGCCGGTTCGTCTCACGCGCCTACATCCCGACTTTGAGCAGTGGTCGGGGGTTACCGTGTGGAACGGCGGAGACGTGTTCGGCCTGAGCGGCGCCTGGCGGCTGGCACCGCTGGTGCTGTTTGCGTCAGGATGCGTCGTGTTGCTGCGCCGCATCGCGCGGTCCCAGCAACACGATTGAACTCAGACGCCGTTGCGTTCGAACAGGTCAGCGAGCTTGGTCACGCTGTCGGTCGACAGGCGCGTCGAGGAGCCGCGGGACCACTTCTTGTCGGGACCTTGGTACCAAGTGGTCAACACGAGCGTCCCGTCGGCCATGAGCCATCCGGTACGCTGCTCTCGGACGCCGTCGCGCTGCTCTTCGTCGCTGAGGATTGAACATTGACCCCAGCGCAGCGCTCTCTCCATCTGCGTTCGGGCTCGGTCGTCTGGAGAGGACTCGACTTCCTCGATCCGGATAGCTGGGCGTTCCCCCGAGATCGCCGTGCCGATGCCAAGACGGTCTTCGGGAAATTGATTTAGGTCAGCTGTTGCACGCGTCATGGACATCTCGGACGGACGCGTTTGACCCAGCCTAAGATGTCCGGATCGCCCGAAAGCGATTCGTATCGTTCCGGCACCAACGAAATTCGAGAAAATTCGCCGTGACTGGGAAACACCAGATGGAATTGGAGCAGTCGCTGCGTCACGTACCCCACTGAAACAGCTGGATAGCCCGCAGTCGTAGTCAATTTGAAGGAGACCCGTGCGCTTTGTGAATGGAGCCGCCGAGCGGTTTTTCTGACGGCCGCGGGAAAAAAGTCAACTCGACGTGTGCGCGTTCTCGCACCCCTGAGCACCGCGCAGGTGACTGACGTACGGAACGACCTTGCAGCATCTCCCTGGGGCCAGTGAGGCGACTCGCGGGGCCACCAAGCCGAGCGTCGCCATCGAGCTGCCAAAGGCGCGTCCGGTCTTTCAGACGCCGCCGATGTGGGGCGGCGTTCAACAGGGGCAATCCCAAAACAGCAGAGACCAAAGCTCGCGGGAGTCGTAGCTGCTCGCCGCCTTGCGTCGCCACAGCCCCACGGTTTGCATGAAGTCGTCAGGACCAGTGAGCAGCTCGAGCTGACCGTCGCCGTCGACGTCGAGCGCCAGGACCGGTGACAACACTCGTTCACCTAGAACCACATGTCGCAGTATCTTCGGTTCCGCGCGGACGTCGACCTCGAACAACACCGTCAACGCTGCGCTGAACTCCGCACAGCCATCCCCCGCGCTCGTCGATGCGATCGCGGTCTGCACACCATCGACGGCCTCGAAGTCGACGACCGTGATGCCGCGTTCGGCGTACCACTTGGTCGTCGTCCCCAGCGGGTTCTCCTGTTCGAAATCGTGCTGAATCCGTCGGGTCTCTGGCAGCTCGTCGAGCCGGGCTTGTAGCAGCTTGCTCACGACGCCAAGACTTCGCCGGGCCCCGAGCACGCGGCCTGCAGGTGGTTTGCGCGACGCCCACACTGCCTGCGGGCAGCCGTCGAGCTTCGCGGCCAGAGTCGCCACGCTCGGCCCCGTCATGGCCCACAGGTCAGCGGCGATTTCGGCGTCGGTGCTGGCGGGGTTGCCCTCGGTTCCTTCCCAGCGCTGCACCATGCCGAAGTGTGGCACGACGTCCACCCGCGCCACGACGCTTTCGATGCGCGCTTCGCACGCTGAACCGTCGCTGGCGAGCGTCGTTACGGCCTGTCCAATCAGCGCTCGCTGTTCGGCCTTCAGTTGTTTCGTGTCGACGGGGTGTTCGACGATGTAGCGGTCGGCCAGATCGCGGTGCAGCGAACCCACGGGCTTGATGGCTTTGGCTTCGACGGCTTGCCCGAGGAACAGCACCTGAGAATGGACGTGCCAATTGTCCACGGATGCGGCGACCTCGCGTGCGAGCAGCTGCGATTGCAGCATTTCCTCTCGAGCGATCTTCGGACCGTTGACGGAGGAAGCGACGATCAGTTCCTTGGTGCCGCGGTCGGCGAAGCTGCGCGATGCAAACTCCTGCACGAAACGTACGCGCGCGGTGGCTCCGACGACGTGTAGCTCGACGTCTGTTGCCGCGACGTGCAGGCCTGGCTTGAACATCAGTTTACGGTCGGCGAGCCATCCCTTGCGGTCGAAGTGTGTGACCTTGTCGCCCGCGCGTTTGGTGCCCGCGAAGCGCTCGGCGTAATGCGTGGCGTAGCGGTCGAAATCGTTCGTGTTCTGAGCGGCAACCCACGACTCGACGAGAGCTCGCACCGCGCCGTCGGTCAAGGCGGGCGGTGGCGGGCGGTCGGGGTCGTCCGTTGCCGCCGCTTGGGTCGAGTCGCTGCTCGGTGTCGCGATCGCGCCGGATGGCGCTGGCCGCGTTGGCTCGGCTGCGCTCTGTGACGGACTCGGCGTTTCGAGCTCGTTGTCGCGGGACCCTTTCGACTTGCTGCATGCGCACACCGTGAGGGTGAGTGCAAGGCAGACTGCCACCGGTGATCGAGAGAGACCCCCAATCGTTCTCCTCGACTTGTGCGGTTTGCGATTCGTCTGTCGGCTTGCGGTGCGCATGCGCCATCCCTCCTCGAGTTGTCAGCCCGGCTTGTGCGAACGCGATGGTCTGTCTTCGGGCGCCAACGCGTCCGCAGTGCTCGGCGCGATGGAAGCCGACCCGGGCTTGGGCCGCGTCGCATCGCTCTTGATGTGCAAGTCGCGCTGGGGGAACGGGATTTCGATACCGCGTTTGCGAAAGCTCTGATCGATGGCAAAGCGCAGGTCGCTGACGATTTGCGGTTCGAGCTCGGCGCTGTTGATCCAGACTGCCAGCTCGAAGTCCAACGAGCTTTCGCCGAAGTCGCGGAAGAACACCACCGGCGCAGGGGTGCGAATGATCTTCGGGTGTTTGCTCGCGACGTACAAGAGTGCCCGCTCCACTTCGCGCGTGTCGCTGCCATAGGCAACACCCACGGCAATGCGTGTGCGATACATACGATCGGGCCTGCTCAGGTTCACCACGCGTGTCGTCAGAAGGTCGTGGTTGGGCACGATGATGGCGACGCCGTCGCGCGTGAGCACACGGGTGGAACGCATGGCGATCTCGTCGACGCGCCCGACCGTGTCGCCGATGATGACGAAGTCGCCCTTCTGAACGGGGCGTTCAATCAGCAGGGTGATGCCGCTGACGAAGTTCTGCGCGAGCCCTTGCAGGCCGAAACCGATACCGACGCTGAGCATCGCGCCGATTGCCGCGAGTGCCGTCAGATCGATACCGATGTTCTGCAGGCCGATGAGTACGCCCAACACGACCGCCACGAGCTGAACCATGCGTTCGAGCGCGTAGGCGATACCCTCGGTTTGCTCCTTGTCCTTGAAGTAGCGGTGAATCCCTCGGCGCGCGAACCGCCCGATGGCCACCGCAATCAATACCGTGAGCACGAAGATCAGCACGGACAGCGGCGTGACGTTGGTCGAGCCGATGCGAAACAACTGCTCGTCGACGTAGGGGAGCGCTTTGCCGAGGGTTTGCAGTGTGCTGTGCAAGGTGCCGTCTCACTTGCTGGTGGAAGTCGAAGCTGGATTCCTCGTTGAACTCGTGGCTGAGGTGGTCGTTGCGGGCTGTGCAGTCGTTGCACTACCCGTGCTGGTGGCGGTAGCTGTTGCGTTGGGCGCCGTGCCCGACGCCGTGGGTTCGGGAGCGGCGTAATCTTCGGCAGTGTCGTCGGGTTCGCTGCACTCGTTGTCCAAGCGGAAACCCGTGGTGGACCAGCGTTCCCCCTTGGACAGGCAAGCTTTGACCACGAATCGCTCACTGCTGAGCTCGAAGCGCACGTCGAACAACGTCGCTTGTTTGTCTTTCTGCTCGACCTGACCGTCGCACTCGAAATCGTCGATCGTCTGCTTGTCGCGGAACCCGCCCATGAGCAGACGCTTTTCGGTGAGCATGCAGGCGACCTCTTGTTCCAGATCCTTCGCGGTCGCTCGAGTGCCCAGCGCTTGCTCGAGCTGGCTGAGGCGCTCTTCGCGCTGTGCGCTCTGGACCACAGCGATGCCGATCACCCCGATGCCTTCGGTGACACCAAACAACCCGAGCAGGAGCCCGGCTGTAGCCTGAACCGGCAAGACGAGATTGTACTTGCTCGCCATCTTGCGAGCGCGCAGTCCCAAGGCGACGCCAATCACGCTCGGCACGAAGGCGCAGCAAGCGATCAGTCCGCCCACGCTCCACCACAGCGAGTGGCGCGCTGTCTTGGCCAGGGACGCTTTGGCATCGGCCAATCGCTGTTGCTGTTGCGCGTGGTCGTGGTGGGCCGCGGCGGCCTGGTGGTAGGCGGCGTGTTGTTGTCGTTGTTGCTCGAGTTGCGCACCGTAGGCCGTAACGATTCCGCAGTAGGAACAACGCGGGTCGGCTGGCCCCAATCGAGCGCCGCAGGACGGGCACTTCATGACTGTTGGAGTAGACCAAGCCCGCCTCGGGGTAAAGCGAATCGCGCACGAGCTACGGAGTCGTTAGCCGTGAATTCGTTGACAAACTCGGTGTCGCACCAAAGCCGGAACACCATCATGGCGACGGGGCCGTCGCGAGCGTGCGTTCGGCCTTCATCAGCGCCTGATGCAAGGCCGCCGCGTTCGGCGCACCGCGCAGGTCCCGCGAGACGTTGGGTTGTGCGAGCATGTGGACCAGCTTCTCTAGCCAGGGCAGGTGCAGCTCGTCGTAGCGCAGGCCCAAAACGAAGAACAGGTAGGTCGGCTCGTTGTCGAGGGCGTCGAAGTCGACGCCGTGCTGCGAGCGTCCGAGAAGCATGAACGGACGGGTGACTTGCTCGGGGTGGCGTCTCAATGTGTGCAGAAACGCGACACCGTTCCCCGAAGCGCTCGGCATCACGTTTTCACGTTGGATCAACGCTCCGACGAACCACGTCGCGTCGCGCACCAATCCCAGTCGTTCGGCGTGTGCCGCGAGTTCGTCGATCACCGACGTTTTGGTGGTTGCTTTCAGCCCGGCCAGGATGTGGGTCTGGTCGAAGCATGTTGCCAAGTCGAGCAGCCGTCTGGGTGTGTCGCCTTCGGGTCGTTCGAATTGTCGAGGCGTCAGGCCCAGTGCTTGGTCGTCCAGCCACGTGTCGATCATGGCTTTGCGGAATCGCCACTGGTTGCCCACCTTGACGCCCGGCAGGGCACCGTCCTGGACGAGCTTGAGCACCGTGCGCTCGTTGACGTTCAGGTAGCTTGCGAGCTGCTTGACGGTCATCAGACGGTCTTCCACGGCGGTTGGACTCCTTAGGCTCGGCGCTGGACATCGCCTCTTTGGCGTCGCGACGGGTTACGGAGGACTCCTCGGACTGTCAACTGCTCCCGGAGGATGGTGCTATATTTCATGGAATTACGTAGATTGACGTTAAATGACGTTCCTGGACAGCCCCCGACCCGCTCAGCGCCCCATGGCACGAACCCGCTATTGGGCAGAAACGAAGTCATCTCAAGCAGTTGTGCTTCCAGGCGCGACGCTCGTCGCGGCGCTGCGAAGTGGATACGGTTTGGCCGATCTGCGTCGCGACGCGATGGCGGGCGCCGTCGTGGGTGTCGTCGCCCTGCCGCTCGCAATGGCGCTGGCCATCGGTGTCGGGGTGCCGCCCCAGGCCGGGCTGGCAACGGCGATTGTGGCGGGTTTCTTGGTCGCTGCGCTCGGCGGCTCGCGTACTCAGGTGACTGGGCCGACTGCGGCGTTCATCGCGATCCTTGCTCCCATCTACACGCAATCGGGCATGGCTGGACTGCTCATCTCCGGGCTGATGGCGGGTGTGCTGCTGATTGCCATGGGCTTGCTGCGATTGGGGCAACTGATTCGCTTCGTACCGCATCCAGTGACCACCGGCTTTACCGCAGGGATTGCGACGGTCATTGCGGTACTGCAGCTCAAAGACTTCTTCGGTTTGGAGCTGGCGGACAGCCCGACGCACACGCTCGAACGTTTGGCGGTGATGAGCGAAGCGCGACACACCGCCAGCGTCGCCGAGACGACGATCGGGGTGGTTACTCTATTGCTACTGATACTGTGGCCCAGAGTGACGCGGCGCGTGCCAGCGCCGCTGATTGCGCTGCCCGTCGCTGCGATCCTGGCCTGGTCGTTGTCGCGTTGGTTCCCGACGTTTTCAGTCGCGACCATCAATAGTCGCTTTCACACGCGCGTGGGTGAGGTTGTGTTCGACGGGATACCGCGCTTGCCACCCTTGCCGTCATGGCCTTGGGATTCTCCCGGACCACTCGGCGCGTCGCTGAGCTTTTCGCTCGACGAGCTGCGCTCGCTATTCGTGGGCGCGCTGGCGATCGCGTTGCTCGGCGCGATCGAGTCCCTATTGTCGTCCATGGTCGCCGATGGCATGGCCGGTACCAAACACGACCCCGATGCGGAACTGGTTGCTCTTGGGATCGGTAACCTGGTTGCCCCGTTTTTTGGAGGCATTGCCGCAACCGGCGCCATCGCCCGCACGGCCACGAACGTCCGCAACGGCGCGCGGTCACCCGTTGCGGCGATGATTCACGCCGTCACTGTTCTCGGCGCGGTCTTGGCGTTTGCGCCTTTGTTGGGGTTGTTGCCCATGGCGTCGCTGGCGGCGCTGTTGTTGCTCGTCGCGTGGAACATGTCGGAGCTGCGCCATTTTGGGCACATCCTTCGCGTGGCGCCGAGGAGCGACGTTGGGGTGCTGCTGGTTTGCTACGGGTTGACCGTGGTGTTCGACATGGTCGTTGGGGTTGGGGTTGGCATGGTGCTCGCGGCCTTCTTGTTCATGCGGCGCATGGCGCAAGTGACCGAAGCACGGGTCACCGCTGACGGCCACGAATTGGCGCGAGGTCCTTTGCCTCCCGGCGTCGCCGTGTACCAGGTATCTGGTGCGTTGTTCTTCGGCGCTGCGCAGAAAGCCGTCTCTGCGCTCGAAGTCGTGTCGAGTGACACCCGCGCCGTGGTGCTCGCGCTCGACGCCGTGCCTGTCATGGACGCCACGGGGCTCGTCGCGCTCGAAAGCGCCGTCGCGATGCTCAATGGACGCCGCTGCTTGGCCGTCTTGTGCGGTCTCCAGCCACAGCCACACGCGCTGCTGGACAAGGCAGGGTTGCTGGTCCGACCCCTCGTTGCTCACTGCGAGGACCTCGAGTCTGCGTTGGCGATTGCGGCAGAACACGTACCAAATAAAACCCGGTCCTGATCTGCCGCGGCAAATCAAGCTGAATACCGCACGCACGTAGACCGCCTCGGATGGTTTGTCGCCTTGCGAGCCGGGGCATTGCTGGGTTTCTGAGGGTGGCGTGAGCGCTTCTGTCGACAATCCTTCGCTGTGTGGAGATACTCGCCACCATGGGAGAACGAGGGAGCAAGGGAGAAATGCGTCGCGCGACGCGTGATCTCCCGTTACGGCCGGTGTGGTGGGTGTTCGTCGCGCTATTGCTGGTTGCCTGTGGTTCACGACCCGCGCAGGTGCCGACGGCGGCAACGGCATCGAGCCCCGCTGGCCCCGCGGCGCAAACGGGTGGCCCAGCGACGGCCTCGACCGAAGCCGAGCGGGGGGCAGCGGTTCACGCAACGCCTCAGGTGCGTGAATCATCGCTCCTCGAGAGCTATCAACACGCTCTGGACGTCGCTCGTTATCCGGTGCGCGCGCGGGTCAGCGATACGTTGATCGCGTTGGTGCCTGATCAACCGGGGCTGCGCTGGGACGCGCAAGGGCGCGTGCTGATGTACACGTGGACTGTTTCGAAGTACTACGCCGACGAGAAGGTGTACGCCAAGGGCAAGCCCTTCCAGCTTTACGGCGAGACGTGGTTCACGACGGCTGCGCAAGTTCACGACGTGTGCAGTCAGGTTGGACCCGACGCGTCCGTGTTGAACGTGCGCATCGCTCAGTACCTCGGGTTGCCGCCGCCCAGCGCAGTGGCGCACTACGACGCGTTCTTGGCCGTGTGGGTGGATCCCGGGGCGCTCAAGCGGCCCTGCGCCGACCCGCATGTGGACACGACGACCTGCGACGTGGCCGCGCCCATGGTGCCCGATGGGGCGGATCAGGTGAACTGGAGCTGTGGTGCTTCGGCGGCGGATGCGCATGCGCAGTGGTTGTGCAACACCTGGGTCGACCGCTACTCGAACTCCAAGCCATCGAAGCAGTATCCGTGGACTGCTCTGGGTTATACCTACGACTGGGGCTCGACGGATGGCGTCGGGGCGTCCGAGTTTGTTGCCTCAGCGAAGACCAACGTCGTGTTCGAGAGTCTGACTCCGACCGCGACGTTCTGTGCTGCCGACGTTGACAATCCGCCGACGAGTGCCGCTGAGTGAAGGACGCGCGGCGTCGGGCTCGACGTGCTGCGACGGCGAAGCGCGGTACGTGACGCGACAGCGGTACTCGACCAAAGCAAGACAGTTCGATCAGTGCCGTTGAAATCTTGCCGTATGCGTCTGTGTGCGGCCCCGCCCTGTTCGCACTTCAGAAGGTCACCGGTTCGGAGGAGTCGCGGTTTTGTCGCCAGAGGGGTCATGCGGTGATCGTCGGCGAGCGGGCCCGGCATACTACTGACACCGATTTTTCATGCGAAAGCCCGCTCACTCCCGTTTCGTTGCGGGAGCCGACCGCCGCCCGTGGCGTCGAGCGCGCCGGGCATCACCGAGGTTTCTGGCAATGAACATTACAAGGGCATCGATCTGCAGCACTTGGCTCCTGGTGTTGGGTGTGGCGTGCGGGGACACTCAGAACGACGGGTCGAACGATGGTGTCACCACCGGCGATCCGAGCGCGACGGGTCCCACCGCTCCGGGCGGCACCGACGGTGTGACCAGTGGTGATCCAACCGGCGGCGCGTCGCCGACGCTGCCCGGCCCTCCAGGCGTCGGTTCCGGCGCCGGCCCCGACAACGGCCCAGGAATTGGCGTCGGGCCCACGGCCTCGGCGCCCGGTGCCGGGGTTGGCCCGACCGCCGCTGGACCTGCGACGCAGACCCCCACGGATACGCCCATCACCAATCCGCCCCCCGGTGCGGGAGGCGCACCGAACGTCCCGACGCCGGTAGCCGCCGGAGGTGACACCTCGGGTGAAGCGGGCGGTCCCTCCGTGCCAGCCCCCGAGCCCGAGCCGGTGATCCGCCCGTCGTTGGTCACGTCGGGCCAGAACGCCTACTGGGTCGAGGGCGAGCTGACCGAAGCGTCGGGGAGCGCGCAGGTCAGCGTCGATACCGGCACGACGTACCAGGAGTGGCTCGGCATGGGCGGTACGTTCAACGAGGCAGGCTGGGATGCGCTGAGCGTCATCGACCCCGCGGAACGCGACCGCGCCGTGCGCCTGTTGTTCGACGCCGCAGAGGGGGCCAACTTCGCTTGGGGGCGTTTCCCCATCGGTGCTAGCGACTACGCAATGGATCGCTATTCCCTCGACGACCACGATGGCGACTACGAGATGGCATCCTTCTCGATCGATCGCGACAAGATGATGCTGATCCCGTTCATCGAAGCGGCGCTCGACGTCAACCCCGATCTGCGCTTGTGGGCCAGCCCTTGGAGCCCGCCGGCATGGATGAAGGTCAGCGGTAACATGAACGGCTTGGTGAACGACAGCGACAGCGGCGCTCGAATCAAGAACGAAGCGCCGGTATTGACCGCCTACGCACTGTACTTTGCGCGATTCATCGAGGAGTACGCCAAGATCGGCATCGAGGTCGAGTCGATTCAGCCGCAGAACGAACCAGGGTACGCAACGCGTTACCCGTCGTGCTTGTGGACCCCGGAGCTGCTTCGCGACTTCGTGCGTGATTACCTCGGACCAACCCTCGAAGAGCACAGCCTCGACACGGAGATCTGGCTCGGCACGATGTCTGCGCCCGAAGACACACAACACGTGCAGACGCTGATGAGCGATGCCAATGCGGCCAAGTACATCAAGGGCATTGGGCTGCAGTGGAACACGATGGGCTCGGTGGGAACCTACGCGTCTCAGTACCAGGTGCCGGTGATGCAGACCGAGCACAAGTGTGGCAACTACCCGTGGGAAAGCGCCTCGTTCAATGCCGACCGCCCGCCGAACGATCATGCATACGCGGTGGAAAGCTGGGGCTACATCCGCGATTGGATCAAGGCTGGCGTCGCGTCGTACAGCGCTTGGAACATGGTGCTCGACACAAAGGGGCAGAACCTCGACGTAGAACGACCCTGGCCGCAGAACGCGCTGCTCACCGTCGACCGCGGGACGAAGGCCCTGACCGAGACACCTGCGTACTACGTGTTCCGGCACGTGTCGTACTTCGTCGACCCGGGCGCGATGCGCGTTGCCACGACGGGCAACGCCGATGCGCTCGCCTTCGAAAACCCCGACGGCAGTCAAGTGGCGATCCTGCACAACTCCGGTGGCTCCGATCAGCAGACGACGCTGGGCATCGGCGGCAAGACCGTTCAGTTTTCGATTCCGGCGCGCGGCTGGGCAACCGCGTTTTGGAAAGCCGAGTGAGCGAGAATCACGGTCGGGCACCCCGGCTTTGGACTTCGGAACAGAACTGCTCCGTCGAAAGAACGCCGTGAGAGCCCGCTGAGCGCGGGCTCAAACGACGGATAGTCTTCAATCGCCCTGGGGGATGCGTTAGACGCTGCACATGGACTCATCCGCATTTCGTCTTGATGGAAAAACCGCCCTCGTGACCGGGGCTGCGACGGGGATCGGGGCTGCGATCGCCAAAGCGTTGGCTTCAGCGGGCGCAAGCGTCGTGTGCCATGGCAATCGCCGAGCAGCCGACGAAACCGTTGCCGCAATCCTCCAGGCGGGCCACGCGGCGCACGCCGCGCAAGGTGATCTGTCCGACCGAAGCACCGCGCAGCGGCTCGTCAAGGAAACCGTGGATGCTTTCGGGCACATCGACATTCTGATCAACAACGCCGGTGCCATTCGGCGCGCACCCGCCGTCGAATATTCTCAGAAGGACTGGGATTTTATCCTCGAGGTGAACCTGTCTAGCGTGTTTGCTCTGTGCCAGGCCGCCGGTGCGCACATGCTCGAACAGGGTTCGGGCAAGATCGTCAACATCGCGTCGTTGCTTTCGTTCCAGGGCGGCATCACGGTGCCCGCATACGCCGCATCGAAAGGCGGCGTCGCGCAATTGACCAAAGCACTCGCAAACGAATGGTCGGGCCGCGGAGTGAACGTCAACGCCATCGCCCCTGGCTACATTCGAACCGAGAACACGCGGGCTCTTCAGGAGGACGCGACGCGCAACCGGCAGATCCTCGAGCGTATCCCCGCCAACCGCTGGGGAGAAGCCGACGACATCGCCGGCGCCGCTGTGTTCTTGTGTACGCCCGCCAGCGCGTACATTCACGGTCACGTGCTGGCCGTCGACGGCGGTTGGCTCGGCAGGTGATCCCAAGCCCGCGCTGCGTGCGAGCGTGTGGCAGTCCTGCAATTGGATACCGCGCGCTCGTCGGTCGCCCTCACCGATGGGTGACCCAGGCCAGCCATCGTCCTCCCTCAGAACTCGGCGCCCTCCCGTTACGGGTGAAATACAGGCGTGGGATTGTGTAGATCGAACCGTGCTGCTGGCGCGCTGCATCACATTGCGTGAGCTGTTTACACTGCGGGCGCCTCGATGTGGCGATCTCTTCTCGCCCGCACCAGTGGATCAAGTAACCTTTGCGTCATGGCAGAGGGGAAATGGGGGCAGGGGTTTGCGACGACCACGCGCTTTGGGCGTGCCTTTTCGAAGGTCCGGTCGTCCCTCGAAACGGAGAGGTTGGGCGACTTCGTCGAGCCCGACTTCGAGCTGGCGCACGGTGCGTGCTTGGCACTCGACGCCGTGCCGAGGATCTTCGCAAACCGCAAGGAGTTCGACATCTTCAAGGGCAACGTCGGGCCCTTTCGCCACTACTACATCGATACGCTCGAAGCGCGCGCCTCGTGTGCCGCGCATGCCCACGCGCGGCGCGACGCAGTTACCGATCCTGAATCGCTCCTCGAGCGCGCGCTTCACCGCGCCTACCCGCTGCGCGAGCTATTGTGCGCCAACACGCGTGTCGTCGCGTTGCACGGGTTGATCGACAGCGACGTCCCACTCCGTTTCCAAGAGCGCCACGGCTATCAAGACGTCGCCGCAGAGTTGCTGGCGCTCGTCGACTTGTGGAGTGGATTGCTCTTGCGCCTCGGCGGCAAGACACTGGTGACGCGGCTGCACCTGATCGAGGCCGAGTGCTACGCGGATCAGTTGATCTTGGCGCTCATGGCCAGTGGCAGAGACTTCTCCGAGGCGCAGGTAGCACAAGTCGAGCGCGAGCGCTGCGCCGCCTGCGTATCGTTCACCGAAGCCTACGAGGGCATCCGCGCCGCATTGAGCTACATCTTTCACGACAAGGACAACGGCGTTGCCATCGCTCCGGCGGTATCCTGGCGCGACCAGCGTTGGGTTCGCATCTGCGAACTCGAACGCGTCATGGACGCCACGCCCCGCTCCGAGTGGAACCCCCAGTGGGAGCAAGAACTCGACATGCTCCATCAAACCCGTTCGAAGTGAAGGCGGCGGATGGTCGTCGGCTGTAGAGACCGGGCCTTGCGGACGCGTGTCAGGAAGCCTTCCGGTGTCGGGTGAGTTGAGGCGACCGATGACGGCATGCTCCCACAAACTCGCCGACACGCTGTCAACAGCTCAGCGCGTGCTCGTGGCGGGCAGTTCGGAGCTACTTGGTGCGTTCTTGGCGCGCTGGGCGTTCTTGATGCGGCCAGCGAGCAAGCCGAAGGGTACGAGTGGTAGCAACAGCATGAACTGAATCAGGCCCCACACCAGACCCACGATTCCCGCGATGCCCAACAGCGCTGCGCCCCGTACACCCAGTGCCGGCACCGCTTCGTCCAGGCGTAGCTGGGTGCGCGTCTCGCCGACGGTCTGAGTCAGGATTGATTCGTAGTCCGAGCCGTAGAGAGAGCCAGATGCCAGACCCCGCGCGAAGGCACGTGCGGTGAGGCGCGGCGCGATGAACAAGCCGCCGGCGAGGCCGCCCAGATTGATTTGCCAGGCGAACCACGCGCGCTTGCAGCCCGCGCCGATTTCCCACGCCGAAATCTCGAGCTCGCCCGCGAAGTCGGTGGTGTAGCCGGTGAGCACGTGGTGCAAGTCGTGGAAGCGCACTGCGTCGCGCCTCGGGTCGCTGTTCGGGATGGGGAAGGGCAGGCTGCCCAGCTTGAAGTCGACCCACGCCGCGGAGTAGCCGCCGTCGGGGCCAAAGCCGTTGTCGAGGAAGTACTGGTCACGGGCTTCTTTGAGGGTTCGTTCGTCGCTCATGGGACTTGTCTCCAGGTTCGGGCCGGCACCGTTCGCCGCCCGGGGGTCAGTCAGAAATTCGCTGACCACATTCATTGACTGTAGTCAGTGACCTGGGTCAGTAATTGACGCACGAGCGACCCTGTGTCAATCGATGACATCGACGCGCGGCACCGCTGCGTCGCTGTGCCGCACGGAACGCCCTGCCAGCGCTACCAGCTGATTCCGCGGCAGATCGATAAAAAACCAATGAATATCCATCACTTCGGACTGCGCTGCGCGCCCTCGGGCCGCTTTCCGTTCGCGCCTCGCTGGACTGCCTCCCGCCCGGAGCGGCGCGGTTAGTGGCCAGCCACCGCAAATAACGACCGCCCAAGCGGGCGCCGCGAGTCCGCGCTGCTGCAGCGAGCGCGAGCGAAACCATCACGCGCGCGCAGCAAAAGATCGAGACGCTCCACAACGTCACTCAGGCGGCGCGCGACCTGTTCACCGAGCTCGGTTTCGACGCCACGACCACTGACGCCATCGCCGAACGCGCTGGCGTCGCCAAAGGCACGCTCTTCTTTCACGCCAAAGACAAGCTCGATCTGCTGATGCTCGTCATGCACGACGATCTCAAAGCCACTTCCGAGCGCTGCCTCGAGCACGTACCCCAAGACGCACCCTTGCTCGAGCAAGTCACGTTCATCTTCAACGAACTGATCGGAATGTACCTCGCAAGCCCCTTGCGCTCCAAGGCGTTCCTCACCCGCCTCTTCATCGCCACCGGCCCCCACAGCCAACGCCTCCACGCCCTCACGTTCGGCTTCCTCATCCAACTCGCCTCACTCGTCTCCGCCGCCGAAGCCCGCGGCGAAGTGCGGCAAGGCACCCCCGCCCAGCTCGCCGCCTCCAACATGTTCGCCACCTACGCCATGGTGTTGCTGGGCTGGGCCACCGGGCAACTCGGCGAAGAAGGCGTCAAGCCCATGGTCGCGCAGGCGGTGGGGCTGCAGGTCAGGGGGTTGATGGCGAGGTAGGGGTGCGGATCCCGTCAGGCGGCGGCCCTGCGGCGTCTCGCTCCCTCCAAGGGCGTTTCACGATATCCCCAAACACAGCACCGCGCCGCCCATCGACGAGGGACGACGCGGTGCTGCCTTGCTGCGCTCCTGGCTGTGGTTCTGCCGGGCCGCTTGGTGACCCGAACCGGTGTGGGGCGATGGTTACTTCAGATCGATGCAGGCCAGACGAGAACCGTCGGAGCCGTCGTGGATGACGATCGATTGCGCTTCGGGACGAGCGAGGTGTTGCGCGACTGCTGTCTTTTCACCTGCTCCCGATGCATCGGTGGTCAGCGTCAACCAGATTTCGTTTTCGGCGACGACTTCGCTCACCGAGGGATCGAGCTTGTAGTGGCCGCCGCCGCTCGCTACCGCACAGGGGAGGTTGTGGACGTGGATGGGGTATTCCGTTTCCGGAGTCAGGCCCCCGACGACGATGGACGCGGTCGTCGTGCCGCTGAGTGAGCGGACCAGGGTTGCTTCGGCGTCGAGGGCATCGAGACCTTTGTCCGCGCCCGCCGACAGGAGCTCGGCGGTTCCCGTCGTTTCGACGTCGGACCATCCTTCGACTTCGAGGTTGGCGCACAACACCTTGTTGCCGTCGCGATGGATCACGATGGACTGCGCGTCACCGCGAGCCACGTGCGCGCTAGACATTTCCGATTCCAAGATGCCGTCGCCGTCGATGTCGATGGGGGGCCACAGTTCGTTCACTTCCTCGGTGGTGGCAACCGACGGATCTATCTTGTAGTGCCCGTTGGCATCACCGACGTCGCATGGCATCGAGTGAACGTGGGCGCCGTATGTTGCGTCGAGGTCCAGGCCACTGACCAGCAGCTTGATCTCGGTGCCGTCGGTGTCCACGACCATCATCGCCTCGCCACTGACTCCCTCTTCGGTGGCGTCGGCCATTGCGAATGCCGAGAATGTTCCGGCAAAGGCGACCTGCTCCTCGCCGGTCCCCAAGTCAGCGCATAGGATCTTCGTTCCCCCAGGCGCGTGCACGACGACCGATTGCGCGTCGCCGCGAGCCAGGTGCCCGACGGCGATTGCGCTGCCGAGTCCGTTGCCATCGGCGTCTGTGGTGAACGCCGGCCAGATTTCGTTGTCAGCGCCAGGGGTACCACTGGGATCGAGTTGATAATGTCCACCCGCCGTCTGCACGTCGCAAGGCAGCGCGTGCACGTGCGCTCCGTAGGCGGTGTCGGGCGACAACCCGGTGACGGCGATATCGACGATCGTGTCTCCCGATGCGGTGCGAACCATCTGGGCAACGCCGGTAGCCTCGCTCGCACCAGCGTCCCCAGCGCCAGCGACCATCGCAAACTCACCCGTTTCAATCGAAAGCAATCCGTCGGTGTTCGCGGGCGCCCCGCCTTCATCCGCCATCGCGTCACCGGCATCTGCCCCGCCCCCGTCGCTCAGCGGAGCTCCGCCGTCGCCGGGGCCCGCGTCGTCAGTGGGCGCGTCATCGGTGTCGGTCGGCGCATCATCGCTGGCTGCGTCATCGGTGTCGGTGGGCGCGTCATCGGTGTCGGTGGGCGCGTCATCCGTATCGGTGGGTACGTCGTCCGTGTCGGTGGGTTCGTCGTCGGTTGCCGTATCGTCGCTCGGTTCATCGGTGCTGGCGTCGGGTGTATCCGTCGTCGTCGTGTCATCACCGCAGGCGCTCATCACCAGCGCCAGGCACATTACGAGCGATGTTTTTGTCGAACACATCATGGGGTTGCCTCGATTCGAAGTCAGAAAGCGGTTGGGCCCTCACTGCCCACCGGCCGCGCCGATCGGCGGCGGACCATTCACTACCAGAGTTTGCCAATCAGCGGAGCGCGCTTGCGTTCGTGGCTTCCCGCAACGACAGCGTTCGGGGCGAACGGCCTGATGGACCTCAGCAGAGGTGTTCGGTAGTCCACACCCCTGTGGAGACGGAATCAAGCGAAGTCGTCTGGGAGAGCCTCATGACCCGATTGGGGTACGTGCGCCGTGTTTCGGGTGATCGACTTCCGCGGTTTTCGCACGTACACCGACGGCCCACACTCGGCGACGAGCGTACGAACACCGGCTGAGAGTGAAGCCGCTCACTGTCAGTTGATTCCAAATGGGCGCGCGCGATTGTCGGTCGTTTTCGAACCCCCGTTGGGTGAGGGCGCGAACAGACGCCCCTGTCGCGGTTGTTTTCCCGACTCTCATTACAGTCACGGCGCGGCCGCCGGGCCTGGCGGTCTTCCGTCAGGGATGACTCAGCAGGGCGCTTCCCATTGGCGCGGTCGGTGATCAGGTTACACCGCACTGCAGCAATCAGGAGATGTGCCAATGGCCGATGACCATCGCATGCGGCCGCCGGCGGTGTGTGAGGCATGAACAATCCGGACGGCCCGCTGTACACCAAGACGAGGGGGCCGTCGAACGAACGTCGAGTGCGCGCCGTCAAGCGAGGCGGCGTCTGCCGTCCCCCAGTCACCCACATCGTTCACCACCGGCACCTCCCTCGAACACCCACATCGTCGCTGATCGGCCACGATGCGCCGGGCCAGTTGTGGCGCCAACCCGACCATCCGGTAAGCAGCTTGGGTGTGCTCATCGCGCCATCGACCACGTCCGAAGCGGCGCGGCCCGAGGTCGCGCGTTAGACTGGCACGCGAGGAACGACACTGATGGGATCTGGAGCTGAAACGATAGAACGATTGGACGGACTCCACTTGGGGGCGGGTTGGTTCCTGACTTGGATCAACGGGGTCGAGATTGTTTACATGGACGAACGCGTGCGCGAGTCGTCTTTCAACGCCTACCTGACCGCCGTTGAAGACGTGGCAAAGGCACTGAACGCACCGCGCCTCGTGCTGTACGAAGTGTCTCCGAGTGTGCTCAGCCCCAGCGTTCAGAGCCAGTGGGCAGGCGTGATCGACAAGCACCGGGCGAGCTTGGAGGCGAACACCATCGCCGCGGTGCTCGTCTCGGCGACGCCGGACACTCCCCTGGCCTCCGTGCTCTGGAGCCCGTCGACCCCTCATCCCACGCGAGTGTGCGAGTCCGTTGCTGACGCCTTCGCTTGGCTCGTTCCCCACAAGCCCGACACGGATCTGCAAGAGACCACTGCGAACTACGAAACGCGTCGCGCTCAGCTCGTGCCTCGCCTGTCACTCTAGGAAACGACGGAACCGGGCGGAGCATTGTGTACCTCGGGCCCACCGCTTGTGGAGAGCTGCCCATCGTTTGTGCCTCACGTTGTCGTTCGTTTAGCCGTCGCCGGATATCGGTGACGTCGAAGTGCGTGGTTTGTAGACCTCGTGCCACGAGAGGTGAACGGCGTCGGTCAAGCGAATTGCTCGTGGTCGAGTGCATGGCGTGAGGTGATGAGGAACGAGTTTGGGTTTCAGAGCGCTCGTCGTCGGGTCTTGTTTGACTCGGATTGTTTGGGTGATGCCGATCAGTCGCAATGAGTCTCCCTCGTGCGACCCGGGCAGCGCTCGGATGATTGTGCTCGCGCCTTGTTTTGGCTATCGAGCGGCGTCGAGGTTCGCCGTTGAAGCGGCCGAGGCGTCGTATGCGCTCGCGTCGAGCCCTGCATCATCTGGGATGCTTGGCTCGCGCAGGCAGGAGTCTTGCCACGCCTGGCATTGCCCCTGAGCACAAACGGCGAAGTGAGGCGTGCCGTCGTAGCCCCAATCTTCGACGCAGCCGTGGGCAAGCAAATCGTCGTATGCGGAACGCAGTTCGTCTCGCTCGGCGCGAGGCAGCAACGATGAGATGCTGATGGCTGGCGGGCCCGCCGACACCTCGCATGCACCTTCGGCCTCGAGCCCGCCCCAGATCGCGCAGTCGTCCTCACTGGAGCAAGGTTGATCTCCGAAGCTTTCCAGCGCGACCTCACACTGTTCCTCGTCCCACAACGGGCAGGAGACGTCAGGCGCATACTTCCAGCAACGATCGCCGGACACGTCGTCCTCGACGCAGGTATAGGCATAGCCGTTTCGACACGCAAAGTGGTCGTCGCAGCTTGCTCTGGTTTCGCCCTGTCCTGCCAATTCATGCAGGCAGACTTCGGGATCCGGTGGGGACGAAGGTGCGGGTTTGGTCGACGCATCCGGCAGTGCCGCACCCGTGTTGCCCGTCGTGGACGGATCTGGAATGTTCGACGACGCGGCAGCGCCGTCCACTGCGGAGTTGCGCGTCGCATCGCGGGGCCGCGGTGCAGCAGCATCTGACATCTGTGTTGCGGCGTCGACCGTCGGTCGACCCGTTTCACCGTCGTGTCCCGTCGCTACACCCCGGGTCGAATCGGTGCTACAGCCGAGGGCGAGAACCGCGAGTGTCGGCGCAAGATGAACGAGCGGTGGGACAGTGCAAACGTGACGCCTCTCGCTCTCGCTCTCGCTCTCGCTCTCGCGTTTCATCGCGTTCAGTATTGTGGGTCGCTCTGGTGAAGTCCAGTCTAGGATTGGCGGCGAGCGGCGCTACGAATCAGAGGCCGCTCGCTCGAGCCAAGCCTTTGTGGCTTCGAGACGCTCCACCAGCGCGGCTCGCTTGTCCTCTTCTGCAGGCGTCGCGTCGACTTCTCGAAGTCGCTGCAAACAGTCTTGCACGACAGCAGAGGTTGACGAGAAGACGTACCCCGGCGGACCCAGGTCTTTCAGCTTTGCCCAAGGGCCGCGGGTCTCGAATGGGTTTGACGTATCCGACAAGAGAGTGTCCAGCAGCGCGAGGTCGGCAAACGCCCACGGGTCTCGCTTGCGAGGACCGGCGATTTGCCCCTCCACCGTTTGGCTCGCTTGGTTCAGCGCGGTGGGGATGAGTTCACCAGAGACTTCCGTCGGGTCGCACTTCAACATTGCCGTCGGCTCGGTCAAGATGCGAGCAACGAGGCGTTGGGTGAGATTGTAGGAATCGACGATGGCGTTCACCGGGTCCCGTTCGAGCTGGTATCCCTTGTCATACGCCTCGACAGACTCGGGGAACCTTCTGGCGGAGCGGCGCACTCCTCCGAGGCTTCCGTAGCAATCGCAAAGCGCGGCCGCGAGTTTCCTCGCACGCTCTCCACCCAACTCGTCCTCTTGCAGCTGCGTTCGCCGTTCTTCGAGTGCGTCGATCGCTTCGCCCAGGATCACTTCGGCTTCTGCAAAGTTGCCGGCGCTTCGCTCGAACTGGGCGTCCTGCTTGGCGTCTTTTGCGAATCGTATCGGGTCATCCATCGACGTCATCAGTCGCTCCTGTAGTTGCGTGCACGGCGCACGAAAGACCTCAACGCGTCGAACAGCGTGGCGTATCGTTGATCCTTCTCCCAACGGAGTGTGGAGAGAGTTGCGGTGATCTCGCGCGCGACACGAACGAGCTGCTCGAGGCCATCCAGATTCTGCTCCTTGCCGGGCTCTGCTCGTTCGAAGCGATCGAGCAAACCGTCGCGGTAGGCGATATAGTACCACGCCGCGATGAGATGCTCTAAGCCTGAGCGCCGGGCGAGTTCTTCGCCGACCTCGCCGAACAGTACGGGCGAGTCCGGATACTGTCGCATGTCTTTGCCGAGAAGCAACTCGGCGGAACGCGTCAGGCGTTCGGCGACGCTGATGGCCCAAGGCTCCTGCCCGTGGTCGATTGCGCCTTGCACCGTCCTGAATGTGTGGGAATCGGTGACCCGAGCGCCTAGCACGACTTCCGTGGCGTCGGGTGCCTTGGACACGATCGCGACGCGCCGTTTCAATTCGGCGGTGAGCTTGTCACTTCCGTCGTCGTCCACGCTGTACTCGAAGGGAGCAAATAGGGAGCACAGCGCTCGATGCTGAACGCCTTCTTCGGGGACGGCGAGTTCGGCGGTTCTACACAACACAGCAATGGCACCCAGTGGGTTGCTTGCGAGTCGAACCCCAAATTCGAACAGAACGTTCGTCCTCCACCCCGTCCAGTCGGCCACGCAGAGATCGCTGCGACGAATCTCGGCGTACAGTTTCTGCGCCGTGAGCAGCGGAGAGGGCGAGTTCAACATGGTCAGGACTTTGCTGTCGCCGCCCAATGCCGTGCGCAGTGAACTTTCGACGACGCTGCCGGCGTCTTCGAGGTAGTCGTTGTCGAACCACGAGAGCAGGAGCGCTTGCTGCGACGCAGGAACGGGGCGGTACGTATCGGGGTCGGCGCCCAATCGACGAACGGCGTCGAAAACCGGGAGGTCGAGGTAGCTCTCGGGAAGTGCCGCGAGGAGTTTGGATGCGTCGACGAAGCGGCGACGCAGGACGTCGATGAACTCCTCGCCTCGCTTGGGGCGCGGGACGATGCTGATCTCGCGAAGATTGAACGGAAGCTCGAGCCATCCCTCGGCGGTGAGGTCGCCGCGATGAACGACGATGGTCACGCCCCGCCGAACGGCAGCGCGAACGCCGAGCAGCAGTGCCAATCCTGGCTGGTTCTGACCGAGATCGAACACTGCAATCTGCGCCGTGCACAGTGCTCGCAACGTGTGCTCGTAGCGTGCTGGTTCTGAAAGCGCCTCGTCGACTCGGATCAACGTCGCCTCCGTCATCACCTGTTTGCCAGAAACCCTGAGATCGTCCTTGTCGCGAGCACGGCGCAAGGCGTGTTTGACGTCGATTAACAAGTCGTCCGGTTTGGGGTGCGCCGTGACGATGACGCATCCCGCCCGTGCTGCGAAGTCACCGAGCAGGGGCTGAGGGTCGGAGTAGTCGCGCTCGGTCCACAACGGCCTGCGTGTCCAATCCTCTGAAGCCGGTGTCTGTCTCCAACTGCTCCGCAGCGATTGGGTAGCCTTCCAGATCTCTGGAAAGTCCGCCTGCAATGCGCTGACCGGACCATGACGGTACAGGACGTGATCGAACGGCCCTTCTGGAACCGGTTCGCCGTTGTTCTCGTAGGATACCTGGAACTGATCGTCGATGCGTCGGGGGGGATTGAGGTACCCCGGAGTCTCGAGAAAGCTGATCAGACCGCTTCTCGAGTGAAGGACCCACGCCACCATCAAGCGGTTGAGAATCGAAGCAGGTCCAGAGAACAGGCGTTGCTCGGTGCAATTGAGAAATACCTCGACGTCGTTTCGCAGACCTAAGGGAACCTGGATCTTCGCTGCGGCTTCGCGAAACTCGCGGCTGCGGTCCGTGTCCGGAGCGTCGTGCGCGAATTCCCGAACGACGTCCACGACGCTTGGCGGAACCGCTTCGAGGAATTGCTCGATGACGGTCTGGTGATCGAACGGTGCGATGCACAGGCGCAGCAGGTCAGTCAACGCACCGTCGCCGAAGCCCGAAACCAACCAGCGTCCCCGCGCTTCGAAGCTGTCTGCCGGGTCGTCCACCCAGTAACTGTGTTGGGCGAGCCCATCCGCTTTCTCGATGCCGAAGCCAACCGCGAGCACCACCGCCCTGAAGTGCTCCGTGCCGCCGGGCAGCTCGACGGTGACGGGCCGTTGATTCGACTGGCGAACGGCGAGATCCGAAAGCCGTTGCTGCTGGCACCGGATGAGCGGTGTGCCGGAAGCATCCAGGCAGCCCGTTCGGATGGCGTCGAACGACTCGCCGAGGGAGGCTATGACTTCGTTTGCGGTGCCGGCCTTCCAGTCCAGGACGGGAAGGCCCGCATGTGGTGAGAGTGCGTCATCGCCCCAAGGCCAGTCATAAAGGTGTGGGTGCAACGCACGCTGGCGACTCGCTCGCTGGATTGGGATCCTTCCTTGCGCCTCGTGCGGGTTCCCCATCGCTTCGAACAGCCGCACTCGGACGCCGCGCAACGCGAAGGCGGCGGCAGCGGTGAGTCCGGCGGCGCCAGCTCCAACCACGGCAACCTCTTGATCCGCCAGTACCAGGCCAGACTTGCAAATCGCGTCGACCAGATTGAGCGCTCGGACCTGTTGGGAGAAGAACGTGACCCGCGTCGCGAAGCAACCGAGGACGTACGTCCCGGCGTACCCAGGAACGCCGAACACCCCGAGCAAGCGCTCGCGCCGCTCCGGCTCCGTCAGACCGTCGAGGGAACCGAGGCTGTCGTGTATCGTGGGCGGACTCATACGGGGGGCCTGGCGAGGGTCGTGGCTCGTGATTACACCGCACAGGATACCAGCAACGCGTGCTGGGCGCCGCGGGGGATGTCACTTGCACTGCCCTGTCACCGCGAGCCCCTGAGCGCTGGCGGCCGTGCGCAAGCCCGCCCGATGCGGGCTTGCCGGCACGCCCGGGGCTCGTGGCACGAAGCGAGCGCTGAGGCAGAAGCCAAAGCGGAAGCGAGCCCCTGAGCGCTGGCGGCCGTGCGCAAGCCCGCCCGATGCGGGCTTGCCGGCACGCCCGGCAGGGCTCGAACCTGCGACCAGTGGATTAGAAATCCACCGCTCTATCCGACTGAGCTACGGGCGCTCGTACCCGACCTCTCTGGGCCGGCAGCGCAGCATCTTCCAAAGGGTGGCGCATGCTGTCAACGGCTGCATGTGCAGGGGGGGCTGGCGCGCGGCCGGCAACTTGCGCCTGATGGTCGGCGGTGCGCCCAATCCGGGTGATTTACGCCGAATGGGGAAAGATGTATGGGTAGGTCATGGGAGTTCGATGGTACGGGGTTGTGGGCGTAGTGCTGGGGGCGGTTGCCTGTGGCGGGGAGAAGAAGGAACCGCAGTTCCCGCCCCCCGCGCCAGCAAGTAGCGGGGAGGAGCGACCGGATCCGAGTTGGGATACGGGCGAGAATCGCAACTACGAGCCGGAGCCCGAACCAGAGCCTGAGCCGAAGAGCGGCGAAGAAGAACTCGAGAAGCCCGAATTCAAACCCGGCATGAGCGTCAACGAGGCGATCAGTGCCGTTCCGTCGTACTACGACTACGTGGGCATCGATCAGGAAGTGCTCGCCAAGCCCCTGACCAATCCGGACACGTACAAGGAGTGCAACGTCACTCCGAACGACCACTTCAAGGTCAAGATCGCGGTCTGGAACGGCAAAGTCGTCGGCGCAGACGTCGAGGCAACTCCCGCCAAGAAAGATTGTCTCGATCGCGTCGTGCGCTCCATCGAGTACAAGGAGCAGGTCGAGTCGATCAACACCGTCGAATACTCGTTCTGAGTCTTCTGCGCCCACGACATCAACCGCAGAGAAGCCTGATGGCGCGCCGTCGGCATGCTGCGACTTTCACGCGAAAAGCTCCAAGGGGCAGACAATGGACGTTCTCGAAGCCGTGCGTCGCATCGACAAGGCCACATTGCTGGACAAGGTGATCGCCCACGTAGACGCCGAGTTGGAGGTAGCCGCCGCTGCTCAACGCGCGACGGCGGATGGAGCCACCCACGAGGAGAGCAAGGCGGAAAACGACAAGGACACGCGCGCGCTCGAGTCGTCGTATCTCGCCCGGGGACAAGCCCAGCGCGTCATGGAACTGTCGGAGCAATTGGCGCTATTGCGGCGCGTCACGCCGCGTGAGTTCACCTCAGGTGATGCGAGCGCTGCTTCGGCACTGCTCGTACTGGAGGGCGAAGACGATGAGGTCGAAGTCGTGTGGCTATTGCCGGGGGCGGCAGGATTCGAACTCGAGGCTTGCGGCGTGCAGTTGCGGGTGGTGACCCTCAAGTCGCCGCTCGGGCGCGCCCTGGTCGGCTGCTACGAAGACGACGACGTGGAGGTGCGTGTGCCCAAGGGCGTCAAGCGTTACAGCGTCGCGGCCGTGTGTTGACCAGTGGCAGCTATTGTCGTGGTCGAATCGACCGACAGTGACAGGAGCTACTGTGACAGGAGCTACTGTGACAGGCTTTGCAGCTGCACCGGAGCGTGCGTGTTGTCCAGCGGATCGAAACTGCGGCCGTTGGAGTTCTGCACCTGACCGGACGTCAACCCAAACCGGCGCTCCCGGTTTGCAAAGTAGGCCAGCGCCTGGGCGACTTGTTCCTCACCGAACTCGGGCCACATGATTGGCAGAAAGAGTAGCTCGGCGTACGCGGACTCGTAGAGCAAGAAGTCACTGACGCGCGACTCACCACCGGTGCGGATCAACAGATCTACGCTGGGCAACTTGTGCGTGGACATCTCCGCTTGGAGGCGTTGCTCGTCGATCTCCTCGGGGAGCAGCAGACCCGCGCGGACTTTGATGGCCAAGGCGCGAGCTGCGCTCACGATGTCGTTGCGACCGCCGTAGGATAACGCCAGGCTCAGAACCATGTCGTTGCACCCAGCCGTGTACTCCATCGCTGACTCGATGGCGCGCCGTGCGCTGGTCGGCAGCTCAGAGACATCACCGACCACACTCAGGCGAATTCCACGTTCCCGCAATTCATACTTCTCGCGTTCGGCGAAGTGAGCGAGCAAGTGCATCAGCGCTTTGACCTCTGCCGCAGGCCGTTGCCAATTGGCGACACTAAACGCGTAGAGTGTCAGGTACTGCACGCCTGCAGAGCGGCATGCTCGAACGGTGGCGCGCACCGAGTCAGCGCCTTTGGCGTGACCCTCGGTACGTGCGAGCCCCCGGGCCTCTGCCCATCTGCCGTTGCCGTCCATGATGATGGCTATGTGTCGAGGGATCTTGGCAATCGTTTCGGACATCAACGGGCCTCAGGGTGCGCTGGAGGTTGCACCACGAAGATGCCTGGCCTCACACGCGGCTGGTGTGGAGGTTTCGAGGAGCTTCTCGGTCAGTGGTTCGCCTTTGGGCCGCAGGTAGCCAGCTCGGGCCGGATCGACGTCATGTCGTTGTAGCTGGGGAAGAGCTCGCTTACGTAACGCGTGCCTCTGCCTGCACTTGTCTCACGGCGCCACCGCCGCCAGCTGCGACAATTTGGCTCACCCGAGCCCTCAGAAACTGCCCGACAAACGTGCTGGCCCATTGAGACGCCTCCGTCGCACCGAGAGCGGCGAACACCCTGATTGCCGCGACAAATCAACTATCTAGGCGTCGAGAGCTGGGGGAGCCGACGAACTGAGCCGCTTGGCGGGCTCGATGGCGTTGAGCACCGCGACTTGAATCTCCAGGCGACGCGCTGGGCCCACGGGGGATCCATCCTGCTCTGCGATCTTGAAGCGGTCGACGACGCGGCGACTCGATTCGGTCCGCACCTCGCAACGCAGCACTTGAACGCGTTGAGCGAACAGTGCTTTGGACACACTCAACAGCAGGCCGGACCGATCTTCCGTCTCGATTTCGAGCGTGCTGAGCGCTCCCTCTTCGTCTTCGATGAAACGCACTCGCGATTCACTGCTGCTCAGGCCCGTGGATGGCGCGGGGCTGGCCTTGCCCGATTCCAAGGTGTGCGCGAGCAGACCCGCGAGTGTCTCCCCGAGGTGGCTGACGTCAGCCTCTTCGATTGCCAGCACTCGTCCGCCGACCACCTTGCGCAGCCAAAAGAGATCGATTGCCTCGGTGCGCTCTCCGTCGCGACGGGTGAATGCCTCAGCGTTCACTACGTCCAAGTCACACAGCACCATGGCTTCGGAGATGATCGCCAACAGTCCTGGAACGTCATCCGCAACGATGCAGACGCCAGCGAGGTCGCCTCGCCGTTCGAAGGTCTTGATGGCGACGGCGCCTTTGCGCTGCTCAGCCAGTTGTGCGTGCATAGCCATCACCTCTGGTCGAAACGCGCTGCGGTAGCTCGCCGGCAACGATTCGACGAATCGGTGTGCGTATGCGCTCAGAGTTGTCATTCTGGTTCACTTATTTGTGGCGCCCCGTGATGGCGCGATTGTTGCCAACGCGTATCGTTTCAACGCCCCGCCCCAGACCTAACCCACTGGGCGTATCCGTCAAGATCAATTGGCCGAGCCGCGTGACCTGGCCTAACCCGTCGGGGCGATGGGAACGGGGAACGGGAAGCTCGTGGGAAAAGCCGTAGGGAGTACCGTCGGAAGAGCCGTTGGCAGCGGCAGATTGGTGGGCAACTGGAATGTTGGGATGGCCATTACTGGACTACTTGGACTAGTCGATGGCACAGGCGACGGGCGCGATGGGCGAACCGTTTCGGGTCGCTCGGCCGGGGGATCTTCATCGAAATCGTCCTCGTCCAGTTCCGGTTCGATGGGGTCGGGAACGGCAGTGGGCGCCTGAACGCGTCGCGTGGGCTGCGGGGGAGGCGTGGGACCGACGTCGAGGAACTCATCGTAGGCATACCAGCCTCCGACCGAGATACCTGCGAGGAGGCCGGCGATCACCAGCCACAGCCAACCCGCACTGCGTCGAGCGCGCCCCGGGGTGGGGCGCTCGGTTGGCCACGCGTTGACGATTGGCGGCAAAGCCGAAGCCGGTGCACGTGGCGTTGCCACCATTTGCCCGACCTCCGGCATGCTTGCCGTCTTGGCTTTCTGTGGTGTTTGCGTTGTCGCCAGTGGCGGTCCAGCCATCGGCGGCAAGGTGCGGGGTACGTTGCTCGCACGCTCTTCGTTTTGCACGGTGGCGGCATCCCAAGCTACCGAGTCGACGCGTGGGGTCAGTGATACGGGAACGAAGGGCGTGGCGGC
This sequence comes from Deltaproteobacteria bacterium, assembly GCA_003235365.1. Lineage (GTDB taxonomy): Bacteria > Myxococcota_A > Polyangia > Polyangiales > Polyangiaceae > SZUA-265. The sequence continues at coordinate 76,021 of QJWJ01000438.1, forward strand.
ACCCGTGGCCATGCGCGATGCTGCAGGGAGGGAGGAGGCGCGGTTTGCCGGTGCGAACGCCAGCAGCGCCGCCCTCATCTGCGCGGCGTTCGGCCAGCGGTCTTCCGGGTTGGGACGCATGGCGCGGCGAACGATCTCTACCAAGCCCGGCGGCAGCTCGGGGCACAGCTGCCCGAGGTCCCTCAGTTCGCCTTTGATGGCTTGCTGGGCGATGTCCTGGGGTGAATCCCCTTCGGCGGGAAGCTTACCGCTCAGCATTTCGAACAGCATGATCCCGACCGAGTAGATGTCGCTGCGTTGGTCGACCAGATCCGCGGAGTAGGCCTGCTCTGGCGCCATGTACTCGGGTGTGCCCATCACCGCGCCCGGGCGAGTCAGCGTCATCTGATAGCCTTCTTCGACGCGCAGTTTGGCGATACCGAAGTCGAGCAACTTGAGCAACGGACCGTCCAAGCCTGGCGTGACGAAGACGTTGTCGGGCTTGAGGTCTCGGTGCACGACGCCGCGATCGTGCGCGGCCTGCAACCCTGCGAGGATTTGCAGCGAAAACTCCACGGCGCGTTCCGTGCTGAAGCGCGTTTCTCGTTCCAGCTGAACCGACAACGGCTCGCCGCGGAGCAGCTCCATGACCAGGTACGCGCCCTGCTCGGTCGTGTCGACGTCGGTGACGCGAGCGATGTGCGGGTTGGCGATGGTGGCGCTCAGTTTCGCTTCTTGCATGAAGCGTTGCTCGAGGCCCGGTTGGCGCGCGATCTCCGGGTGCAAGAACTTCAGCGCGACGTGACTGCCGAGCACTTCGTGCCGCGCTTCGTAGACGGTGCCCATACCCCCTTCGCCGATGGTGCGAACGATGCGGTACTTGCCGCCGATGACGTCGCCGACGCTCAACACGTGCTCTCGCTCCGAATGATCCTCGATGGGCCAGGCGAACCGTCGGGCAGGCGCAATCCGTCAACGATGCGCTCTCGAGGCGGAACGTGCCGTTCGTACTCCCGCAGGAAGCAAAATGTCGCGGGATCGGCGCGGTCGACCAGCAGCGTGGCGTGCAGGTGGTCGGCTTCGTGCTGAATGATCGCTGCCGGGACCCCTTCCCAGATTTCGTCGATTGCACGCCCCGAGCCATCTTTGGCGCGCAGACGCACCTTACGTGGGCGCGTGACCCGACCGCGCAGGCCGTTCACCGACAGGCACCCTTCGTACATCGAGATCGATTCGGCGTCGAGCAGCACGTCGTGGCTGCTCACCAGTGGCGTCAATTGCGGGTTGATCAGAACCCGCAGATCGATCGGAGGAAATTCCGGGTAGCGCGGGTTGCCGGCCACTTCGATCACGCAAATCTGTAGGGATTGATACACCTGCGGCGCGGCGAGACCAGCACCGTTGGCGTCGCGCATCGTCTCGACCATGTCCGTGATCAGGCGTTGAACCGCTTCGCTTTCCAGCTGTGCATCCGTCACGGGGCGTGCTGGCTGCCGCAAAATTGGCTCCCCAAGCTGGGCGATCTTCAGAATGGCCACGGGACGACCTTACACCAAATGAACCAGCGCGATCCCGCAACGCTCACTTGAGACGCGTTCCGCGGGGGAGCCGCAGTGCGGACCGGGCTCAAAAGGTGCCGGGAACGGTGACGAAATGCGTTTGGCGAGTCAAAAAGGGCCCGCGTCAATCCCGCGGCGTCCCCGGGAGCGATTTTCAGGGTCGAACCCTGCGCGACTCGGATCTCTAATCCAGGGGCTGGGAGGCGCCGAACGGGAACGGCCAGAGCTCGACCCAAACCCCAATCGCTCGGGACCGCCACAAGCACAGCGTTTCGACGATCCCCGGAGCTCGGCCGGCTCACCCATCATGTGGCATGTGGGCAGCGAGTACTTCGTCTCAGGGGCCTGAGGAACAATCCGAGGGGCGACCTTGCGCTTTCGAGCTTTTGGTCGAGCGAAGACAACAGTGGAACACCCGCGACATGAGAAGCGGTGCGGGCGAAAGGTTCCACACGGGCTGGGCGAAGACGGCGCAGCTATCCTTTGCGCCCCGGTGCGGGCGATCAGGACGCCTTCGACATCGGCTGTTCCAACCCCATTGCCGAGCAGAATTCGCGGTAGCCGCTGACCCACGCAGCGAGATTGCGCTTGGTGGCGTCTACGATTCGCACACCGAAACCTGCCGGCACGGTGGCTCGCTCGTTGTGTCCGAAGGGGCGACGCCAAACGACTTGGCCTTCGAGTTGAACGCGTCGATCTGCCCGCGGGGCCTGCAGCTCCAGCCACACCAAGTCTTCTTGGGGTGGGGCCAGAGAGCGGACGTACATGCCTCCCTCACTGATGTTGTAGGTGAAGCCGACATCGGTGAGCGCACGGCCTTCACCGCGGAAGATGACCTGAGTGCCGTACAACAAGCGGCGCGATGCGCGCTTGTTCGACGCCCCGCCGTTCATCAGTTCGTTCACGATGAACAGGACGTTTTCCGGGGGGGCGTACGAGTCGCTGACGGCGACGTTGCTGGCGCCCGCGAAGCGCTCGCTGAGAGTGGCGACGTTCTTGGGCGCGCATAGCAGCACCAGGTTGGCGACTTCGTTCTTTCCGAAGTTGTCCAGCGCGCTATCGGCGTCTTCGACCTCAGCATCGAGCACGAGGACGCGCGCCTGCTCTCGTCGACTGAGTTCGAGCGCCTCGGCAGCGGACAGCGAGAACGAGACGGCGTAGCCGGCGTTGCGTAACACGCGCGCGCGAACCAGACGCCGGTCGCGGTCCGGATCGGCGACGACCGCCTGCCCCTTGAGAGACGGGCAGGGAGGGATGACCTCCGCAGGCAGTGAACGCAGCCGCGTCAACAGCGGGCGCACTGATTCGAGGTCGACTGCATCGTCTCCGCCCCAGCTGAAGACCTCTTCGAAGCTCAAGTCGCTCAGCTCTTTGGCGACCGAGATGATCGGCACGGTCGCGCGCTCGACGCGTGACCTGAGCACCTGACACACGCGTGAAGCGTCCTCTTTCGTGTCCTCGACCAACATGGCGCGGGGAGTGTTGCTCTCGAGCCATTGAGCGACGTCGTCCGTCGTGTCGACGAAGTGAACCTCGACGCCGGCTTCCTGCGCGAGAACGTGAAGGTCGATGCGCTCGGTGCGGCGAAAGCCACCGAACGCCAAAACAGCGGAGGAACCCATCTCTCATGGACAAACGACAACCCGATGGCGAACTAAAGCGTCAAAATGTGACGCTCGCGGCCGGCTATGCGGTGGTGTCTGCGCCTGGAGCACGAGTGCTCTGGCGTTTCACTGGAGCATTCGCCGCGTCGAGTACGCCCGCCGGTACCGTGGGGTCGCGGAACTACTCCTGATTCTGGATCTCGCGATGCAGGCTGTTGTTCACGAGTTCTTTGAGCTCCTTGCCGACCTTGAAGAACGGCAGGCGCTTCGCGGGAACTGGCACTGGGTTGCCCGTGCGCGGATTGCGACCCGCGTACGGTTTGTAGGGACGCACCGTGAAGCTCCCAAACCCCCGTATCTCAATACCTTCCCCTTCTTGCAGGGCGCTTGTCATGGCGTCGAACACGCAGTTGACGACCATTTCCGCCCGAGCCTTGGTCAGATCTGCCCTTGCCGCGATGGCGTCGATCAACTCGCTCTTGGTCATGCCCGATTCTCCCTGAAAGTGCTTACAAGCGTGCGACCCGAAGAGCGAAATGTCAAACGCTTATCCGGAGTTACAACCCCTGCACAGGTGTACGCCCGGGGAGCTTGCAGTGGCTTGTGGGGACTACGGCGCGAGTGTAGGACCTGGCTCGACCTCGATTTCGTCGATGACGGACTCGCCGGAAACACGCAGCTGAACGCGCATCGGGCCTGGTTTGGCCGCAAGAAGGGTCGTTTGCCATCGCGGACAGGGCCCATCCAGGCGCCGCGCCGACGCTGCTCCCACTACAGAAACAGCGGAATCCCCCGATACTACCAGACTATTCGGCCCCGGCTTGGGGACCCACATCGGGACAGTGACGGTCACCGATCCCCCGGGAGTGATCGGGTGGATTCGCAGCCGGCGCCCACCTCGCGCGCAGGTTCCGGAGCCATGCTCCGGTTCTGCCCACCCACCATCGACGGTCAGCGGCGGCCAGAGCGATTCGGCCTGGGTGACGCGGGTCGGCACAGGCTCGTAGGGCACTACCCGCGGCGGCTCACGCCCATCGAGGTCGAACAGGTAGCGGGCGGAGGTCGGCCTTCCCAGGTGCGTCCACAGGTCGAAGTCGAGGGCGTCGCCCCGGTGCATTGCCACGATCGGTTCTCGGGGCGCGTTGGGTCTGTGGGCGAGGCCGAAACCGTGGTCCGTATCGACTAACAAGAGCTTCACACCTGCTGGCACGAGCTCAGGCTCGAACATCGGTCGGCCTCCGTCGCGTTGCGACAGTTGCACGTGGTCGAAGGATGTGTGTAGCGCAAACCCCATCAGCAGCGCCGGCGGAGCCCAGCGCATCCAGCCGGAGCGCACCAGAGCCCAGGCGATCAGCGCGTGTTCGATCGGCAACACCTCGGCGAACATGCGTGCGCCACCGCCTGGGTAGTTGCCGTCGAAGTAGAACACTACGTACGCGAGGACTTGGGCGATGACGACCGCGCTCAAGCGCCGCACGGCCGGCATTGCGCGCCCCATGACCATCGCCGCGAGCAACACCACGAAGAACACCTCGACGTTGCCCGCATCGACGCTGTGCAGCGCCAGCCGACGGCCAGTAGCGCGCAGGCCGTCGAGCAATCCAAATCCGCTGGGCATGTAGTGCTCGATGAAATCCCCATGCTCGACGCGACAGCCGACTTGGGCTCCGAAACCCAAGTCGAAGCAACCGGGTGGGCCATCTGCGGCGGCGTAGTAGGCACGTTGCACCAAGCTGCCGAAGCTTCCCGTCAGCACAGTCTGATGTGCGAGGAAGGCCAAGACGCCGATGGCGCTCGTCGTCGCTGCGAGGCCCCAACGCTTGGGGGCCCAGCCGGCGCACCATGCAAAGGCGCCCATCCCCACCAAGCCGCTCAGTGGGCGGGTCGCGAACAACCATCCGAGCAGCAAGCCCGCAAGCAGCGAACCGCGAACTGGACGTTCGCTCCGGGCGACCAGCAGGGCGCCACTGAGCAACAGCGCGCTCCAGCCGTGGCTCATGGTGTCGGCCGTGTGATAACGCAGGCACGCACACAGCACGCTCAACAGCGCCGCGCTGCGTGCGAGCCGCTCATCGTCGAAGTAGCGACGCGACAGGGCGTAGGTTGCGGCCACGAGGGCAGCGGCGAGTGACGGCCCGAGCAACATCGGCACGCCAAAGAACGCAAACGGTGCGAGGACCAAGGGGTAGCCCGGCGGAAAGATGGATGCCAAGGCCCCGTCGGGGGTGGCGAAGACGAAGCGCCCGTGGAACGACGCCAACGGTCCGGGGGCGTCGAAGGTCAAGCGGCCCGTGGCCAGAGTACGCGCCTGCAGTGTATAGTTGGTCGCATCGACGATACGCGGACCGCCACCGAGGTAGTACTCGACGTAGCCGAGGCTCAGAGCGAAGGCTGTGCCACACGTCGCGAACAGAAACCAACGGCGCGACAGCAAAAGCAGCCAGCGCGTGTAACGCTGTTCGTTGGTTGCGGTCAGTAGGGTTAGTAGGCCCAAGGCCAGCGCCGTCCACGCGACGGCATCCGGTGGCAGGCCCCAGTGCCTCACTTCTGCTGTACACCCCAGAGGTGGTACAAGACGGGTGCGCCGACGCTGGCCTCGACGGTAATCGTCAGGCGCTCGTGAATGTGGTGCGGTGGGAAGTCGAGCCGCTGCTCCTGCCAGTCGTCGCTCGGTGTCAGTTCCAGATCCTGAACCTCGCCGTTGACGGTGACGCGCAGGGTCTGGTTCTCGTTCGGGGCCGTGCGAATGATGAGCGTGACTGGTTCGTGAGGAAGGAAGCCGCCCAGTGCGAAACTCGCCGATTCACCTTGAGGCAGAACGCGTCCGGCGTCCCAGGCATCTCGAGTTCGGACCTTGCGATGCGGCAGCTGCTTCATGGTCACGTACTGCGGACCGGGCTGCTGCTGAAAGTTGCGTTCACGCTCGTTCACCAGATCCGCAAAATCGAGCTCGTCGACGACGCGTTCATTGCGCTGCAGTTCGAAGGGCGACTTGGAGTTGTCCAAGCTCGTCCAGTCCGGTCGGTACAGCACCTTGCTCCGACCGCCACAGATGACGTTGCCACGCACCGGTACGTCGGTAAGTAACTGCCCGAACCAACTGGGGAAATCGCCCCACCAGCTGGGGTATATCGCGAGTAGGTCCGGGCGCTCCCCCGCCTCCATGCGCTGCAACAGTTCGATCCCTGCGGCGATGCCGAGGCGGGTCGCTCGGGCAAAGGGCAAGTCGTGGTACCCGCCCAGTCCGATGATGTCGAGCGCGGGGATGTCTGCGACGTAGGGGATGGCTCCCGCGTCGCCCACCAGAACGCGGGTTGCTGACGACTGGCGGATCAGTGCGGCGGCTCGGATGTGCTGCTCGAAGATGTTGCGCGACGCGCGCCCGAAAAACCACAGCTGCCCGACGAAGCGTTCGCGCTGGATCGCGGCAAACGTCACGACGGCGGCGAGTGCCGATGCGCCCAACAACGACCAAGCGGCGGTGCGCTTCGCCGAAAGTTGGCGGCCGTGCCAGCCGGCAATGGCGCTACCCCAAGCGGCGAGCGCCCAGCACGTCCCCGTGGCTCCGCTCATCAGCAGCCAGGCGACGGCGGGCATCGTGTAGCGCTCGTTCTGCCACCGCACCTGACCGTTGAGCGCGATCATGCACACCCAAGCGATCATACTCGCCCACAAAAGCACGGCCGCCTTGCGGGTCGACTTCGGGACCAGCGGTAGCAGCGCGAGCAGCCACATCAACCAACCGGTGCTCACGGGCAAGCCGAATACGGGGACCTCGACGTCTGAGAAGTGATATCCCGTTACCCGCATCACCTGGTACTCGACGTGGAATTTCCACGCATCGAGCACCTGCTGGGCGTTGAGGTGCGGGTCGTTCATCTCCAGCTTGACCAGCGCGCCTGCTGCCGACCAGTCGCCGGTCAGCAGCTTGTTCGCTACCGAGTGCGCGACGACGATCGCCGCTCCCGGCAGGGCTCCGAGCAGCAGCACGCTGATGCGCTGCTCCCAGCTGCAGGTACGCCACACCAGCGCCAGCGCTGCGAAACAAAATACCGCCACGAGCACGGCTGATTCGGGTCGACAGGCGACCAACGCTGCGCAACCCACGCCGAGCATGGTTGCGGAGCGGTTGCTCGGGCGCTCCACGAGCTTCGCCCACAGCACGACGCACCAGGCCCAGATGGCCAAGAACAGCGCGACCTCCATGCCGCTGAACAGCGACCAGTCGAGCGCACCGACGCCCAGCACGATCGGTGGGAACGCAAAATGGGACCACTCGGGCAGACCGTGAAGCAAGCGACGGCTGTAGACGAGCATCGCCCACACCGAGATGCAGGCGACGATCCCTGCCCAAAGCATCAGGTCGAGGGAGGAGTATCCAATCCGATAACCCAGCGCCAGAACGAGGGGGTAGATGAGACTCGTACCGCCGCTCGAATAGCCGTTGCCCTCCGACCACTGAAACGGGTAGCCCCGCGCCGCGGCCCGAGCGAAATCGAAGTGGATGAACACGTCGTCCAAGGGGGCGGACCACAGTTGCCCCACGTGGACCCCCGTGCGCGCTTGGGACATGAACAATTGCCATTTCAACGACGCGAAGAACTGACTACCGACGAGCAGTGTGCACGCCGCGCAGAACACGGCGTAGGCGATGGTCGCCCGCGGGACACCCTTCAGTGTGAACGCGTCCCAAAGCTGTAACTGCCAGCGTTTGTCCTGCATGCGTGAGCGGCCCGCTCTAACAGAAATCGCTCGGGTTGTCGTCGTCGCTCGGCGAACTGGGACACCGTGCGACTTGCCCCCAAGCCAGGAAACCGGCATGTTGGCCCAAGCGGTCGACTCATGCAGTTCGGATTCGGATCGGGGTGTTCGGCCCTTCTCGGCGTATCTGCAGCGCCTTCGGGCCTTCGAGGGTGCGGATCCGTGGCCGCGCGGGCGCCTGACGCCGGGGCCAGGTTGGTATGAGCACCGAGCGAACGCGTCGCGAACGGTCGCTGACCTTTCTGTTGCTGCCGGCCATCGTGGTGGCAGTGTTGGTGCTCAGCGGTGGCAGTTTCCGAGCGAGTTTTCAGCTCGACAAGCTGCGCGAGCAAGCAGTGGTGGAGGCATCGCTCGAACTGGCCAACGCTCGGGCCTCGTTGCTCGACCAGATGATCATCGATCAGGACAACATCGTCGCCACGGAAGTCGACGTCTCTTCGCTCGGTGAAGCGACAGCCAACTGGCTCGGCGTGGCGCGGCGGCAGACCCCGACGGTCCGCGCCGTGCTCGTCTTGGACCTCGGATCGGCGACGCACGAGGTGCTGTTGCACGCCTCCCGCGCGCCGGGCCCGGCAGATGACGAATTTCGCAGGTTCTTGCTCTACCGGGTTCTGGGAGATTTGGATTTGGGTGAAGTGCGCACCCAGCTACGCCACCTCCACAAGACGTACTCGGGTCAGAACTACCTGATGAGCTACTGGCAGCGCGAACACGAAGGCAACTGGTACTTGATTGTGGCGTGGCACGACGTGGCGCGCATCGCACACTACTACCTGCCCGAACTGTACGGTGCGAAGGACACGCAGAACCGCGTGAACGTCGTCGACTACGAGGGGCGCATCATTTTTGGACCTCCGCTGAGCGAGGGGGAGATCACCGTTGGCCGTCAGTTCCCGACGACCTTGTACAAGTGGCGCCTGAACGTCGCGTTGACCGCAGCTGAGCAGCTCGCCAAACGAACTGAACGCCGCCTGCTCATCGAAATTGGCTTGGCCGTGCTCTCGGCGTTGGTGGTGATTGCCGGCAGCGTGGTGATCATGAACGCGGCGGCGCGCGAGCGCCGTCTGGCGAATCTCAAGGGCGAATTCGTTGCCAACGTCTCTCACGAGCTCAAGACGCCGCTATCGTTGATTCGCATGTTTGGCGAGTTGTTGCAGTCGGGCCGCGCGAACGACGACCAGAAGCGAAAGCAGTACGTCGACATCATCGTCACCGAAAGCGAGCGACTTTCGGCACTGATTGAAAACGTGCTCGACTTCGCCAAGGTGGAACGGGGCGGTGGCCAGTACCGCTTCGTCCAGGGCGACCTCGGCGAGGTCGTGCGCCACACGGTCGAGGTGTGCACCGGTCGCGCCGAACGTGACGGAGTGACGATTGAGCTGAGGGTTGCGCCCGACTTGCCTCTGACGAAGCTCGACGAGGCGGCAATGGAGATTGCCGTGACCAACCTGATCGACAACGCGCTCAAGTACGCCGCCGACGGCAAGTGGATTGGAGTCGAGGTGCTACGTCCGGATCGGCGTTTCCTCGAAGTGATCGTGAGCGACCGAGGAGAAGGGGTACCTGTCGAAGACCGAAAGCGCATCTTCGAGCGGTTCGTGCGGACGGAAGGGGCCCAGCGCAGTCGCGGCAGTGGTATCGGCTTGGCGTTGGTGGCGAGCATCGCGCAAGCGCACGGGGGCGGCGCGTGGGTCGAAGAGAACACGCCAAAAGGCGCGCGCTTCCATTTGCAGATTCGAATGCGGGCTCAACGCGGCCTGGAACCGATACATCCGACGCCGCCGCACGGTGTCGAATCCTGAACATTGTCGCGTCGCGCCGCGTGCCCTGGATTGATCACATTTCGGCGGCGCACTGACCACGACGTGCTGAGATGACGAGCAACCTCTACGCTGCGTTCCCGGTCACTCCTCCACCTCGCCTTCGTCGCTTGCGGACTGCGACTTCATCAGCTCTTCGTCGCTGAGATACAAGCTGGCACCAACCGCTTGAGCGGCAGGCGCCGCTGCCGGCGCCGGGGGGGCCACGGCCGGTTGGGTGGGGGCCAACCCGACCACAGGCGCGACGGGTTGTGGCACTGGGCTGCCCATTTGCGCCTCGTCGTGCATCTCTCCGTCGACCGGGGATTCGTCCTCACCCATGTCGATGGTTTCCGGCTGCGTCGCGACGGGCGGGGCAGGCGCTGCGAGCGGTGGTGGCAGTGCGACCGCCTCCAGCATCTCGTCGTATTGCGCTTTGACCTTCGCGAAGTCGCTGCGGTCTTCGGGGGGCAGCACGCTCAGCGCGTCGAGGTGCAGCGACTCGGGATCGATGAACGCGCCGTTCTTCTTGGCACTGAAGTGCAGGTGCGGTCCCGTCGAGCGCCCGGTGGAACCGACGTAGCCGATGACCTGCATGCGTTTGACCTTGTCGCCGACTTTCAGACCCTCTTCGAACCGCGACAAATGCGAGTAGCCCGTCTCGTAGCCGTGGTCGTGCTGGATGGCGATGAAATTGCCGTTCGGTCCGTAGTCACCGCGCTTGGTGATCGTGCCGTACGACGACGCGTAGACAGGCGTGCCGGTGGGGGCACCGAAATCCGTGCCGTTGTGCGGCATGCGCTTCTTGAGGATCGGATGCAACCGGTTCGGGTTGAATTTGGAGGTGATCGGTGCGCCCTTCAGAGGTTTCCGCCAACCGCCTTCACCCGGAGCCCGCCCCTTGCTATCGTAGTACTTCTTTTTCTTGTTGAAGTAGTAGACGCGCAGCGGCGAGCCGTTCGCTGGGATGTACTCGAGCGCTTCCAAGCCCGCGTAGCGGTAGAACTCACCCAGTACGGTAACCTCTTGGGCGACGACGCGCAGGCGATCGCCGAGTTGGAACTGCCCGACGTTGGTGTGGCCTTCGAGGGCGCGATCCAGTACCCGTCCGAGCGCTGGTTCGAGGTGGGCTGCTCGCGCGACGTCGGCGAAAGAGCTCGACGTTACCGTCAGTGAGCCTTGCACGCGCTGCTTTCTCACTTGCAGGTCGAGCTTCTTGCCGATGAGGCGTCCCTGCTTGTCCTCGCGCGCCTGATAGACTTCCTCTTTGCTGACGATGTACTCGAACGCGACGGCCCGGTCGCCTTCGAGCAGTGCCACGAAGTCGTCCTTGGGTCGGCAATGGTCGAGATCTCGCTCGTCTTTGAGCGCCGCATAGATGCGGTACGCTTGGTTCTTCGAAATGCCTGCTGCCTGGATGGCCTTGAGGAACGGCTCTCGACCGATACTGCCGGTGATCTTCTTTTGACCGGCCCCGGCGCGGCCGATCCGCCAAGGCCCGGGGATCTTGCGCCGTTCGGGCGGGGGTTCGACGTGAGCGACGGCGGTGGTTTGCGGGGTCGCCGCGGGGGCCATCGCGGCAGGCGGCGGGGGCGTGGCTCCGGGCACTGGGACAGCTTGGTCGCGCGGTGCGAATTGGATGAGAAAGGTAAACAACGAAACGATCGCGGCCATCCCACACAAGCTGCCGAAGATCAGCAAGCTCGACGATGATAGCGTCGTCCCCGCGATGCGCAGTGGTGCGCTGCCGTTGCCCATCTTGGGCGCCGCGATTTCGTCGAGTTCGCTACTGACGACTTCGAGCCTGCTGAGACCAGGTAGGTCGTCGCTCGGCCTTGTTGCGGCGGCTTTCGCGGCCTGGGCTTGCGCCGCCTTGGCCAACAAGCGGTCACGCACCGGGTGGCCCGTTCGGCGGAAGCTGGTGGAGTCCCGCTGATCGTCGTTGAGCGCGTCGACGAAGCCGTCTGCGGAGAAGTCGTGGCCGCTTCTTCGTGTCGCGGGTTCGGGGATGTCTCCGGGTAGCGGCGACGTCCGAGCGCGAGTGGTCAGAGCCTGGCTCGAATCCAGTTCTGTGTCAGCGCCATGGGTAAACGTAGTTTCGGTCGACGAAGCGGGTGGGGACGGCCGCTCGCTCGAACGTCGCGCCCGCTGCCCGTCGTGTTCGAGAACCGAATTCTCGTGGTGTCGTTCGCCGCTCTGCTGCGGGCGAACGGCAACCACCGGCGCGGCCGCTGAGGTGTGAAACGAGATCTCCATCGAGTCGAGTTCGTCGAACTCGGCCTCGGCGAGTGACGGGGGGCTGCTCGCCGCGTTGGTATCGACGGACTCGCGATTCACCGCCGCTGCAGTCTCAACGTCGAGGTCTCGACTCTCGTCGTCCTCGTCTCGTTCGTCGGGTATCGGCTCTGGCGCGTCCTCGTCGTCGGGCTGCTCGAACTCGTTGGGTCGTGGGATGACGCTGCTTGGCTTGTCGCCGTTGGCTGCCGTTGCGGCCGCGAGCGCTGGCTCAGCCCGAGCCTCGGGCGCGTCCGTTTCGTCGAACAGCAGGGCCGTGCCGTCTGGTGGCGGTGGTGGCGGTCCGGGAAACGGCGCGTTGGGCGCCGGTTCGACCGGAGGCTCCCGCGCGGCGACGGGCTCGCTCACCGCGGCCCCGACGCTGTCGGAATCGTTTTCCTCGACGTCCGGATCGACGATTCGGCCCATGTGGCGCGGAGCTTTCATGTGGTCTGACTCCACGAGCTGGCGCGTAGCAGTGGCTCAGCGCAGGGGCAAGGACAACCCTAAAACACCGCCGCAAAAGTGCTGTTCGGTCGTCAAGTTACTTCGAAACCACAGATTCCGCTGGTCCTACTTTCAGCGTTTTCAACAGGGCATCAACCGTCAGTTCACCGTCGTGAACCCGAAGCTGACCCTGCCGAAGCTGCAGGTTTTTGGTCAGCGCGCGGTGAGCGGAGGGGGCCGCCTCGACCGGTTCGGGGGCACCGCCGGTGAGACTTGCGACGCTTGCGACCGGATATTCGCTGATGCCGCAAGGGACGATCAAACTGAACAGGCTCAGATCCGTGGTCAGGTTGAGGGCGAAGCCGTGCATGGTGACCCAGCGCGAAATGCGTACACCAATGGCTCCCAGTTTCGCGGGTGAACTCGCCGCGTCGGGACCTTCCCAACGGCTGTACTCGTCTTTGTCTGCCCACAGCCCGATCATGCCCGGGAAGGTGCCTGCAGCGATGCCCCGTTCACTGACGAGGTCCTGCATGCTACGGGTGAGCGCGTTGACGTAGCGTCGAACGTCTTTGCGGCCGTGGTTGAGGTTGACGATCGGGTAGGCCACCAGCTGTCCAGGGGCGTGGAGCGTGATGTCTCCGCCGCGATCCGTCTGATGCACGCTGACGCCGCGCTGGGCGAGAAGTGGCGGCGTTGCCAACAAGTGCTCATCGTGTGCACTCTTGCCGAGGGTGAGGCAAGCGTGGTGTTCGAGCAGCAGTGCGACGTCGAAGGCGGCCGTCTTCACGAACTCGTGCAGTTGTTGTTGTAGCGCGTAGGTTGCGAGGTAGTCGCGCCGACCCAACCACAGGGCATGCAAGGGGCGGCCCTCGCCCGACGGCGTTTCGGGGGTCGGGATCTGGGGTGAGGTGATGCGGCTGCTTTCATTCGGGGACATCGATGCCCTGATCACGCCACTGCTCGAGCCAGCCGTCAATCTCCGACTCGAAAACACCAACGACATCGGGGTCGAACTGACTCCGTTTGCAGCGAGCTAGCTCGTCTACGGTCACTTCGTGGGGGAGGGCTCGGCGATAGGCGCGGTTGCTCGTCATCGCGTCGTAGGTGTCTGCCACTGAGATGATGCGCGCAATCAAAGGGATGGAGTCGCCCTCCAGCCCAAGCGGGTAGCCCTTGCCGTCCCACCGTTCGTGGTGCAGATGAACGCCGGGGATCACTGGTTGCAGGAACTGGATGGGGTCCAAGATGTCCTTGCCGTACACCGGGTGGCGCTTGAAAATCTGGTACTCGTCGTGAGTCAGTTTGCCGGGCTTGTTCAGGTTCATCACGCAGCCGACTTTCCCGATGTCGTGCATCAGCGCGGCTTGGCGCACCACCTCGACCTGCCCTTCGTCCATGCCTAGACTCCGCGCCAGGCGCTCCGCGTAGCGCGCGACTCGTTCGGAATGGCCGGCGGTGTAGCGGTCCATCTTGTCGATGGTGCGCGCCAAGCTTTGGATCGTTTGCCGAAAGGTGGCTTGCAGGTTGTCGTACAGCCGCGCATTGTCGATTGCCGCGGCGGCGCGCGAGGCGACGATGGTCAGCAATTTGCGTTGCCCCTCGTCAAACACCTTGCCCTCTGTCGTGGAGACGGCACACACCCAGCCGATCAATCCGTCCCTCACCCGCAGGGGAACGACTGCCGTGGCGTGAACCGGGCGCGGAGTTGCGTCGAACAGCTCGCGTGCTGCATCGTCGCGAACCACGATGTCTCGCTCCTGGGCCAGGCGCCCGCTCACCGCGTCGATGCGCAAGTATGAGCCGAGTGCTGGGCCGTCTTGGGCCGTTGCAAAGCCGCGTTCGGCAAAGCCCCCTTCGCCGTCGTCCAACCATGTGGTCACCACGTCGGCGTGCGCGTCGCTGATCGTCGATGCGCAAATCGTCTGCACGACTTCGTCCATGGACAAGCTCGCGCTGATCGCTTCGCTGACCTTGTACAACGATACGGCTTCTCGGAGTCGTAGGTTTTCGGCTTCGAGGCGTCGCTTCGAAATGGCCCGATCGACGACCTGCAAGATCTCGGCGGTCTTGAAAGGCTTGAGCACGTAGTCGTAAGCGCCGCTCTTCATGGCGTCGATCGCGGTTTCTACCGTGCCGAAACCGGTCATCATGATCGTCAGTGTCTGCGGATGCTCGTGCTTGAGGTGTTCGAGCAGTTCCAGACCGCCGACCTTGGGCATTTTCAGGTCGGTCAACACGACGTCGAAGGCGTTGAGCGACAGCTCGCTGATTGCCGCTTCACCATCGTCCGCTGTTCGGACGAAATAGCCCTCCATGACCAAAAAGTCCGCCAATACTTCGCGGATGAAACGTTCGTCGTCGACGACGAGGATGCGGGGCTTGTCGTTAGGCACGCGTGCTCGAGTTCAGGGGCGTCTGGATGAAGAGGCAACACCGCCGTATTGCAGCGACAGACTACCAGAGGCCGCTTGGCCTTGCGCCGTTCTGCACCGAACTTCTTCTGTACAATCGCGCCCAACGCGAATGATGCAAGTCAGTGGCTGTAAGTCGGTGTGGGGTGTTCAGAACCGACCATCGACATTCGGTTGTATCGCCGCGCATCGACCCGTCGAGGTTCGACTTCCACGACTACTTGCGGGTGGCGCGTCAAAATCTCGGTGAACGACGAGTCCTGTGAGGTGTCAACCTAGCCCGCGATCGAGCAAGCCACCGACTGAGCGCCGCGCCGGCACGTCGTGGTGCTTGAGGTAGCTGAGGTTCAAGCCGTTGACCATCGCGTGTGCGGCGATCGGACCGAGGAGAGATCCGGTCAGTGCGAACAGCGCGCCGAGACCCAGGCCGACGACGCCGGCCCAGGCGCACCACACCCAACGGCTCGGGCCCGGCATTTGGTGCAGCAGTCCGAACAACACGGCTTGGATCAACAGACCCACGTGAGGCTGAAGTAGTCCGCGGAATGCCAGCTCTTCGCCGACGGCGCTCAGGCCAGCCAACACGACGACGCCACTCGGTGACAGTTGGCTTGCAACCGGACGAAACTCCGCGTGCATTCGCTGCGCCCAACGGAAGCGCCCAACGCTCACGCGGCTGCTGATCACGAGCAATCCGCCGAAGACCAACCCCAGCAACAAGCTGTAGGCGTGCGTCATCGCGCCCGACAACTGCAACCACGGGTCGGGGTGTGCAAACGGCAGACGATCGAGCCAGAACCAAGAAGCGCCCACGACGGCCAGACTCAACAATGCGTAGGCCGCGGCGCCCCACCGATACATGCGGGCGACTATGGCATGTCGCCTGGCGCTTCGCACTGCTTTCCCCGGGGCGCACCCGCGAGCGAGCGAAACTTTCACCGCTCGACGTTTTGGAATGGGGCGTGAGTTGCGAGCCGAGAGCGGAAGGAAACGCGCCACCACCGCCATCCAGCCGGTCCCGCTTCCGGGATCGAGCGCGGAGACGTCCGCGGTGGCTTCGCACGCTGGAAATTTGTCGGGCGCGGCGTATAGATTGTGCGCCGTGGAGGAAAAGACCCCGGACAGCCCGGAAACCCTCGAGTTGTTCAACTCTGCGCTCGAGCTGGTCGAGGCATTGGCCAGGAAGGTCGCGCGGGGTTTGGGGAGCCACGTGGAGCTCGACGAACTTCGCAGCTACGGTCAAGAGGGTCTGTTGTTCGCGGCGCGGCGCTTCGATCCCGAGCAAGGAGTTCCCTTTCGCGCGTTTGCCAGCTTTCGCGTGCGCGGCGCGATGATTGACGGCGTGCGCAAGAACTCACGGCTTCCCCGCCGACTCCACGAGAAACTGCGCATGCTCAAGGCCGCTTCCCAGTTTTCCGAGGACGCGGCGCCCGACGCGATGGCCGCGCCGCAGCCGGGCCAGACTCCGGCCGACGCCCAGCGTTTGCTCGACGCCCACCTGGCGAGAATGGCAACGGCGATGGCGGTCGGGCTCGTCTCCAAAGCGGCCACCGGCGAAGAAGGCGAGGCCATCGGTGCTTCCGATGCCCCGTCGCCGGAGAGCAGCGCCGAGACGAAGCAGCTCAGTGTGCTGTTGCGAGAGCAGATCGAGCAGTTGCCGGAGCAGGAGGCCGAGTTGGTACGCCGGCACTACTTCGAGGGGGAGCGCTTTGACCACGTCGCTGCGGAGCTCGGGTTGAGCAAGTCCTGGGCGAGCCGCCTTCACACACGGGCCATAGGCCGGCTGACAAAGCGACTTCGGCAGGAAGTGTGAAGTTTCGAGAAACTCGGGTCTGCGCCGACCGACGCGGGGCGTGGACAACCCAATTTCCTTCTCGCCGAACTCTCCGCCGACGACCGCGGCGGCTCCGATCCCTGAACGCCCTGTCAGATCGCCCGACCCACCCGA
This sequence comes from Deltaproteobacteria bacterium, assembly GCA_003235365.1. Taxonomy (GTDB): domain Bacteria; phylum Myxococcota_A; class Polyangia; order Polyangiales; family Polyangiaceae; genus SZUA-265. The sequence goes on from QJWJ01000438.1 coordinate 92,806, forward strand.
GGCCGAGTCTCGCTCGTTTCGCGAGGTGTTCGACGCATTGGGCAGACGCATCGACGAAGGGCAACGAACCATGAGTCGCGTCGTTGCGGGGGCGGCGCGCCTCGATTCGGCGCAACTGCTTGCTTTGCAGGCTGGGATCTATCGCTATTCCGAAGCGTTGGAACTCGCCACCAAGCTCGTTGATCGTGCTTCCAACGCCGTGCGCACCACCTTGCAGAGTCAATGAACCCGGGGCGCGACGAAAACCTGGCTGGTGCCCGCAGACCAGTGCTAGACGACTGGCGGCCGTCGACTGCCGTTGGCCTGCGCTGATCACCGGCGCGCGGCTCGTCGGTGCCGGTTCTGAGCAATGTCGCAACGTGTATTGGTCGCCATGAGCGGCGGGGTCGACTCGTCGGTAGCTGCAGCACGCCTGCAGCGCGAGGGATACGACGTGGTCGGGGTGACGCTGCACCTGTGGGACTACCCCGATGACGGCTCCGTCAAGAGCCGTTGTTGCGCTCCCGAGGATATCCACGACGCGCGTCGTGTCTGCGACTCGCTTCGTATCCCCCACTTTGCATTCGACCGCCGCGAGCTCTTTCAACAGGAGGTCGTCCGTCCCTTCGTCGACGACTATTTGGGCGGGGTGACGCCCAGCCCCTGTGTCCGTTGTAATCGCGGTGTGAAGACCAAGGAGCTGTTCGCGATCGCCGAGCGACTGGGCGCGGCGAAGATTGCCACTGGTCACTACGCCCGGATCGTGGATGGTGCGTCCGGCCCCCAGCTGCTGCGTGCCTGCGATCGCAACAAGGACCAAAGCTACTTCCTGCACATGCTCACGCGGGAGCAGTTGTCGCGGCTGGTCTTTCCCCTCGGAGATTTGACCAAGGAGCAGGTGCGCGCCGAGGCCGTCGCTCTGGCGTTGCCGGGAGCAAACAAGGGGGAAAGTCAGGAACTGTGTTTCGTGCCGACCGGGCGCTACGATGCGTTCGTCGACGAGCACGCCAGGCAGCGCGTTCGACCCGGGCCGATCGTCGACAGCCAGGGTGCGGTCGTCGGCGAACACGACGGTATCCACCGCTTTACGGTCGGGCAGCGGCGAAATCTGGGCATCGCCATGGGCTACAAGGCCTACGTCCTGCGCATCGAATCCGAGACCAACAAGGTCGTACTCGGTCGTCGAGAAGAGCTGCGCACCGTCGGCGCCAGGCTGGTCGAGTTCACCTTGTCCGATGACTTGCGCCTGCCTTTGCGGTGCGACGTCGCCGTGCGCTACCGGGGGCAGACTCGACGCGCCGGCGTGAGCGAGGGGCCTGCAGGCGTGCAAGTGCAGTTCGAGCAAGAGGTTGGCGCCGTCGTGCCCGGACAGTATGCGGTGCTCTACGACGGTGAGCGCGTGCTCGGTGGCGGGCTGATCGCCGAGGTGCTCCTGCCGCAGTCTTCAGCGAGCGGCGAGGCGTGCGGAGAAGATCATGCGCCTGCCCGTTGACGAGCGCTTCCTGCGGGAGGCCCGGGACTTTCGCCTGGTGAGCACCTGCGAGCATTGCGTCTATTTCGACGTGGAGCATGCCGCGTGTTCGGAGGGCTATCCGAACGCCGAACATCTCGTCCCGGTCGAGCGCGTGGGTCAGCGTGTTTGCTTCTGCAAGAAATTCGAACTGTTGTGATGGGCAGCCACCCACCGACGCTAATCACCACCGTAAGCCGAACCTTGCGTGAGGAGTGCATGCTCGAGTCCGGAGCGCATTTGCTGATCGGGGTTTCCGGTGGTGGGGATTCGATGGCGCTGCTCGACGTGTTGGCGCGACTGCGAGGGCGTGGCGGATTCACACTGTCGGCGTGCGGCGTCAATCACGGCCTGCGTGCTGAGACAGCATCGGAGCTGGAACTCGCACGGCAGGTCGCGACGGCGCGCGGCGTGCGCTTCGAACTGTGCGAGATCCAAGTCCCTGATGGCGGCAATCTGCACGCTCGCGCTCGAGCGGCGCGCTACGCGCAGCTCGAAGAGGTTGCGGCGAGGTGTGGAGCCAATTGGATCGTCACCGCGCACCACCAGCAGGACCGGGCCGAGACGGTGCTGATCCGTTTGCTGCGCGGGGCGGGGCCGATGGGGCTCGGTGTACTTCCTGCCGTGAGTGGAAACCGGTTGCGCCCAATGATCCGCGCGGCGCGTGGTCAGATTACTGCTCACCTGCAGCGTCACACGATCCCCTACGCGAACGACCCGTCGAACGCCGATCCACGTTTTCTCAGAAGCCGCGTGCGCCATGAACTGCTGCCGCTTCTGCGCGAGCTCTCACCGGGGATCGTGGACCACCTGACGTCACTGGCCGATGAACTCGACGCGTCTGAGCTACCCCCGGTACTCGACGAGCTCGGCGTGCCGCTGCGACTGTCGCGCGCGCATCGATCACAATTGCGACGAGCGCTGCGGCACCGCGCGCGCCGCACGCACGTACTCATAGGTGCGGGACGAGCGATCGAGCTCGACGCGCAAACTGGCCAGCCGAGGGTCGTCCCCGACGTCGCGGGCGGGGCCATCCCTCCAGAATTGGCCACGTCCACCGACGCGGGTGCGCCAAAACTTCGGCCCGTGGGCTTGAAAACCTCCAAAACTGATTAACAACCGCTATACTGAACCGTTCTTCTGCCTTTCGCCCTTGCTTGGCGGGACTGGGTTTCCCGAGCCCCGTCTACGGCAAAGATAGCCGCTAGAGGTCACTGTGAAACAGCCGCAAAAAACTCTTCTCCTCTGGGTTCTGTTGATCGTCGCGTTTTTCGCGATTTGGCAGTTTCTCAGCCCCAACGAGCCTCTGCGCAAGCCGATGCCGTTCAGCGATTTCGTCTCGCTGGTAGAGGCTCCGAAGGACGCCAAGCACGTCGAATCCGTCGAGATCCAGAATCGCGAGTTCCGCTTCGAGGTGATTAACCCGACGGCGAAGGGCCAGCCCGAGCGGGGGGTGACCATCGGCCCCGCGGAGAGCGACGACATCGCGGAGTTGCTGCTGAAGAACAAGGTGAAGGTCAAGTACCTCGAAGAGGAGGGCAATCCCTACCTCGCGACGACGCTCACCTTCTTGCTCCCGATGCTGTTTCTGCTCGTGATGTTCTACCTGTTCATGCGGCAACTGCAGGCGGGCGGCGGCAAGGCGATGAGCTTTGGCAAGAGCAAGGCGCGGATGCTGAGCGAGTCGCAAAACAAGGTGACCTTCGCCGACGTGGCCGGCGCTGACGAAGCCAAGGACGAGGTCGAGGAAATCATCGCGTTCCTGCAAGATCCCAAGAAATTCCAGCGTCTCGGGGGGCGCATCCCCAAGGGCGTGCTGATGGTGGGCCCGCCTGGTACCGGCAAGACCCTGTTGGCGCGTGCCATAGCTGGCGAAGCAGGCGTGCCGTTTTTCAGCATCTCCGGTTCGGACTTCGTCGAGATGTTCGTCGGTGTCGGCGCCAGCCGCGTTCGTGATCTGTTCGAGCAGGGCAAGAAGCACGCCCCCTGCATCATTTTCATCGACGAGATCGATGCTGTCGGTCGTCATCGCGGCGCTGGTCTCGGCGGCGGCCATGACGAACGTGAGCAGACGCTCAACCAGTTGCTCGTCGAGATGGACGGCTTCGAGCACAACGAAGGCGTGATCATCATCGCCGCGACGAACCGCCCCGACGTGCTCGATCCGGCGATTCTGCGTCCCGGTCGCTTCGACCGCCGCATCACGGTGGCTCGTCCCGACATCCGTGGTCGCGAGGGCATCCTGGCCGTCCACACCCGCAAGGTGCCGCTCGAGGGCGAGGTGAATTTGGGTGTGATCGCCGCGGGAACGCCGGGTTTCGTCGGCGCCGACTTGGAGAACCTGGTGAACGAGGCGGCACTGCTCGCCGCGCGCCAAGACAAGGACGCCGTGAGCATGGCGGACTTCGAGCTCGCCAAAGACAAGGTCTTGATGGGGCCCGAACGCCGTTCGATGGTGATGAACGAGGAAGAGCGCCGCGTCAGTGCCTGGCACGAGGCGGGGCACACGCTCGTTGGTAAGCTCGTGGCCGGTAACGATGCCGTTCACAAGGTGAGCATCATTCCGCGCGGCGCGGCACTGGGCGTCACTCAGTTCTTGCCTACCGAAGACCGCCACACCATGACGCGCAAGCAGCTGCTGGCTCGCATCGCGATGGCGCTCGGCGGTCGCGTTGCCGAGGAAATCGTGTTCGAAACGATCACCAGCGGCGCCTCCGACGACATCAAGCGCGCGACGCGCATGGCTCGTGCCATGGTTTGCGAACTCGGCATGAGCGACAAGTTGGGACCGATCGCCTACAACGAAGGCGAACAGAATGTGTTCTTGGGTCGCGAGATGTCGTCGCGTAGCGACTCCATCAGCGAGGAAACTGCGCGTGAAATCGATCGCGAGGTGCGCTCGATCATCGACACGCAGCTCGAATTGGCGCGCAAGGTCATTCGCGAAAATCGCGACAAGCTCGACCGCTTGGCAGAGGCGCTGCTCGAGCGAGAAACCATCGACGCGGAGGAGATCGACGCGTCGATTCGCGGCGAAGAACTGCCGGTGCGCGAGCGTGTCGTGATCCCGACCTACGCCCAGAAGCGGCAAGAGCCCAACAAAGAGAAGAAGCGCCCGGCAAGCATCTTTGGGTCGCCCAAGCCCGTTACCAACCCGTGAGCCTTCAGCGCCAAGCCCTTTCGTCGTGAGACGGGGCTTGGGAGCTGCGAAACTCGAGAGCCCCATCGTCGTGATGGGGCTTGTCGGTTTCGTGGGGCTGCCGTCGTTGGGGCCTACTGCCGGGCGGCGTTGGCCAGTTCGCGCGCGCGCTCGAGCAGCACTTCCCGGGTATTGCGTTCGGGCGAGTCGGTGACCTCTTCGAGCAGCTCCCGCAGGATCTCGCCCATGATCGGGCCGGGTTGAAGCCCGACAGTGCTGATCAGGTCACGGCCGTTGATCGCCAAGTCCCGAATACTGACCGCTGCGCCTTCGGCGAGCAATTGCTCGACGCGGGCCTGCAGTCGGCGCAGGTTGTCGAATTCCGGTTGGGGGTCGCTGCCCTTGCCGACGGCGTCCGCTCGACCCAGCGCGTACAAATCCTCGGCGAGTTCTGGGGTCACTCGGCGCAACCAACGTCTGACCGCGGCGTCGGACCACTCGTCGGAGTAGCAAATCAGGTGATGCCGCACCAAACCCACCACACGATCTCGCTCGGCGTTCGAGAATTTCAGGCGTTCGAGCATGGGGCGAGCCATGTCGGCGCCGATCGCTTCGTGGTTGTAGAACGTGTAGTCCTCGGTCTTGTCGCTGAAGGCGCGTGAACGGGGCTTGCCTACGTCGTGCAACAGACCCGCAACTCGTAGCACGGGGCTCGGCGGACAGGCGTCCATGCAGGCCATGGCATGTCCCCAGACGTCGTAGGTGTGATAGCGGTTCTGCTCACAGCCTACGGACTCGAGTAGTTCTGGCGCGGTAATCGCGAGCATGCCGTGAACGCGCATCACCTCGAAACCTCGGCTGGGGTTCTGCGCTTTCATGCACTTGAGCCACTCGTCGCGAATGCGCTCCGAGCTCACCTTGCGATAGCTGTCGAGGGACGGCTCGATCGCGGCTGCGGTTTGGTCGTCGAGATCGAACTCGAGCGTCGCTACGAAACGCGCGGCTCGCAACACGCGCAGGCCGTCTTCGGCGAAACGCTCAGCGGCGGTACCGACCGCCCGCAAGCGCTGGGCGCGAATGTCGTCGACGCCACCGAACGAATCTACCAAACGGTCTGCGAGGGGATCGTAGGCGATGGCGTTCACCGTGAAATCGCGACGCGCCAGATCCGCGGTGATATCGTCGAGAAACGCCACGGCGCCAGGACGACGGCCGTCGTGGTACTCGGCTTCGGCGCGAAAGGTCGTGACCTCGTATCCCTCTTTGTCGATCAACACCGTGACGGTGCCGTGTTCGATCCCGGTGGGGATCACCTTTCGGAACAGGCGCTGCACTTGCGCGGGGCGCGCGTTGGTTGCGATGTCCCAGTCGCCGCCAGCTTCGAGCCGGTGGCTGCTCGCGAGGCTGGCCATGATGCAGTCGCGAACCCGTCCGCCCACGACCCACCCTTCGAACCCCGCGTCGTGCAGAGTCTGGCAGATTCGACGGACCGGATCGGGAATGACTTGGGCTAGCAGGGTAGTCGGCATGAGGTGGCGGTTTCGAGGGGGGACTGACCTCCGGATACTGCGGCGGCAGAGTTGGTCCGGACGTCCTGAGTCGTCGCGGCTTCCCTGGTTGGGCGAGCTTTGACGGTGGACCCGGGTGCCGCAGACCAGCGGTCACTCTCAGAGCGAACGCTCTCGGACAAACTAGTGCTTCGCCAGCACGAAAACGAGCGATTGTTGAAGCGGGTGCCTCGTCGCGGCGCATCGCGACCGGCGTTCCGTCACGATTGGGAGATCAGTCCCAGGGGTTTACAATTTCCCCGCCACCGATCTTCTTCTTCGGGGGTGGTGGCGCTTTCTTCACCACCGGGGACGTCGATTGCCGAACCGGCGGTCGTTGTTTGACGGGTCGTTTGACTGGCTGTTGGCGGGTCAATTTCACCGCCATCTTGGTTTCCGACCCGTCCAGGGAGAGCTTCTCGGACTCGTAGCCCGCGTGCCGGATCTCGAGTTCGACGGTTTCGCCGTCGGGGACGGTGACGATGACCGGCGGCGCGCCCAGGTCTTTGTCGCCCGCGAAGGCGTGTGCCGCGACGGGTTCGATGCTGAGGATGACCTCTCGGCCAGCGGGTGACTCGTCGGACGGATCGCCGACTGCGGAAACGGAAGGCTGGTTGCGCGCCGCCTTGCCGTTGACGTTCGCTGCGATTGGAGCCCCTTGCGAGTTCTCGGCGCCCAGCGTTGCCTGTAGCGGACCCGCGGTCGTGCCGTCCGCGCTCTGCCCGAAGAAGATGCCTGCGGCGACGAGGATCGGTGCCGCGATCCCTACATACAGGGGCCAGCTCGCTTTGCGTGTGGGCCGGAAATCCGGCGCGGCTTCGATGGGCAGCGAGTCTCGGCTCGACGGTGGTGGCTTGAAGAAATCAGCCGGGACGGCGAAGCCCCCGGAGCGCTCCATCATCTCGTTGACTGCGATGGGGACTTGTCCACCGAGCAACCGCGCCAGGTCGGCGTGCAGCTCGTCCATCGTTTGGTAGCGCTGCTCGGCTCGCTTCGACAGGCACTTGAGAATGATGGCTTCCAGACCGGGGTCGACCTCAGCAGCAAGCTCCGCCGACAGAGTTCGGATCGGAATCGGCGCCTTGTACATGTGCTGGGTGAGGATGCCCATGAAATTGTCGGCGTCGAAGGGCACCTTGCCAGACGCCAACTCGTACAAGATGACGCCCAGTGAATAGACGTCGCCGCGATGATCCACCGGAGCGCCTGCGGCCTGCTCCGGCGACATGTAGTGGGGCGTCCCGAAGACCGAGCCGGCCTGAGTGAGTTTGCCCGTTGCAGCGGAGCTCACTTTGGCGATGCCGAAGTCGAGGATCTTGACGAAGTCGTCCTCGGCGCCGCGCTTGATCAGGTAGATGTTGTCGGGCTTCAGGTCGCGATGGACGATGCCTGCGGCGTGCGCGGCGGACAGGCCAACCGCCAGCTGCTGGGCGACCTTAATCAGGCGCGAGGTTGGTATCGGGTTACCATCCCCGATGACTGCGGATAGCGGTTCCCCTTCGAGGAACTCCATCACGAAGTACGCGGAACCGTCGGGCAACGCGCCGAAGTCACTGATGTCGATGATGTGCTCGCTGCCGATTGACGATGCTGCCCGCGCCTCGATCAGGAAGCGTTCGGTCACCTCTCGATCACGAGCCAAGTCGGCGCGCAGAATCTTCAACGCGACGCGCTTGTCGATGATCTTGTGCCGGCATAGGTACACCATGCCCATGCCGCCTTCGCCCAGTAGTGCTTCGACCTTGTAACGGTTGTCGATCGTGCAACCGAGGTAGGGATCTGGATGCGACGACGGGGGAGGCAAGCTCTCCAAGACGACGGGCTCGTCACTATCGGCGTCCAACACGCCGTCGGCATCCACCATGTACTCGATGGGGTCCGGCGCTTTGAGGTCTACCTGACTACCGGGTGCTACCGTCACGACCTTCAATCCGCTATTCGCGTTCCCAACCCGCGGTTTGCTGGGGGGGTCCTTACGGGGTTGTGCTTTGTCCTGACTCATCCGAGGCACTCAACCAATCGTAACGGGGGCTGGCTGCGGCTCATAAGTATAGCTTGCCAAACCAGCGGGTTTCCTTTGTCTTTTTGTTCCGATCGCTGGAATTCCTACGCGGACGTATGGCCCAGAATTTTCAGCCTGGGTCACATCTCACATGTGAAAGGTCACGCGCGCGAGCGGCTCGGGGTTTGGGAGAGTGAGCTCCGTTTCAATTCATGGGCCCGCCGTTCCTGTAAGAGGCTCAGATCTAGTATCGCCGTAACCAGCCCACATGCATCGAATCGGCATGGGCGATCCCGATCGGACCGATGAAGCGCATGGACACCAGAATTGTCCGTGGAAAGCCTCATGACCGGCTCCGATTGGCGGACTACATTGCCGTACCGCACTTACATGAGTGCCTGAACCGTGGTCGGCACGTGTGTGAGTTCGGCGCAGGCGGGCCGGCCCCGCGATAGGGGCCATCACGAGGTTTCGTCATCGACGGCTCGGCCGCCGGGGTGGCGAAGCGATGCTCACACGGTTCTCCGGGACGCCGGCCCCGCGCCGTCCGCGGTGACGGTACTGAAACATGAGATTCACCGCACCCGTTCGGTCTGCTACACGCGCTTGCGGAATGGGTTTCCCTCTCTCATTGGCCCTTCGGTACATGGGGTCCCGCAAACGTGCGAGCATCTCCGTCGGCACTCTGCTGGCGATCGCCGGCGTTGCGCTGGGCACGATGGCTTTGGTGACCGTGTTGAGTGTCACCGGCGGCTTTCGCGCTCAGTTCCGCGAAAAGGTGTTGGGAGTGAACGCGCACGTGCTGGTGCTCAAGTACGCCAGCGAGTTTCGCGAGTACCGGGACGTCATGGAGAAGGTCGAGAAAGACCCCGACGTCATCGGGGTTTCGCCATTCGTGATCAACCCGATGATGGTTACCCATGCCGACCGCACGGCAACGGGCGTTCTGTTGAAAGGCGTCGACCCCGAGCGGATGCAACAGGTCTTGGACTTGCCGCGACACATCGTCGAAGGCGGGCTCGATGGTTTGCGGCGGTCGGGAGCATCTCCGCCCGAGCGAAAACCGACCAAAGGCAGCACGTACACGGAACCGACGCTGCCCGACAACGACTTCGCCGAGCAGAAAAGCAAGCCACCGATCGACGTCCTCGACGCCATCGAGGCCGCGGTCGCCGAGGCCGAGGCCAAACCTGGCGTCACTGATGACGAAGCCGTGGAGCGAGGCGAAGCGAAACCAACGAAACGGGACAAGTCGGACCTGGCCGCGGAAATCCCCGAAGGTGCACTGGTCGGCGCGATCGAGCCCGAGGAGGGCTTCGCGGGTGATCTGCCCGAGGAAGACCCCGTGGGTGTCGTGCCAGATCCATGCAAGGACGGCACGACGGGTGAGTTGCCGGGGATCGTGATCGGGTCGACGCTGAAGACCACACTCGACGTGGAACTCGGCGATTGCGTGCAAGTCACGTCGCCGACGATTGGGTATTCGTTCTCGCGCGGTGAATTGCGCCCGCCCGTCGCCAAGCAGTTTCGCGTTCAGGGGATTTTCCAGGCGGGGTTCGACCAGTACGACTCGAAGCTGATGTACACCGACCTGTACGAAGCCCAGGCTTTCTATGGCGCCGGCGACACGGTGACCGGCGTGGAGATGCGCATCCGCGACATCGATGATTCGGCTGCGGTCACCGAGCGAATCGCGGGGCTGCTCGACAACGGCATCTACCACACGATGGACTGGGAGGAGCTGAACCACGGCTTGTTCACCGCACTGCGCATCCAACAGATCATGATGAGCCTGGTGCTGGCGCTGATCATCCTCGTGGCGGCGTTCACCGTGATCGCGACGCTGATCATGGTGGTTTTCGACAAGAAGAAGGAGATCGCCGTGCTCAAGGCGATGGGCGCCACCGACGGCAGTCTGCTGCGCTCGTTCCTGTATCAGGGGTTGATCATCGGCGTGCTCGGTACCGGCACCGGTTTGGGTGCTGGTTACGGTCTGTGCCGTTGGATCGTCGAATACGGATTTCCACTCGATCCCAAGGTCTACTTCATCTCGAAGCTGCCGGTGATCTTACGACCGTGGGACTTCGCGCTGACCGGTGTGTTCGCCGTGTTGGTGTGTTTGGTCGCGTGCTTGTGGCCCGCTTTGCACGCCGCGCGAATGCGCCCCGCCGAAGCCTTCAGAGAACAGTGAGCGCGGCGCGGCGCACGACGCGTGTCTGCGCGGGCCGTCTGGCGGTCTCGAACGCTATCCGGCGCGGCGATTCGAGCGTCGCAACAAGCTGATCACGCGCGCCGACAATTCCGGTTCGCGGAAGGGCTTGGTCATGTACTCGTCCGCGCCGCACTGAAACGCCTCTGCTACGCGGTGCTGCGCGGCGTGAGTGGTGAGAAACACGACGGGTACTGAACACAACTTGCAATCCTGCTTCATTCGCCGGCAAAAATCGAGACCGCTCATGCCCGGCAGTGTGCGCTCGCAGACGACCAAATCGACGTCGCGATGAGACAGCTCCTCGATGGCGTGTTCCGCGCTGCCAACGGCAGTGACCGCGTAGCCCGCACCCTCCAACAACTGCTGCGTCACGGTGCGAGTCTCGAACTCGCCGTCGACGACCAACACGTGGGTGCCCTCCGTGGAGACGGTTTCCGTGATGGGTGGACAGCGCACGCTGGGGGGGCCGCTTTGCGGGGGCGACAGCTCCGAGAAATCGGTCAGGGTCGTCCAATCGCGTTCCGAGAACGCCAGCTGCAGCCCGATGCCGCGGTCCATGATGCAACCTGCGACTGAGGTCGAACGGTCGCCGATGATGAACGTCGCCAAGACCCATTGGCCGTCGAGGAAGCCTTCGCTGCCGAAGGGGAGATCGATTTCTCGTTCGTCCGCTTCGGCGCTGAGCATGTCTTGGAGTTCTTCGATGTACGCGAACTGGAAGAGGATGTCCTTCACGTCGCTACTTGCTCCTGATGGGGGACCTTGCGATGAAAGTGGTGTCGGTGCGTTCGTCGACGGCGGGGCGTGTTCGACGGACGCCGGTGCTTTGCGCACCGGGCTGATTGCGAGAGGATTACGGACACCACGTGAGAGGCAATCGCTTGGTGATGTGACGGGCTGCGCGAGCCAAACGCCGCTGGACTGGGGTGTAGCGCGCTCGTGCAGTCTGTGCCACCACTAGTGCCCGGCGCGTCAGCGGGGTGTTCTAAGCAGGGCAACGAGAACGTACAGCAATACCAAAACGACCAGAAGCCCGCTGGACACAGGCTGTGCCAAGTGGGCGACGGGGGCTCCCCCTAGCAGATTGCGCAAGTGCCCCCGTGGCCACGGAATTGCCAGAGTTCCCGTGCCGATACCGAGCAACCAGTCCGCGCCCCACGCCCACCAGCGACCGCCAGCGCGACGCCCAAAGGCCGAACCAAGCAAGAACCAGGCCGCATACGCAACGCCCGCGAGTGCGCCAATCCACGCGCACGTGATCGTGTCTCGCAGCAGGTGTTCCGTTACGCTTCCGCCCAAAAGACGCGTACTCGCTGCGAGCACAGCGCTCGCGATGGCGAGGGTCAAAGCGATGGCCCCTCCGGCTCCGAGCAGTGACCAACGGCGGTCGGCGCCGTGGCGGGCGACCGTCGCGAGGGCCAGATCGAGGCGGTTCGGAAACACACGCGACACGGTTCCGAAGGCCAGCGCGGGGATTACGAGGCCAAAGGTTATCGCCACGAGCGCGTTGTCTGCCGACATGCTCGGTTCAGCGCGGTGTTCGACGAGTAGCCCCAATAGGGTAATGGGAGCACAGATGAACGCAGCGATAGTCCACCAACGTGGGCTGGTCTGGTCCACCGCCCACTGGACGCCTGCCAAGAAGCTAGCGCGCATTGCCGGGCACCGGGTACTGTTGGGGTTGAATCGCTGGGGCTTGTTGGGCGGCGTTGTAGGCGGCGTCGGCGCTGCCGCGCGCGCTGGCCTGCAGCGTGTCCAAGTCGTGGTATGTCGGCGTCAGGGCAACGAGCTTCGCGTCGCTGCGAACGATGCAACGGAGGATCGTCGAGCTCAGGTCCGCCGCCTCGACGCCGGTCACCTCCAGGGTGTGCGCGTCGTGGGGTGCAGCCACGCGCAGCACGTTCGGTTCGGCGAGCAGGCTACTCGCCAGCTCGGATGAGCCTTCAACGGTGACCCTGTACGTCACCGTTGCTGGGCGTGCCGGCGCGTTCAACAGGCGACCGCCGACCAAATGCAGCGTGGTTGCACCAAGCGACGTTGCGGCCTGCGGATCGGTCGTGGTGAACAGTACGGGGGCGTTCCGTGCGCGTTCGTCGAGCACTCGAGACAGCTCCGCTCGATCGACGCCGGCGATCGTCAACGGCTCCCAGAGCACCATGGCTGCCGGATCTTCGAGACCGCAAGCGAGCGCGAGCATCGCGGCCCGACACTCCCGAGGCGTGATTGCGTCGGTGGTGCGTCGCCCCAGTTCTGCGAGACCCAAGCGGTCCAGACACGTCTCCGCGTCGGGGCACGCTCGCGCCGCCAGCCGCAAGGCCCGGCTTCGTTCCATCCAATAGAGCACGGTCGTGTCACGCGGCGCTGGCTCCTCGGGGAGCAAGCTCGCGATTGCGGCGCGAAGCTCGGGGTGGAGGGCGGGCGCTTTGCCGGCCAGGCTGACCACGCCACGCTCCGGGAGCCTCAGTCCGCACGCCAGTTCGACGATGGCGCGGGCCGCCGCGTCGGGGTGTCCGACGAGTGCAGTCAGCCCTGGTTCGAAACGATGATCGAGCCACACGCCCGACACGGCAACAGACGCGAAGCGCAATGTCACATGGCCTCCGCCAGAGCAACGCTCTTGGCTGTCCACCCCGCGTAGGCGTGCCAGACACTCGGCAACTCGGGGACGACGCCAAAGAACAGCGCGGGGATCACGACCAGCGCCAACAGCACACGTCCCGGCTTCTTTGAGGCGACCCGCTCACTGATTGCTGCCAAGCACGCTAGCGCAGCTGCAAATACCGCGGCGGCGAGCAAACACTCCGCCGTGGACAGCAGTGTCGTCGGCAGCGCAGCCAGCGACGAGTGCGTCCAGAGCACCGACGCCCACAGCGCCGTGGTCGCGAACGCCAACGGCCAGAAGCTGAGACTTGCGCGCGCGAGTCCCAGAGCGAGCCGCGAACTGCGCGCGTCGAAACCGCTCAGGGCAGCAAGTCGACAGATGGCTTGGGCCGTTCTCTCGTCCGCGCGGAAATAGGACGGGGTCGCGAACACCACGAGCCATGCCAGCACCCCCTGACCGTGACTGACGGTATCCAGCGCTGCGTCGCCGGCCAGCATCGAAACGCACCAGATCACCGTCAACCCGGCCATCACCCAGCGCGCGATGCGGTGCGTCCGCCCTTGCGCCAGGCTTTGCCGAAACAGCGCCGACAGCGTTCCGATCCCCCGAAGCGTTCCAACGTAGTCCCGCCGCTGTGCCGTGGTCGCGTCGTTGGTGCCGGTCACGTGGGTGAGTCTACACCGAGTTGCGTCCGACGCGGAAACTCGCGGCGTTCTCGCACTTCCGGTCCGGCGGTCGTGAAGACTGGTCGAGCGAACCTCGGCCTTGGAGTTCCCGTCAGTCGCCGCGGCGGCAATCGCTCCCCGTTCGGGTCGGCAGCCGAACGCCCCGCGTCACGATTCCGGATCCGGTGATGCGACTCACCCGGAGGGTTCGTCGTTACCGGCTCGCAGCTCAGCGTGTCCCGGCCTCGGTTCGCTTGAGCAACTCTGGATTGGAGGGATTTGCCGTGCGCGCGCGATCGAGCCATGCCCGGCGGTCGGGGTCGCGCAGCTCATCCAGAGCGACCGCCAGGGCGTACAGCGTCAAGGGGTGATCAGGATCCAACCGATACGCCCTCTGCGCGTAACTCAGAGCCACTTGCGCATCCGAGGCGCCGAGCGCCGCGACCGCGCTCCACGCTAACGCCGCGAGTCCCAAATCGTCGTTGCGCTCGGTCAGTGGTGCCAGGGTGCGTAGCGCGGCGCGAAGCTCGCCGCGCTGCAGGTCGAGTCGTGCCCGCAGCAGGGTCAACTGGGGCGATTCGCCGAGTGACGCCCGAGCTTTGGACAGCTGTCGTTCGGCTTCGTCGAGGCGCCCCAGTTTGATCAAGCATTCGATCGAGCCGGCCTGTCCGGCGACGTGAAGGGGTTCGATCTGAGCCAGTTTGCGGAACTCGATCAAGGCGTGCTCCACGTGCCCGGCCTGCAGCAGTAGCCGTGCGAGGTTGCCGCGCGCTGCTGCGAACCCAGGGTCGACCTTCAGCGCTTCTCGGTAGTGCTCGCTCGCGACGTCAGGACGATGCTCGAGCTCAGCCAGGACGCCCAGTGAATGGTGCGGTTGCGCGACGTCGGGGTTGAGGCGCTTGGCTCGTTCGAACAGTTGCCTCGCTCGGTCGAAGTTGCCGCGCCCCATCTCCACCAACCCGAGGTTCGTCAGCGCGTCGACGAACTCGGGATTGTACTCGACGGCGACTTCGAGGTTTGCTGAGGCGGTTTCCAGGTCCCCTTGCAGCAGCGCATCGGCCCCCGCCGCGTTGTGAGCCAGCGCTGCAGGAGGAAGTGGAGCGGCTCCCGAGCAGCCCGATGCGATGGCAAGCAGACACAGTGCCGCGGCTTGCATAGTCCGGTGCATTCGTCGTGGGGCGTGGGGCGATGAGACACTGCTTGGCTCCGAGGGTGCGGGCGGAGCTGCGGGCCGAGGGCGGAGGTTGCGCTTCATGGGCTCCGGTCGGACGCTGCCCGGCGTGGGTTGCGGCATTTTTCCCGCTGTGAGATGACGAGCGCCGTCCATGTCCGAGCCGTCGTCGCCGCCTCCTTCGGGACAGCCCTCCGAATCCGCTGGAATCCCCGCCGATCGGGATCCCGCAGCTCCGATTGAAACCATGTCCGAGGTTGGCACGGAGGCGGCAGCGGTTGCCCCCGCGCTGGCGGAGCAGAGTAACGACGGTGACGAAGCTGCGGCGCAGAGCCCGGACTGGGTGCGCGTTGGAGCTGCGGACGCCCCGGCGCCGATTCCGTATGGCACTGGGCTCGACACCAATACGCGTTGGACTTTGCTCTTTTTGTGCGCTGTCTTTCTGGTGACGCTCGGTACTTGGGGAACGGGCAAGCTCGCGTGCAACTATCAGCCGCCCGCCAGTCAGCGGTTCGAGCCGGTCGCGCTCGAGTCTCGGATCGACCGCCCCAAGGATGCCGCGCTGGAATTCCACCACCAGCTGTACATTCAGGACTACGACGTCGCTGCGGAGATCGCGACGGACCAGGGCAAGCTCCTCGTCGAAGAAGCGCGAGCCGCCTGTGATGCAGCGTGTCAAGCAGACCGACCACGACGAGCGGCCAGTGCACGCACTCGAGCGAGCTTGCTTCGTGTGCAGGGGCAGGTTGCCTGGGGCCATGCCGAGACGTTCATCGGGGCCCAGATGGTCAGCGAGGGGTACTACGAGCTGCGTCGCGAGCAGCGGCGTTGGGTCGTCGTGCGGCGCGGTAGTCCACCGCCCCTCAGCCCCTGAGAGCTGCTTTCGCGACTTGCGCGTTCAGGCGTTGCCGACGCAGCCGGCCGCTCACGGAGCGGGCGCTACGAGGTCCGTTCGCGTCACGTAGAAGAAGTCACGATCCGAAGGTCGACTGAAGTACTCGTTTTTGCCGTGCAGGCTGTCGGGTACGAGGCTGGTCGTCACACGTGGTTTACCCTCTACCCGCCCCGCGAGCAGGAAGCGTGTCCAGGCGAAGTTGATGTCGAGTTGCACCGCGTTCGCTGCGCCCGCCGCCTGCATGCCGCGCGCGAGATCCAGCGGTCGCGCCTCGATGCCGATTGCGTAGAACAAGACCTTCTTCTCGGCGTCGATGCCGAGGACCGAACGGCGACGGGTTTTCAAATCGGGATTTTTCCCGGCCCAGACGCGCGTGAGTCCCTTTTCCAGGTTGGGGTGAAGCTCGCCGTCTGCGACCAAACACGGAGGACCTTGACGAAAGCTCAGCAGTCGATCCCGCTCCGTTTCGAAGGCCGTCCACGGCGCGATGGACACCCTGCCGTCGTGGGTCAACGCCACGGTACAACCACTGTCCTTCGCGGGGACGAAGGTGATGCCGTGAGTCATCTGCCCCCACCAGCCGTGGCGAGCTTGAAAGCCGCCGTTGAATACGGCCACGGCCGCAGCCTGTTCACCGTCGGGGACGAGCCCTGGAGTCTGGATCGACTGTAAGCGCTGAGCGCCCGCGTCAGCTTTGCCGATCGTCCACCCGACACGCAGTCGCGACAGGTCCATCGCGACCAACTCCATACTGACGAAGGGGTTCTTGGGGTGGGGATGAATCACTGTGCGAAACACTGGCG
The DNA here is from genome assembly GCA_003235365.1 of Deltaproteobacteria bacterium. Taxonomy (GTDB): domain Bacteria; phylum Myxococcota_A; class Polyangia; order Polyangiales; family Polyangiaceae; genus SZUA-265. The sequence continues at coordinate 109,331 of QJWJ01000438.1, forward strand.
ACGGGTCCGTGGCGGCGACCTCGCCGAACGAAGCGTCGCCCATCGGCGTCCACTCGCCGTCGCCGGGTTTGGCTGACAGCTCGAAGGGCGGCGCAACGGGCGGGGGTGAGAACGGTGCCGGGGTGGGTTTTGATGATGGCGACGCCGAACTCGACGGTGCCGCGCCAGCGTCGGCTCTGATGGTCGCGGGAGGTGGAGGTGTCGCGCCGTCGCTCGTCGTCGGTGCGGACTCGCTGCGAGTCGTCGGCGTGGGGGATGGCGGCGCCGATGGGGTGGGCGCTTGGGGCGTACACCCGCTGAGCCAAGCAACCATCGTCATCGAAGCGATTCGTCTCGATGCCAGACTCCATCCGCGCGCGGCAGCGGTTTGCTTCCCGTCGAATTGCATCGCACCCGTTCCCATTGCTCGTCAGTGTAGAACACACCGAGCGGCGGGCAGCGAAATACTACGTTGCCGGCTGGGGTGCTGCAATGCAGCGAGGCGCAACCCCGTTCGGGATCACGCCTCGTCTTGCCGCGCCAGGCTGTGGCCCGCCGCTTCGAGCGGGCCCGCAGGACGCCGTCGTCTGCGCTACTGGGCGGCTTGCGGCAACGGCGGTTTGCCGCCCGGCTTGCGCTCTTCAGCGATGCGCTGCAAGAAATCGTCGATGCTCATCGCGCCGAGCTCGCCCGCCGTGCGCGACCGCACGTTGATCGAGCCGCCTTCGAGCTCCTTTTCGCCGACGACGATCACGTAGGGCAGCTTCTGCAAGCTGGCCTGACGGATCTTGTAGCCGACCCGGTCCGGGCCGAGATCGGCTTCGCCGCGCAGCCCCGCGTCGAGCAACTTCTCAGTCACTTGGCTGGCGTAGTCGCTGAAGCGTTCACTGACTGGGATCACCGAGAACTGCGTCGGGGCCAGCCACATGGGGAAAGCACCTGCGTAGTTTTCGATGATGATGCCCATGAAGCGCTCCAAACTGCCGTAGCAGGCGCGGTGCAACATCACGGGCGTGTGCCGTTCGCCGTCGGCGCCGACGTAGGTCAGCCCAAAACGCTCCGGCATCGAGAAATCGAGCTGGATCGTTCCGCATTGCCAGGAGCGCTTGAGCACGTCACGGATGTGGAAATCGATCTTGGGCCCGTAGAAAGCTCCGTCGCCTTCGTTGATCACGTACTGCAGCCCCGTCGAGTCGAGAGACGACTTCAACGCCGACTCGGCGCGTTCCCACATCTCGTCACTGCCGATGCTCTTGGCCGGCCGCGTCGAGAGCTCGACCCGTACGTCGTCGAGATCGAACGCCGAGTAGACTTCCTTGAAGAAGTCGATCAGCATCTTGATCTCGTTGCCAATCTGCTCCGGTGTGCAGAAGTGGTGCGCGTCGTCCTGAGTGAACGCTTGCACGCGGAACAAACCGTGGCGCACGCCGCTCAGCTCGCGTCTGTGGACCAAGCCCATTTCCGCGATGCGCAGCGGGAACTCGTTGTGGCTGTGCAGCCGTGCCCGGTACACCATCAAGTGGCCGGGGCAGTTCATCGGCTTGACCGCCATCGGGCGTTCTTCTTGGACGTCCTCTTTGATCTTCGCAGGGTCGTCGGCATCACGCAGCTTGAGCTTCGTGAAGAACATGTTCTCCAGGTAGTTGTCGTAGTGCCCGGAGGTGTGCCACATGTGCTCGCTCAAGATCAGCGGCGTCTTGACCTCTAGGTAACCGCGCCGCTTGAGCAGCCCGCGCATGTAGTCGGCCAAGTTGTTGAACAGCGCAGCGCCCTTCGGCAAAAAGAACGGGAAACCCGGCGCGTCCTCGTGCATCACGAACAAGCCGAGCTGTTCGCCGAGCACGCGGTGATCGCGCTTTTTCGCTTCTTCGAGCTGCGTCAGGTAATCTTGCAGGTCGTTCTTGGAGAAGAACGCCGTGCCGTACACGCGCACCAGGTGTTCGCGTGAGGCGTCGGCGCGCCAATACGAGCCCGACACTTTCGTCAATTTCACGTGCTTGAGCCAGCCCGTGTCTTGCACGTGCGGACCGCGGCACAAGTCGACGAAGTCACCGTGACGGAAGAACGACAGCTCTTCGCCGCGCTGCCGAATGCCTTCGACCAACTCGGCTTTGAACTTGTTGCTGCCGCCATCGATCGCCTGATAACGGGCGAAGACTTCGTCGCTCGTGTCGTTGGCTACACGCCGCTCGAAACGCAACGCCTGCTTGGCGATGCGCTGCATTTCCTCTTCGATCTTCGGAAAGTCGTCCGGCGTGATCTTCTCGCCGTCGGGTATGAACAGGTCGTAGTAGAACCCATCTTCGACGGCGGGGCCGATCGTCAACTGTGCCTTGGGAAACACACGCAAGATAGCGTCCGCCATCAAATGCGCTGCCGAGTGGCGTAGTACGTCGAGCGCTTCGGGGTCTTTTTTGGTGAGGATGGAGACCGCGGCGCCGTCCTCGAGTGGGACCCGGAGGTCCACCACTTCAGAGCCGATCTTCGCGGCGACGGCGTTCTTGGCCAGTCCGGCCCCAATGGCATTGGCCAAATCCAGCGCAGCTGCCCCGTCATCCAGCTGACGCACACTTCCATCCGGAAGGTTCACGCTAATCATCGAATTGTCCTTTCAGTTTGCGGGACGGAAACCACCCGACCTCGCGTGGCCAGCGACGGATACGGCCCGCCGCAGGATGGTGGACATTAGCGCCGGCTACCTCCATTGGCAACTGGCCCGCGGAACTTTCCCCCGAACAGTCCTGTGACGGCCGTGACGGCTCGGGGTTCCTCCCCCGCAAACGGTCCCAGTATGCTCGCCTCGTCGCGCCTTGTTGCGGTGACGCATCGCCGCCCTCGGTGCACGGCTGTTTCGACCCGGTTCCTTGCCACGGCGATAGCGCGCGGTTGGGTCGGGCGCGGCACCGAGCTTGCGAGCCCTGGCGTCTCGAAGCGCCGTCGGACCGCACCACCATGGCCGGCGATGCGACGCGCCCTGTGGTTCACTGCACTTCACTGCACTTCACTGCGCTTCACTGCGCGTCCGTGTGTGCCCTTACGCCGGTCCTCGACTGTTCGGTGTGCAGGGTGATGCGCTGACTGATGGGATCCAGCGCGTCACCCCAACCCACAACAGGCTGCGTGGAGGAACGGTTCTCACAGCAGCGCGGTGGGTAAGAAGAGCCAGCGGGAATGACAGTGTGCCCGATCGGCACCCGACGGGGGAAATCGGCGTCGGATGGTGCTTTCGGTCGGCGCTCGTGAATTCGGGTTAACGGGGCGAACGACAGCTCGGGTGAGTCATGCGTTTCGGTGCACGAAGTGGGTGAGCACTGGTGAGGCGATGGTCGGGCGGAGAGTCCGCGAATCGCGAACTCTCATTCAGCGCCCCGCAACGAACTGCCTCAGCTGTGATCGAGATGTCGTGCTTTCTGCACACGTTCGTTGGCACCTGCTTGGCGCGCCTGACTGAGCGGAGCTACGTCGACGGCAGGGCTCCCCGGCGGTGAAGCTCGTTCGCTGATGGCCTCGAAAGTAGGCCACAAAATAGGAGCGACAGCGACGTCGGGAGGGGGGGGCACCGACGCCGCTGCGCTGAAAAGAGCACGGCGACAGGGGGGGGAGGGGAGGGGGACCGGCCGCCGTGCGGATGTCTTCCGAAGCTCTGCGTTTCTCTTCGCGGCTTCTGTACTTCTGTAATGCGAGCACCGTGCCAACTCTCCGTTACGTGATTCCGATGAGTTGCACGCTCGTCATCGAGCCATCCTTTCGCTCGTGCGGATGAGCATGCAACAGTGGTGGGTTCGAGGCATCGGCCTGGCAAGGGCGTGTCCGAGTGGAACTGTGAATTCCCGGCGCTGAAGGGGACTGGTCGTCCGCGTGTTCGGGCCAGTGAGCTGATCGGGTGAACGTCCTACCCGTGACGTGCGGCGTTGAAATGCATGACGCCCCGCGGGTTTCGGCGGGGCGTCAACGCAATCAGACTGTGTCTCGCGACGGTGCGTCGCGCACCGTCGTCAATCCTCGATGGCCATGTCCGAAATGCAGACGCTGAAGGGGTTCGGACCAGTGGGGCCGGGCTGCACCAGAAACTGGATCGCCGCGATGTCCGACGGATCCAAATCTTCATCGTCGCCGTTGTCCGCGACCCACGATGGCTGCTCGAAGTCGCTCCAGTCGATGCTGTTCTTGCCGGATCGGAGTGTCGTGAAGTGCTCACCGCCGTCCACGACTTTGGTCTTGGCCATCGTCAACTTGACCAGAACGTCGGCGTCGCTGTCGACGGTCGCAGTGAAGGAGATGCCGCTGTACGCGCTTCCGTCCCAGGGATCTTCGTCGTTGAAGTTGAAACCGATGGCGGCGCCATAGATGTCGTAGTTGTCCTCTTCCGCTTCGGCCGTCGTCCCTGTCATGCACACGGTGCCGCTTTCGACCGTCCGCTCGAAGTCTTCGGTGACGTCGTCTTGGTAGTCGTACCAAGAGCCCTGAACTCCGACGCCGTTGGTGCTGACCGCGACCCAACCTTTGTCGTTTGGAATGATCATGTTGCCCTCACCACCGGCAGGCGTTGGGTCGGGTTCTGGCTCGGGAGCGGCCGGTTGCGGCGACTGTGCCGGGCCGGGATCGACTTGCGCCGGAGCCGTGCCCTGAGCCGTCGGTGTGCCACCTACGGGTGGCATTGGCAGACCTGGACCCTGCTGCGTGCCGGGGGGCGCTCCGACAGTGGCACCTGGAGCTACCGTCGGCTGCACTCCTGGTGACGTGGCGACGGGCTGCGGCGTCGTCGCTATCGGTTGAGTCGAGGGCGTTACCATGACGATGCCCGGCGTTACCGGGTTGGTCGCGAGGGTGGACGGCTGCATTGGCGCCGTCGCGCCGGGAGTCGCTGGCTGCGCCGTGGTGTTCGGGCTGTCCGCGCTGCAGGCGACGGCCAACGCACCGCCAACGATGCCGAGATTCAATAGGGTCAGGTTCAGCTTCGTCATTTCGACATTCCTCTGCACGCACGAATTCAGACGCGGCCGGGGCCGCGGGATACAGAAGCCCCTGGTACCGGGTGGAGGCGCCCACTGGGGGCCGATCTCCGGTAGCCGTGTCTCGGTGTTCTACGCAACGGGTCCTACACTGTCCAGGCGATTGTCCCGGGGGGCCAACGTGCCCTGAGAGACGGAACAAAGTCCTCGCGGCGACTGGCAGGCGCTTCTCAACGTAGCGCAATAATCCAGCGTCGCGAATCGGCGGAAGCTCCACCAACGTGTCGGAATTCGCGCCATGCGATCCGATTGGACTACCCCGCTGGCTGGTAGCGTTTCCGCTCGGACAGCGCTCGGAAGCTCCGTCCGCGCGAAAAACCGGCCACGCCCTCTGCGCCTCTCGCCATTTGTGCAGCGGACCGCTTTGGCGAGGCACTACAGTGGCGCATGGCCGCGAGAAAGAGCCCCAAACGCATCCGGATCAAGAAACCCCCCGTACTGTTCGATCGCACCCAGAAACTAATCAAGGACATCGAACGTCGGCTGGGTTGCCGCTTGATAGCGTATTGGACGTCTCCGGCGGGTTCGGTCTGCAACAACGACGTTTTGGCGCTCTACGAAGTGCTGAGTGTCATCGGTAAACAGGAGCGGGTCGCGCTGTGCATCAAGAGTGATGGCGGATCGGGCGAAGCTGCGTTGCGGTTGGTCCACCTTCTGCGCCAGTACACGGACCGAATCACCGCGCTGATCCCCCTCGAATGTGCCTCCGCCGCGACGATGCTGTCTCTGGGAGCGGAGGAGTTACACATGGGGCCGCTCGCCCACTTGACGGCTGTGGACACGTCGTTGCGGCACGAGCTGTCCCCGGTGGACGTGGACAACGAACTCGTTAGCGTCAGCCAGGACGAGTTGCTCCGAGTCGTACGTCTGTGGCGAGAGACCTCGAACTCGCGTGGCAAGGGGAGCCTCCACGAAGTCAACCCCTATGAAGCATTGTTTTCTCACGTTCATCCGTTGGTGATCGGCGCTGTCGATCGCATCAGCTCGCTATCGATCAAGCTGTGTCAGGAGATTCTCTCCTTTCACATGTCCGACGCGCGCAAAGTCGAACGGATCAGCCGACACTTGAGCGAAGGTTACCCTTCCCACGAGTACCCCATTACCTTGCGTGAAGCTCGACGGATCGGTCTCAACGCTCGAGCGCTCGACCCGGACTTGAACGACCGGTTGCTCGAGCTGAACTCGTTGTACGCGGAGATGGGTCAAAAAGCGCTGACGGACTACGACAAGGCTAGCTACCACAGTCACGAAATAGTGAACATCATCGAAGGTGCTGGTCTTCAGGTCTACTTCCAGAACGACAAGGATTGGCACTACCGCAAGGAAGAACGGCGTTGGTCGCCGATGAACGACAAGAGCTCGTGGTGGCGTTTGGAACAGGTTGGCAAACGCGTGCAGACGTCGGTTTTGCACATTCGCTGACGAAAGGGCGCAACATCGTCCGGCGGCAGCGCCCCGGTACGCTGGTGCAACAGCAACAATCGCGTACCGGTCGTGGCTGAGCTGATGTACGCTTGCGCGCGTGAGCGAACGAGTTTCTCGGAAGCGCCGCACGTTTCGCATCGTGCCGGCAGTCGTGCTTCACGCTAGTTGCGTGGGGGTGCTGCCGGGCTGTGACGCACTCGGCAGTGACATCGACGATGACGACGTCATCGCTCTGGCGGTGGTTGGCTTTGCTCCGCCGCCAGTCGGGACCACTGGCATGGCACCCCCCTTGCCCGGCCCGGTGCCGGTGATTCCACCGTCCGGCATGATCCTACCAACGGCGAATCCTCCGCCGGTCGCAGTCACACCGACGGCGAGTACTCCCACCTCGAATCCGACGTCTACATCCAGACCCCGCCCGCGCCCGCCGATCGATCGCGACCCGGAAGTGGGTGACGCAGGACCAACCGTACCAGCGGTCCCGGATGCTGCCGCACGAGCCGAACCACCGCGCGACGCTGGACGGCGAGCAGTTGACGCGGGCGACGCTGACGACGTCGCCGTGGATCGCTGAGTCGGTGAAGTTGCTGTTTGCTGTTTGCTCAGGCGGCCCGCAACATCGCGGCGACGGCAGCAACGAGGTCGTCGACGGTGTAGGGTTTGGGTAGCGCTGCGTTGAATCCGTGGGCGTTCGGATCGCCGAGTACCGTACCGCTGGCGTAGCCACTCGACGCAATGGCCTGCACGCCGGGGTTGATCTTGCGCAAACGTTGAAGCGTTTCGGCGCCACCCATCCCGCCAGCGATCGTCAGATCGAGGATCACGAGGTCGAACCCTCGCCCACTGTTGAAGCGTTGGGTGAACACGTCCACTGCCTCATCACCGGACGAGGTCAACACGACGTCATATCCCGCGCCTTCGAGGGCCGCCCCCGCAACGCGTCGGATTGGGTATTCGTCGTCCATGACCAACACGCTCCGCGTCGTGGTGTGGACGCTGGGCGACAATGCCATCAGCGCATGCGGCGGTAGCGATACGGATGGCGCGGTGGCGGCGCGCAACCTCAGGCGGAACGTGGTACCGCGCCCCGGGTGCGACTCGACGTCGATCTTCCCTCCGTGCTTGCTGGCGATCGAATGCACCGTTGCGAGCCCCAAACCGCTGCCGGTGTCTTTCGTCGTGAAGAACGGATCAAAGATCCGGTCGATCACGTCGGGAGCAATTCCGGGCCCCTCGTCCCGAAAGGCGATTTCTACCCAGCGCTGTGCGTACGCGTCGTTCTGCCCCCGATGTCGTTGGGAGTCGGGTGCCTCGGTCAGGTTCGTCGCGATGATGTGTAGGTTTCCTCCGTCCGACATCGCTTGTCGCGCGTTGATGATCAGGTTGTCGACGACTTGGCGGATCTGAACCGGATCCATGTCACACGGCCACAGGTCTCGTGGGATCTGCAAGTCGACTGACACCTTGGAACCGGAGAGTACGAATCTCGAACTGTCGCGCAGCAGTTCGGACAAGGAGTGAGATTCGAGTGTTGGTTTGCCTCCGCTGGAGAACGTCAGTAGTTGGCGTGCGAGCCCTTTGGCGTTCTCGAGCACCGCCATCGTGTCATCGAGCCATCGTCGCGCCGGCGAATCGTCAGGGATCGATTTCCGCGCCATGTCCACGTGACAGAATATCCCCGTGAGCATGTTGTTGAAGTCATGGGCGATTCCTCCGGCAAGCACGCCGAGGGATTCCAGCTTCTGGGTCTTGCGCAGTTGTTCTTCTGCACGAGTTCTCTCGGTGACGTCGCGAAAGGCCAACACCGCGCCGATGAGCTGATCTTTGGCGTCTTTGATCGGAGCCGCCGAGGCGTCGACCAGGCGATCGCTGGTTTCGCTGCCCCCTTCACGACCCAACAGTACGGCACGCTCGACTTCGCTGCGCGCTCTGCTACCGGACAAGACATCTGCAACGGGCGTTGGAAGCGGCTGGCGCGTGTCCCGGGCGATGGCGCGAAATACGCTGGGAAGTGCCTTGCCGCGGGCCTCACTCGCTTGCCAGCCGGTGTATTGCTCGGCGACGCGATTCATCAGCATGACCTGGCCCGACACGTCGACGGCGATGACGCCATCCGTGATGCTGCCCAAGGTCACTGCCAAGCGCTCTTTCTCGTCGGCGAGTTGAGCCTCGGCGCTCTGCCGCTTTTGAACGTCTTCGATCAGCGCTTGATTGACGGTTACCAATTGTGCGGTCCGCTCGCGCACGTTGCCTTCCAGCTCCGCGTTCAGTTTGCGCACCTTGTCTTCGGCGAGGCGTCGCTCACTGACCTCCTTGCGCAGTTCTCGAGTGCGCTCTTCGACTTTGTGTACGAGTTCCAGCTCGCGTTGCTTGAGCTGTCGCACGCGCAGCGAGTACAAACCGAACAAGCTCAGCGCTGCCGAGCACGCCAACAACGCTTGCGCCCACCACGTCTCGTACCAAGCCGGAGCGATGACCAAGCTCAGCGTCGTGGGCTCGTTGCCCCAGGGGCCGTGGTTTCGTCGTGCGACGACCTCGAAGGTGTAACTGCCGTCAGGCACATTGGTGTAGTGCGCCGCGCGCTCGGTGTCGGGGCTCACCCATTTGCGCTCGTACCCCGCCAGCCGGTACCGGAATTCGATGAGTTCACCTCCGCCGATGCCCGGAGCGGTGTAGGCGACTTCGATGCGCTCGGCGGGCTCGTCGAGCTGGATGTCCCGTGAGTGGACCTTGCGGCCATCGATCGCGGCAGAGACGATCTCCACCGATGGGGCTGTCGTATCGATGACGATCACGGATGGATCGACGTGAGATAGCCCACGACTCGTCGCGTACCACAGCCGTCCGTCGCTGGTCTTGGTTTGACCCGACCCGCGGCGAGAGATGTCGATGCTGCGCAATCCGTCGCTCAACCCGTAGTGGGCCGATCTCACAGGGACTCTGGAACCCGAGACGGCTGCTTCCAGCTGCACGAGCGGTACGCGGTGGATGCCTTCGTCAGAAGTGATCCACAGGTGAGCCAGGTCGTCGAGTTGCAGGTGTGATGGCGATTGGCGAGGCAAACCCGATGTGGCGGCGAGACTGGTGACGACGTCTTCGGCAGAAATGTGAGCCAACCCGCCGCGCGTCGCGACCCAGAATGCGCCGTCCAAACCTTCCACGACGCCGTAGACGATGTCGTGAGGCAGACCGTCCTCTTTGGTGAATGCGCGACGTCCCTGTTTCCCGAGTCGCACCAGTCCATTTCCGCCCGTGCTGATCCAGATCCTCCGCTCGGAATCGACCATCAGTCGCTGCACGTGGTGCAATGATCCAGCTTCGGTCAGCGGCGAAAAAACGGTTCCGTCGAATCGCGACAGCGTGCTGGTCCCCGAACCGTCGGTTTGCGAGACGAGCAACGTGCCATCCGCGTCGTTCGCGAGAACCCCAAAGTCGCCGCCGGGGTGCTCGAACTTTGCCCACTGACCGCGCGTGTAGCGCAGCAGTTGCCGCGAGCCGACCCACAACGTGCCATCGCTGCTCTCGAGCATGCCCAGCGCACCCTCGCCCTCGACGGTGCCCGTTGGGGCGATCATTCGGGCGCGTCCGTTCTCGTAGGTGTACAGCGCGCCGCCGCCGTCGAGGACCCAGAGCCCGCCGGTTCGCCGCGCCAGAACCGCGTGCATTCGGTCGGTGGCAAAGCCTTGCCCTTGACCCGCCGTGACGAAGCTGCCGTTGCGAAAGCGCTCCAAGCCGTCGTTCCGACCCACCCAGACGTTGCCATCTCTGTCTTCCGACAGGGTCAGGACGGGGCCGCCCCTCGACAGATCAGGAGAGGACCCTTCTAGATTGCCTGCAGCCCAGCGATGCAGTCCGCCCGACTGAGTGCCAATCCACAGCCCGCCGTCGGAGTCTTCCAAGAGGGCTGTGACGTCGTCGTGCGCCAACCCGTCGCGGGTCGTTACCACTTCGAAACTGTCGTCGATGGCGAAAGCCAAGCCCGCGCGCGTGCCGACCCAGAGCGTCCCATCTGCGTCGAAGAGCAGCACGTTGGTGATGGGCGATGGCAAGCCGTCTCGCGTCGTGAGCAGGCGTGGCGGGATCGATAGCCGGATGATTCCACCGTCCGTGGCTGCCCACAGCGTTCCGTCGGGAGCCTTGGCCAAGTCGTTGATCTTCGAAGGCAGGCCTGGCGTCGCGTACGCGGGGTGTAGAGCAAACTCCCCGTCGCGAAGCAACCAAACCCCGGACCCCCCCGAACCCGCCCATATCGAGTCGCCCGGTCCGGGGACGATGGCGAATGTAAACGGGTGAACGAGCCCGCGGCTCTCATCGAAGAGCGTGAACGTACCGTGGTCGTAGCTGATGACACCACCCATGGCTGCCGCCCACAGCTTGCCGTCGCTGGTTTCGGTGAGATCGCGAACGAAGCTGTACTGTCCGGTGCCAGGCGCCGAGCCGAAAGTCGTGAAGGTCTGGCCGTCGAATCTCACCAGCGCGGCCTGTGTGCCGAGCCAAAGGTATTTGTTGGAGGTTTGGTGAATCGACAGTACGGCGCCCTGCGGCAACCCGTCTTTGGTATCCCAACGGTCGTGGGCATATTGATCGAGCGCCAAGCCTGGATCAAGCGCCTGCGCGGTTGGAGCGAACGCCATCGTCAGTCCGGCGACGAGACCGGTAATCCATCGCCGGTGAGCACACTTCGCGCCCCGCATTTGCTGCGTGCTGCCGTCAGCCGGCGAGCGCACAGTCGGCGTGATTTCGGTGAGGTACACGGCTGGGGCCAGTGTGGCGAACCTGTCCGCTGACCGCAAGCATGCCGGTTTGGCACTGCGTCAACTTCGAGGTCGCGACGACTTGCGGGTTGCGAGTGAGCGCAGGTGTAGTCCTGCGACCATGAGTCGGCATTTGCTCCGTATCGTACCGGTGATGAGTGTGTCGTGTATACATCGGAGTACAATGGCGTCGCCCTTGACACATCGCATCTCACGAAACGGCCACGCTTGCAGAACCGTCGTGGCTTCGACTGCAGACGACGGCGCGACCCCCCGGGGGTCAGCGAATCAGCTGTTTGCGTATACTGATGTATTCTCGCGTTTTTTTACATCCAGGCCGTCACCGGACGGGGCCGGTGCTCCTCCGGTTGATGCGAAGCGGCGCAATCTCCGCCCGGCTTGGGCGCGATACGGCCGATCGCCCGCGCTTCTGATACAGCACGTGCGCAGATCCCTCGTCGCATGGTCAGCGTTTTTGGTCCAGATCCCTCTGGTGCAACAGGTGACCGAATCAGCGAATTCGATTCGCGGTTTCGCTCATGGCAAGTTCACGACGGCCCGCATCTTGGCGGGCAACGGAACAACAGTAGGTGAAAGCGCAATGAGCAAGACACGTTTGTGGGGACTGGTGGGCATCGCGATCGCGAGTGGTGTTTCAATCGCATCAACTGACGTGTTGGCTTGCGGGTGCTTTGCGCCCCCCGTTCCCAACGCTGCGTCCGACAGTTTCGCCGTCAACCAACAGGCGGAGCAGGTAATTTTCGAGGTAACTGGGGACAAAGTCAGTGCCCACGTTCGTATCCTGTATTCCGGTGATCCCGAGCAGTTCGCGTGGCTGCTGCCGATGCCGAACGTGCCTGATCTGGAGTTGTCCAACGGGCTGCTTTTCGGGTTGATTGACCAGCAGACGTCGCCCCAGGTCCAGGTGTACCCCGAGAGCTTGTGCCCCGAGCAGAAGTACATCTGCCGCACTCATCCGCCTTGCCAGATCTTGGGGCAATCCACCGCGGTGGGACAGAGTCCCGCTTCAGCAGCACCCGATGCGTTCGCTGCGGAGTCGGGCGACGCCGCCGGTGTCGCCGCGCCGCCGGTTCAGATACTGGCGCAGGAGCGCATTGGCTCGTACGACACGATCACGTTCGCTGCAGACGAAGCGGATCTCGCCGTCGAGTGGCTCAACGAGAACGGCTTCATCATCAACGAAACGATGTCGCCGTACATGCAGCCGTTCCTCGATGCAGGGATGGTATTCGTCGCGAGTAAACTGGTGCCGGGCGCCAACGTCGACGAGATCCGGCCATTGAAGCTCACCTATCAAGCCGAGTCGGCGTCGATTCCGTTGCAGCTGACGGCGATCGCGGCCGAGCCGCACATGATGGTCACTGCCTTCATCTACTCGGACAAGGAGTTCGAACCGGCGTTCATGCCGCTGGTCGAGATCCCCGAGGACGAAGTGACCTCCACTCGTCGAAACAACTACCCGATGCTCCTTTCCAGAGTGATCGACGAGGAGGCGGGCGGGGCCGGATTCGTCAAGGAGTACGTCGGCACCGGTCCCGTCTTCCAGGATCCTACCGGGTGCTGCTCCGGTGACAACGACTTCTGCGGGGTCGGTTCCGACGGTCTGTGCCAGTGCCCGGAGAGTGAATTCGACGCCAACGATTGCGCCGCGCAAGAAGAGGTCGTCGAAGCGGCGACGATGGCCCGCAACCTGTCGAATAGCTACCCCACGTTCACGCGAATCTCGACGCGCGTATCGCCCGAGGAGATGACCTTCAATCCCGAGTTCGTGCCTGTAAATGAGCCTTCCGGTTTTCGCGGTAACCTGCAGCTCGTGGGGAAGGCGTTCACCTTGGCGGCTTGTGAGGGGCAGATCGTCGATCGGGACAGCTACGAGCACACGAAGGAAATCGCTGATTGCTCCAGCATGTACTGCGATTACGGCGAGTGCGTGACGACGTCGTTCGGTCCAGGTTGCGCGTGCGACGACGGTTTCGTCGCGCGTGTATTCACTGACAGCGATGGGCTTCCGTCGCTGACGTGTGTGCCCGAAGTCGGTACGGTGGACTTCGCTGCGGGAGGTCTCGATGTGCCCGACGCGTGCGAAGGGGTTGAAGCTGATGGGGGTTCCTGCGTCGATGTCGGTGGTTTTGCGGCACTCGACTGCGATGAGGGCTTGGCCGCCGCATTGGGGCCGGTGATCGGCGGCAGAACGTTGTTCCCGGCGTGCGTCGAGATTTCGGAAGGCAGCGGTGGCCCGGGGGCTCGAAACTTCACCAAAGCGTACGCGGATCTCGACGTGTGTGCCCCGCCGCCTCCGTCCTGTCCCGGCAACGGGTGGCTCGAGGAGCGACAGGTGGCGCGCGAGGGGTTGGACTGCGGTGACGGCCCGGATTCGTCGTGGTTCGATGTTCCTCCGGCACCGGACTGCTCGGAAACGCAAATGTCGACGAGCCCGACCCCCGGCGCGGTCGCACAGACCTCGTCGCCGTCCAACCCGACGGTGAACACCGTCATGGACACGAGTGCTCCGCGTCCTGGTCCCGAGGAAGACGACGCGACGGACGACGACTCATCCAAGTCGGATACCAAGTCCGATTCGAAGTCGGGTTCCGACAAGTCCGATTCGAAGGGGGATTCGGACGATGATTCCGACGACGACGGTTGCAGTATCGTTGCAGTCGGCCAGTTCTCGTCAAGAGCCGGCGTGTGGTGGAGCGCTCTTGCCCTGGCTTCCGCGCTGGTGCTGCGGCGTCGCAGATCGATGTAGATCATTGCAGCGGCGCGCGTCAGCGCCGTCGCGAGGGACGGAGTTGGAGTGACAAATGTGGCGTGCGCGGGCAGGATCGCCGGATGTGCCGCAACATTCGGACCCTGTTCAACTTCGAACCGCCCGCCACGGACGAAGAGATCCACGACGCCGCGATCCAGTTCGTTCGCAAGCTCAGCGGGTTCACCCGGCCATCTCGTGCCAATCAAGAGGCGTTTGACGTAGCCGTGGCAGAGGTCGCCGGTAGCGCGCGCCGACTGATCGATACGTTGGTTACCAATTCGCCTCCGCGTGACCGAGAAGAGGAGGCAGTGAAGGCAAAGGAACGTTCGGCACGGCGCTTCGCCACTCGCTGAAGTTGGAGCGATGTCTGCCGCCCGCATGTCACGCTGCGTCCTGCTGCTGCTTCCGCCGGTCCTGTTGGGCTGCTCCGATCGGCAGCGACAAGAAGTGTCGCGGCAGCGGGAAGTCGGCCATCGGGCGCCGTTGTCGGAGGGTGGCCAGCTGTCGCAACGCGCGCCCGAGGCAGGAGAAGCCCGTGCCGCGAACTGCGAAGGGGGTACTGACGCCCCTCCCGAAGACTGCTCCGCTGCCGATTCGTCGAGCTGGGGTTGGGATTGCGATGGCGATGGGTTCGATTCGGTGCGGTTCGTCGAGTGTGACCCGAACGCCCGCCTGGGCTACTCGGCCAGTTCGCCGTCGGGCCTGTTCGATTGCGATGATCAGAACGCCGTCGCTCATCCGGGGGCCGAGGAAACTTGGGGCGATGAACTCGACCTCGACTGCGACGGAGCTTCGGAACCGTCCTGCGAGGCTTTCGAGAATGGGATGCTTCCCGACGCACCGCCCGCCTCTGCCAGCGAGTGCGCTGGAGCGGCGCTTCAATTCGGGCGGTTCATGGCCTGTCCCCGTGCGTGCTCCGGGCGCCAGTCGACGTTGTACACCTACGTCGAGAACGTCGGTGACCAGGTTCACGAAGGGGCAGTCGTCGTCTCGCTGAGCGATAGCCTGGGCAACCCGATGACCGAACTGGAAGTGTCGGGGCCAATCCTGCCCCGGAGCACGACGCCCGTCTTCGAGGTGCCATACGGCTACACCAGGGGGTTGACCCTCACTCTGTTGTCGGAAGATGGGGCCTGCGCCGTACGCCGCACGATTGAAGTCGAAGCGTTTCGCGTAACGTGTATTCGGTGATGAGGGGCGTTTGCGCAGTGTGTAGCACTCGATTGCCGGGCGTGGCCGGGCGTGGCCGTGGCATGCTCCGTCGTCATGACCGCGAACGAACCTGAGCAGACGGTGGCTTCCGAGCCACGCTACGCGTACTGGTGGGATTTCTTCGGGCCCCACGCCGAGCGGACTGCGCAGCACCACGCGAAGCACTTGCGCGAATTTCTCGAGGACAACGGCCACGCCAGCGCCGAAGTCGGAACAGCAAGTGCCGGCCACAACCACTGCGCCGCCTTCTGTCTCCCACCCCCGGCTGCCAAGACTCTGGTGGAGGCGACGTTGCGCCCCAACCGAACGACCCTCGCTGGCGAAGTGCCTCGCTGAATGCCGGTGGACGTCCACCTTTGCGGCATTACAATCCGATGTCGGACTCATGAAACGCCCTAGCCAAGGAAAACCTGGTGAGCGCGGAACCCCGGTTCGGCGCCGCTCGCTGCTCGTTGCGGCGACGGGGCTGGGCCTCGTCCCGGCCCTGTCGGGGTGCGAGTCGAAGCCGCCTGTCGGCGGCGAGCGGGACCCGTCGCGTTCGCCTGCCCGTGCGCAAGTCGCTCCAGAAGTCGTCGAGCCGGTGTTGGACACGTTCGTGCTCGGGTCGCCGCCGTGGAAGACGTTCGATCCGTTCCTGTTCTGTGTTCACCACAAGGACGACTATCCTCGAGGCAATGCGCTGTTGGGGCCGGACGAAAGTCTTCAAGGCAGAAACATCGGGAGCGACTTTGCCGGCAAGGACGGCTGGAGCATGTACCACGGTGACGTCGTTCCGGGGTTCCCGCGACATCCCCACCGCGGATTCGAAACGGTGACGGTGACGCGTCGGGGCTACATCGATCATTCCGACTCGCTCGGTGCGACCGCTCGGTATGGCTTCGGTGACGTTCAATGGATGACCGCCGGGGCAGGCATCGTACACGCCGAGATGTTTCCGCTGCTCAGCGATGCGGGGCCAAACCCGGCCGAGCTTTTTCAGATTTGGATCAACCTCCCGGCGGCAGACAAATTCGCGGCCCCCCATTTCTCGATGTTCTGGAAGGACTCGATTCCTGTGCTCAGCTTCACGGACCGTGAGGGACTCCAGAGTTCGGTCACCGTGGTCGCTGGGCAACTCGGCGACTCGGTTGCTCCGAAGCCGCCGCCAGCGTCGTATGCATCCAAGTCTGATTCGGACGTTGCTATTTGGCAGATCCGCCTTTCGGCTGGGGCTCGATTCGAGCTGCCCGCTGGGCATGAGGGGACCGATCGGACGCTGTACTTCTTCTGGGGGAACGAGCTGACGTTGCACGGCCCGAACGCGCGGGCCGGTGGCGGCAAGGTAGTGAAGGCGGGAACGGGCATCCGTCTACGCGGCGACGTTGCTTGTTCGCTGCGCAACGGCGCGGCGCCTTCGGAAGTCTTGATGCTTCAGGGCAAGCCCATCGCCGAGCCCATCGTCAAACACGGCCCTTTCGTGATGAACGACGCGACGCAAATTCGCCAAGCGATGGCCGACTATCGGCGAACGGGTTTCGGCGGTTGGCCATGGGGTAGGAACGATCCGGTTCACGACAAAGAGAAGGGTAGGTTCGCGGTTCACGCCGACGGCCGAGTCGAAGAAGGCTGAGTCCAACTAACACACGGTTGGCGCCCCAAGAATTCGACCGCGGTCGGGTCTCAGAGCGCTTGCAGGATGGGTTCTCAGCCGGCTGTGTCGACTCGAACGACCTTGAAAACCCGACTCCCCCCGGAGTCGCTCGTGCGCCGTGGAATACGCGTTCGACCATTGCCGAAAGCAGCGTCATCCATGCTATTCGTCGGAGGACAATGAATCGTCGTGTCGCAACCTCGGGGATACCTGTTGCCAGGCATCCCCTCGCTCATTTGGCCCTGGGTTTGGCGTTTGGAGCCCTGGTGGGCTGTCAAGCCCGTGCGACGACGCCTTCCGACGGACGAACCTGTGAGCAAAAGCAGTTGCAGCTGTTGAGTGTGCTCGAGCAACTGCCGCAAGAGGGACGGGCGACTCCGATCGAAGTGAGCTTGCCGGCGTCCGCGCTCAGCGGCAGCTTCGGCAAGGGGCCGATCGTCGAACTCTCACCCGGACGAGTCGCGGTCGACGGCGAGGTGCTACCGGCGAAGGATCTCGACACCCAACTCACTGTATTGCGTGAACGCATTGCCCGAGTCGACGGCTCGCCGCCGATCTACATCGCTGCGGACTGGCAGACGGATATCGCCGTGCTCCACGACTACCTCGAAGCGATTCCTGAACAGTTCGAATTGAAGCTCGTATTCGTCGCGCCCGCGCTACCCCAGACCGATGAGGGTGAAGGTCCGACATCGGACGGAGAATACGACGTAGCAGCGAAGATCCTCGCCGAGCGCGACGTTGCGAAGCGGGTCGGGATTGCCGCCGAGGGCTACGATGAGTACTCGGACTGCGACGCCGTAGACGCAGCGGTGGCGTCACTGAAGGGGATACCCGTCAAGGAACGCTGGCCCAGCCTTCGAAGTCGGATGCTCGAGGCGATTCCGAAGTGCCCGTGCGCGGACATCGATGCGGATGGCTTGCGGCAACTACTGGTGGCCGAGCAACGAGCTGGAACGGTGGCGCTCGGCTCGATTCCGATTTCGTTCTTGCGTGATCGCCGCTGTGTTGCGGCGATGCCGATGGACACCGTTCAGCAGGTACTGGACGAGATCGACGAGTTTGACGCGGAGTTCTCCGGAGATTGGAAGGACGATGCCCTGGTGTTCGACAAGGTCGTCACCGACGATCGCCTGCTCGTCTACCTTTGCGTGGCAATGGCGGGCGAAACCGTGACCTGGCTGGCTCGAAAACACGACCCCATTTACCTCAGAACCTCCGCGGGAACTTGCCAGGCGTGGCGCTTCGAACCCTTGGCGAAGGGCGCTCCGATGGGGACATTTCGCCGAGATCCCGCGTCAGGTCCCGACCTTGCTTTGCACTACAGACAGGGCGCCAACGAGATCCGCCTGTTCGGCCCGATCGCGTCGAGTGCGAGCAATCCCACCGATCCAGGGCCATGGGGGTGCAACGAGGAGTTCAAGATGGTCGAGGTCGATGAACGGTCGATTCGCCTGGATGGGGGGCCGCGCTGGTACTTCGACGAGGCGTCGTGCCGTGCCGCGGCATCCGACCCCGTGATGAAGGGTTGCGTTGCGAATCTCACCGTCGGGATTGCGCCACCGGCCGTCGACGCCGAAGAAGAGCACCTCCAGGAGCCCGGAGCGTCGTCGATGCCGTCTCCGTGACGCTGCCGCAGCACCGAATCGACCGCAAGAATCTGCGTTCCGCCGCTGCTGTTCGGCCCGGCCGACGCAGTGCTTCAATCACTGACGATGCGTCGGGCACAGGCCGCTCAACTCAGCTCGACGTTTCCGCGCATGCGGGTGTGTGTGCAGCCACTGCGGACTCAGCGCCGAGTCCGCCCGCGGTGTGCGCTACGCACCACCAAGTCAGGGGCTTTCGTTTTTCGTCGACTTGCCGCCGCCTCGGTGTGTCGGATCGCGTGCGCTTCATGCCGCCGTCGCGATACTCTTTGGACTCATCGCGTCGAATCTCGACGCAACATGCCACCGCGCCATTGTTGCCGCGGGCCGCAGGTTCCGGATGAACGGCTACCCGGGAATCCCGGAAACAACGAAATAGCGATTGTTTAGGTCGTTGATTGTCCGGATTTGGTGCACAACCCGCCCGGACGATCACGTGTGGGCGGGTGCTCCGACGGGGGTGTGCTCCTACATCGCCGAGTGCGATTTTAGTCTGAAAGGTTCAGCTGGATCGAGTTACGGACTTCCGGAAGCGACTCCCTAAGTTGTGCCAGTTTTGTTTCAGGTTAACGAATGTCGCGAGGAGTGACGGAATGTCGACGTCGGCCTCCTTTCCAGAATTCCTGAAACTTTGGGAAGATTGGGGTATGCGGCCAACACGCCGCGTGTCACCCTTGCCTCGAAGTTAGCAAGCTTCCAGTGGTGAACACATCGCACCGACGGCGCTGGAATCGACCCAAACGTTCACGATGCACTCAGTCCGCAGGCAGTTCATGGACCCAATAGCCGCGCCCAATAGTGTCAATGATAGCGGTTCTGATGACGACAACGATGACGCTCGGCTTTCCGAGCCGGTTCCGTCCTCTCGCGCGCCAGACAGTCGAGCGAGGCGTTTGCGGGCGCGTCGACTGCGCCGCGAGGAACTGTCGAGCGTAGGTGTCGAGGCCAACGTCTATCATCCGACGCTGGGCAAGCTCGCGTGTCAGGTAGAGGACCTCTCGTTGTCCGGGGTGGCGCTTTCCATCCCCAAGCACGCGTTGGAGTCGACCTTGGCGTTGGTGGGTGACCGGCTGGAGAAGCTCGACGTATTCTGTTCTTCAGGGCGCATCTACAGCGGGGGAGCCAGCATCCGACGCATTTCCGAACGCCCGGCATCCTTGGTGTTGGGGCTCGAGGTCGATGCACGTGGCGTCGACTTGGCGGAGCTTCACCGAACGGGGACGCGGCTGGGGTTTGCGGAGCGCATGGAGGCCGTCGAGCAAGATGTCGACGGCGGTGTGAGCAGCGAGTTCAAGTCGTACGTCGCGGATCTGCGAACCTACCTGGAGGGAATGGCCGAGTTTCTCGACAAAGAGGAGTCGCTGCTCGACAATCTCGACCGCTTCAGCCGCGAACAGGCATTGGCGGCGTATCTACAAGAGTGTGCTCCGCGGATTGTACGTCGTCTCAATGCTGCTTCAGCCCGACTTGCCGAACTCGTGCGGGACCTACCGGAGCACGCGCATCAAAGCTATCGTCGCTACTACAAGCGGCAACTACTACACCTGATGTGTCGCGCCCCCATCTTCAAACGCGCTTCGTCGAAGCCATTGGGCTACGCGGGCGACTACGAAGTCATGAACATGCTGTATCGGGACTCCGCAGAGGGGGGCTCGTTGTTCGCTCAGGCTGTCAACAGCTACGCCGCGCAGGAGCCTGCGGCGCGCGCAGTGGTGAATCGTCTCGACTACCTTGCTGAGAAGATCCACAACGCGATCGACGCGCGGGGCAAGGTGCGCCTAGCCAGCATCGGCTGCGGGCCAGCTGAGGAATTGGCCAAGCTGTTGCAGTACGAGCCCGAGTTGGGGGCATCAATTGAGATTGCACTGATAGATCAAGAGGAGCGGGTGATCACCTATTGTGAGAAACGTCTCGCGCCCCTCGTTCGCTCCACTGGCGTCAAGATCCATTTCATTCGCGAGTCGATCAGGCGTCTGCTCGCAACTCGGCGTTTGAGTGATGCCCTGGGTGAACGTGACTTGATCTACAGTGCCGGTCTATTTGACTACCTCGACGTACGAACATTCCAAGCGTTACTGGGGGCCCTGTACGATGCGATCCGCGTCGGGGGACAACTAGTCATCGGGAACTACTCGATGCACAACGAATCCAGGTACTTCATGGAATACTGTCTCGATTGGTACCTGATACACCGAGATGAGGCGGAATTGGTGAGGCTCTCGGAGTCGCTGACACCTTCGCCGTCGCGGATTGTGGTTGACTCGGAGCCGCTTGGGGTGAACATCTTTCTCAACGTGTGGAAGTGAGGCTGGCGGATGAGCTTGGCACAAGCGGGATTGGAGTCGTTCGAGGAGTACCTCAGCCGAGTCAACCTCGCCGGTGCCCGTCTCGCCTACGGTCTGGCTGCTATCCTGGTCCCGCTGACGTGGGTCTTGGATTGGGCCAGCGCTCCCGATCTGGTGTGGGAGTTCCTCGTCATTCGGTTGTGCACGAGTGCGTTGGCCCTAGCCGGCTTTGCGTTGTGTCATGCTGCAGCGTTGCGGCAGCATCCCGTCGCTCTCGGAGCTGGCGCTCCCGTTCTGTGCGCGATGGCGATCGAAGCGATGATCCTTCGCCATGAGGGGCCGGCGTCGCCCTACTACGCCGGCCTCAATCTGTGCATTCTCGCCGTTGCGGTGCTCTACACCTGGCGCTGGCAGCGTTCGCTGCTCGTCAGTGGTATCATCGTTGCGCTGTGGCTGGTTCCGGCGCTACCGATGCTGCTCGATGGCGCGCTCGAGTACCGCGCATTCTTCAACAATTTGGTGTTCTTGGTCGATACGGCAGCGATTGCGGTTGCCTCCGCCGTGATCCGCTATCGAAGCGCGGCGCGGGAGCACCGCGTGCGCACCGAACTCGCCGGGCTATCCGAGGAGTTGGCTGACGCGCTGGAGAAGCTCCAGGACAACGACCGTCTCAAGAACGAATTCTTCGCGAACGTCTCGCACGAGCTACGTACACCGCTGACGCTGATTCTGAGTCCGGTAGAGGATCTGCTCACGCGCAATCTCGATACACGTGTCGCCGAGTCGTTGCGCATGGTACGTCGCAACGCGCAACGCCTGTTGCGGCTGATTGATGATTTGCTGGATTTGGCGCGGCTGGATGGGCAGGGGCTGCGGCTGAACGTCGCGCAGGTTGGCTTGAGCGGCCTTGCCGAGCGCGTTGCGGACGTGGCGAGGCCGGCCGCTGAAGCCAAAGACGTTTCGCTGCTGGTAGAATGTGAAGGTCACGTATCGGTCTACGGCGATCCTCACCGCCTCGAGATCATCCTGACGAACCTGGTCGGCAATGCTCTGAAGTTTACGCCGCGAGGGGGAAGGATTCAGATCCGCGTCAGCAGCGCCGACGACGGCGTTCGCTTGTCCGTCAGCGACACCGGCCCGGGCATAGCTGCGGCGGACATCGATCGCATCTTTCAACGTTTCTACCAAGTGGGCGGGGCTGCCGGACGTTCGCAGGGTGGGGCGGGTATTGGGTTGCCGTTGGCCAGAAGCCTGGCGCGTCTCCACGGCGGTGACCTGACGGTCGAGAGCACCGTAGGACGAGGGTCGACATTCGAACTGTTCTTGTTGCACGGAACCGATCATTTCGACCCCGAGGTGATCGAGCGGCGCCGCGTGAGATCCGAGCGCCATCCGGGTCGTCGTACCGAAGACTGGCAGACACCTCCGTCGTTGCCCCTCGTCGCCAGCGCAGAGCAGCTCGACTCGGCGCCGGTTTCGGAGACTGTGCCGCTTCCGCGAGGGCGACGTCCGCGGATCCTCGTCGTCGAGGACGAAAAGGACCTGCGCGACTTCATCGTGCAGATCCTGACGCAACATTTCGAAGTGCTAACCGCCACTGATGGCCGTCACGGAATGGACCGCGCGCGCAGCGAACGTCCGGACTTGATCATCACAGACATGATGATGCCCATCATGAGCGGGACCGAGTTGTGTCGCGCCATCAAGCAAGACCCGAGTCTACGCGTCACGCCGGTCATCCTTTTGACGGCGCGTTCGGGAGCGGAATCGACGCTCGACGGGTATTCGTCGGGAGCTGACGACTTCATCAGTAAGCCGTTCCACACGCGCGTGCTGCTGGCTCGGGTTCGCGCCCAATTGAAGCTTCGCGCATTGGGTTTGCAGCTCGCCGACCAATCGCGGTTGACGTCGGCGTCGGCGTTAGCCGCGGGGATTGCTCACGAGGTCAAGAATCCGCTCAATGCAGTGCTCAATGCCACTCGTGTCTTGCCCAAGGTGGGGGTCGACACCACCAAGGGGGCGAAGCTGATGCAGACCATCGAGGAGGGAGCGCTGCGGATCGGCGACATCGTATCGGTTTTGGAGGACCACGTACGCCCCGCCGATGGCGCGGAAAGGAGTGTGTGCGACATCAACGCCGGGATCGAATCGACACTGCGCCTCCTCGAATTCAAACTCAGGGATATCGCTGTTCATTACGAGTCGACGAGCCACCACCAGGTTGTCGCGTCCGGCAGGGAATTGAACCAAGTGATTCTCAATCTGCTCGACAACGCTGCGATGGCGGGCCCCAGCAACATCTGGGTCGATGTTTCGAGAGTTGGTCAGGACGTTGTCGCGGACATCAGCGATGATGGTTCCGGGGTACCGAGTGAATTTGCAAAGGTCATCTTCGAGCCCTTCTTCACGACTCGTGGTAGTGGGAAGGGAACTGGGCTGGGTCTGTACTTGGCCCGGCGCATCATCACCGACTACGGTGGTGACCTGTCCTACGAGCCGCGCGCTGGCGGTGGCTCCAAGTTCTCATTGCGGCTCCCGGTGGTCGCCTCCGACACGTCAGGTACTGTCGGGGTGCCGGCACTGGTCGAGCCACGTGACCCTCTCCCTCTCAACGCTTCGAGGTAACCTTGGCCGGAAAGGTATTGTTCGTAGATGACGACGAGGGGAACTTGGTCGTGTGCGAGGCGCATTGCAGTTCGCACTTCGACGTTCTGACCGCGCGCTGCGCCAACGAGGCGCTCGAGCTCATCGAATGTGAGGAGGTCGGTGTTGTCGTTGCGGATCAGCGAATGCCCGGAGCGACCGGCGTGGAGCTACTGGAACAGATTCGCGATAGCAACCCAGACATCGTTCGGATTCTGATCACCGCGTATTCGGACCTGTCCGCGGCCATCGGTGCAATCAATCGTGGTCAAGTCCGTCGCTATTTGCGAAAGCCTTGGCGACCCGACGAGTTGCTCGCTGAACTTTCCGATGCGATGGACGTGTACAACATGTCGCGCAAGCTTCGCGCACTTGGCGCGCGGTTACGTGAAACGGAACGCGTCTACGCGCTTGGCATCATCGCCGCAGGAGTCGGCCACGAGCTGCGCAACCCAGTCAGTTGGGTGCACGGCAATCTGCAATTGATCAAGGGGCAATTCGGCGCGCTTCGGGACGAAGGCATGTTGTCCGAAGAAGTGTGCGAACGCTTCGACAAGATGGCCCGCCTCCTCGATGATGCAGAGGAGGGCGT
Source organism: Deltaproteobacteria bacterium (assembly GCA_003235365.1). Lineage (GTDB taxonomy): Bacteria > Myxococcota_A > Polyangia > Polyangiales > Polyangiaceae > SZUA-265. The sequence continues at coordinate 133,282 of QJWJ01000438.1, forward strand.
CAACCGCGTCTTCGACATCGTGCGCGGCATCGGCAATCCGTTGAAGGCCGCGCCGATCAGCGCGGAGCCGGTAGATCTCGAAGAAATCGTGCGGTTGACCCTGCGCTTGGTGTCGGGCGAGCTGCGCGATACCGCGCGCATCGAATGCGACTTGCGGCGCTGCCCACCGGTGCTCGCGAGCACGACGAGAATCGGGCAGATAGTGCTCAACCTCGTCGTCAATGCGATTCAGGCGCTATCCGAGACTGGGCAGTCTGCCGACAAGAACCTGATACGCATCCAACTGTACGGGTCCAATG
>QJWJ01000395.1 GCA_003235365.1 Deltaproteobacteria bacterium
CCGCCTGACCGGCGAGGCAGTCTCGGAGCGTCGACAATGCGGCTCGATTGAGTACCGGCGGTGGTTCCGTCGACAACCGTGGCGGCCCCCCAGTAGCGTTGGGGTCGGTCGACGACTTGGGACCGGTTCGTTGACGCGGCTCACGCTGTGCACGCTCCAATGCCGCCTTGAGGGTGGGAACCTGCAGCGGCTTGCTGATGAAATCGTCCATGCCCGCCTCTTCGCAGTCTTTGCGGTTCTCCTCGAAGGCGCTGGCCGTCATCGCGATGATTCTGGGGTGGGGGTAACCTTCTGGCTGCGTCTCGCAATACTGTCGCACCCGGCGCGTGGCCTCGAGCCCGTCCATCTCGGGCATGTGCAAGTCCATCAGGATGACGTCGTAGGGGCGCCGCTCGATGGCGGCGATGACTTCGACGCCGTTCACTGCGACGTCAGCGGAGTAGCCCCAGTGACCCAAGAACGACAGTGTCAGCTGCTGGTTGATCTGATTGTCCTCGGCGAGCAGGATCCGCAGCGGGATCCGCTGGCTCATCGTCGGGTCGAACTGCGACTTCGGTGAGTTTCTAATGCCCTCGATCTCCGGAGCGCGCTCTGCCTTGACGGTGAAGTGAAACGTGCTGCCGCCCCCGGGGATGCTCTCCACCCAGATCTCGCCGCCCAACAGTTCGATGATGCGCTGACAAATCACCAGGCCGAGGCCTGTTCCCCCGTAACGGCGAGTCATCGAAGGATCGACCTGGGTAAAGACCTGGAACAGACGGTGCTGACGCTCCTCGGAAATCCCAATCCCCGAGTCCTGGACGGAGAAGTGTAGCGACTGTGGATCTTCGGCGAACGGGCGCACGAACAGTCGAACGTATCCCTCTTGGGTGAACTTCACGGCATTGTTGAGCAAGTTGACCAACACTTGCCGCAGTCGCGTCTCGTCGCACAGAATCGTCGAGGGCACCCGCACGTCTACCGTGGTGGTCAGCTCCAAGTCTTTGGTACGTGCCTGCTCGCTGACCAACTCCAACGCGTCACAGATGCAGTCGCTCAGGCGCACGGGCTCACGCTCGAACCGCATCTTGCCGGCTTCGATCTTCGAGAAGTCGAGCACATCGTTGATCAACGCGAGCAGGCCTTCGCCACTTCGCCGAATGGTTTGGGCGTAGTTGCGCTGCTGCGCGTCGAGCCCGGTCTCGAGCAAGAGCGTCGTCATGCCGATGACGGCGTTCATCGGCGTTCGTATCTCGTGACTCATCGTGGCGAGAAACGCAGACTTGGCGCGGTTGGCGGATTCCGCGGCGTCCTTGGCCTCAGCGAGCTCGGATGTGCGTTTTTGAACGCGCTCTTCGAGGACCTGTCGCTCCTGTTCCAGCGCCCGATACGAGTCGAGGTTGTTCAGGCAGACGATCGCCAGGCTCGCGACGTTCGACAGGCCGACGATCGCAGTGCCGCCCGCTTGAACCGGGCTGCAATAGGCAAGCTGTTCTACGCCGTTGCCCGCGACCAACACGCCGCGAATGCTGTTGCCGTCGCGACGCAGCGGGAGCGCGACGAACTCCTCCATGCCGAGCTGGTCGCGCAGGGAAGTGCGATCGAGCGCGGCCTCTATGGCCGGAGGGGTGATGTGAGCCTGTGCCGAGCGTCTGGAACGCGCGGGTTGTGTCGTTGGCTTGTTGCGCGCGCTGACCAAGACGGGTTCACCCGCGAGAAACTGCTGCAAAATGGCGTCGTCGAGGACGAGCTCGGTCGCGAATGCTGCCGTCTGTGTGCCATCGTAGTAGCCGTCGTAACCGTGCACCCGGAAGCAGCCATCAGCATCTTGCAGATAGACGAGGCAACGCCCGAAGTTGAGCGTGTATAGAACGAAGCGCGTGAGGGGCGCGACGAGCGCTGGCTGGTCCAGGGCTGCCGTCAAGTGCTTGCCCACTTCGTGCAGCTCTTGATACATACGAACCTGCTCGTCGAGCTGCTCCTGCAAGGTTTGCAGGTCGTGCTCGTTCTTGAGCAGCCGTTTCACTTCTCCCGTCAACGCCGCTACGCGTTGCCGCAGAGCATCCAATTCTCCGACGTCTTCGCCGTTCATCGACTCAGCGCCCTCAGTAGAGTGCGGCCAGGACCATCGTCAGGTTGTGAAACGCGTTCTTTCCGCATACGGGGCTGATCTCGCCGTAGCAATAGAACCCCACCCAAGGGGCGTCGCCAAGTCGTTCCCGAAGGTTTCCGAGTAGGTCGCGCTTCTGCTGCTCGCGCAGGAAGCTCTTGCCTCGTCCGACGCAGTCGAAGTGAAAGACGAGCTGGGGCGGGGTGCCATCCAGGTCGGTCAGGATGTCGTTGCACGTGCGTTCGACCCCTTCGGCCATCTTGTCATAGTCGCGACGAGTTACCCAAACACTCGAGCCCTCGTCGACCGCGTCTGCGACGGTCACCGATCCAGATTCGGCGTCGAGGCCTCCGACCAAGGTCCGGATCACGAATTGGTCGTAGTCCGCGCCGAACTGCCGGGGCGCCTTGAGACCGAGGCTGAGCGTCATCACGACCTTCATCCAGTCGTCGAGCTCGACTTGGGACATGTAGTCGCGCAGCACTTCGACGGCGGGCCGACCGTCGATCTCGTAAATCACGTTTCCGTCACTGCGGGTGACGGTGTGCTCGACGCCAACGGGGATGCAGCCATGGTTGACGCCGTAGGTCACGCGTGTGGGTCCGTGGAGCAGCGCCCACGAGATACCGTCGGAGACGACCCGGTCGTCACAGTACTGGTAGGTTCTTTCGAACTTCAGGTTGTCGCTCGCGGTGCCGCCCAGCATGGGGATCGATATCCCGTCAGGCAAGCTGGACTCGATCCCCGCCGCCATCTTGTCGAAGTTCATCGTCATTCCGTCGGGGAAGATCAACAAGGCGATGGGATTGTCGGGCATGTCTTTGGCGATGGCCTGCCCAATGCTGCGCCCCGCTGATTGGGGATCGGCTTTCAGCTCCGTGGCGATCCCGTGCCGCACGCGCAGCTCGTCCGATTTGAGAGCCATCACCGCGACGCAGAAGTTGGACTCTTGAGCGTCGGTTCCAGCGATGACCCCTTCGGCCGAGCAACCGCAGACCGGAGCTCCGGTTACGGCCCGGACTTCGTCCAGCACGACCTGTTGGGAGTAGCCGACCGAAGCGAACAGCAGCACGAAGTCGGGCTCTTGGGTCCCCGCGCGCGCCAACGCCTGCTCCGCCGCTTGTCGGGCGGCGTCCTTCGGGTTGCGGTTGTTGCTCATCCCGACGCCTGATTTCAGGGTCATACGCTCCGATTCTCCAAGTGTGACGACGCGGCTGAAGTTAGCACGACCCAGCGCGATTGGGCGACGCTCTGTGGGCCGAGCTCTCCGCCTCGTGCAGAAGTCGTCGCAATCGCGTACTAGACTCGTGCTGGCTCGACTCGTTGCAGCGATTGGGCACCGTCCAGTGGTTATGACGCGTCGCGTTGTTTGCTGGACCGTGCTCCCATTTGGTGTGGCGAGTCCCCAGGCGCGCGAAGAGCGGGCAGGAAGCGTTCGTCAGGCGGCGTCGCGGTGATACGGCTGACTGCTCTCGTTTGCACTGGCGTACCAGGGGGGTCTCGGGCTGGCAAGGATGTGCAATACGTTACCAGCAGGGGAGTGAACAGTGATCACGTGGAACAGCAATCACTCGGTGCTCGAACGCGTTCACTTTTGGCAGGGTTCACGAGCGGCTTCGTGGTGGTGCTGCTGGGGGGGGGACTGCCCGCCTGTACCAACGACGAGCCGAGGTTTCGGAACGCCGAACCGGGTGGTGCCGGGGGAGCGGGCGGGACCGAAGGCAGCGGTGGGTCCTGGGGTCGCAACAACCTCGATGGTGCGGGGGGAGACTTCGGCAGTGGCTCCTCCCGGAGCGGAACGGCGCAGGAGGGTACCCGGGTGAGCGCCACGTGTGGCGACGGCGTCCGACACGTGGGCGAGGCGTGTGACGACGGAAACGGCAACAGCGACGTCAATTCGGACGCGTGCCGCACCGATTGCAGTTTGCCGCAGTGCGGAGATGGCGTCATCGACGTCGAACTCGACGAGCAATGCGACGATGGGGCTGGCAACAGCGACACGGCGGCGGACGGGTGTAGCACGCGGTGTCGCCAAGGCTGTGGCAACGGGGTCGTCGACAGCGACGAAACTTGCGACGACGGAGCAGACAACAGCGACGCGAGACCGGGGGCATGCCGGACGAGCTGCGAGGCTGCGGGTTGTGGTGACGGGGTCATGGATACCACTTTGGGCGAGACCTGCGACGAGGGGAACAACAACAGCGACACCACGCCCGGCGCTTGTCGCACCACCTGCCGCCGAGCGAAATGTGGAGACGGAGTTCGAGACTTGAACGAGGGGTGTGACGCCGGCGAAGACAACGGTGGCCCTGATTCGCCGTGCAACGAGGCGTGTCGCTTGACCACCTGCGGAAACGGCAGGTTGGACGCTGGAGAAGACTGCGACGACGGTGAGGACAACAGCGACACCGTCGAAGGAGCGTGTCGGACGACCTGCCGTCGTGGCGCATGCGGTGACGGGATTGAGGATGCGGGGGAGGAATGCGACGACGGCCCGGACAACTCCGACACGCGCCCGGATGCGTGTCGGACCACGTGTCGGCGCTCGAGCTGTGGCGATGGCGTGACCGACGAAACGGAAGAGTGCGACGGAGGGGACGGGTGCACGGCTGAGTGCAAGTCGCTGGCCTGCGGCAATGGCCGTATGGACGCGGGGGAGGACTGTGATCCGCCCGATGGCGACACCTGCGACGACGAGTGTCGCTCGGTGCGCTGTGGTGACGGGATCGTCAACGGCGATGAAGAATGCGAGCCAACGGGGGACCCAGCGGATCCGTGCACGTCCGAGTGTCGGGAAAGTGTTTGCGGCGACGGACAGGTCGAAGGCGCCGAGCAATGTGAACCCGATGAAGACCCCAACTGTAGCGAGCTGTGCAAACGTCCGGTGTGTGGAGATGGCAGCACTGATGGGGACGAAGTGTGCGACGACGGCAAGAACGACGGATCCTACGGCGGTTGCATGCCAGGTTGCAGCGCGCGTGGGCCGTTCTGTGGAGACGGAAAGTCGCAGGCTCCGGAACAATGCGACGATGGTACGGCTCAGAACACCGGGGCATACGGCAAGTGCAGCGCCGATTGTACGAAGGGACCCCATTGCGGAGACGGTCAAACTCAACAGTCTGAGCAGTGCGATGACGGTCAGGCTCAGAACACCGGTGGCTACGGCAAGTGCAACGGGAACTGTACGAAAGGTCCGTTCTGCGGAGATGGCAAGACGGATTCTGGTGAGGCGTGTGACGAGGGGGAGGCCGTCAATGGGCAGATGGGCCATTGCTCACGCGACTGCAAGAGCACGGCCAGCACCTGTGGCGATGGAACGGTCAACGGCGACGACGAGTGTGACGACGGCAAGAACGATGGCAGCTACGGGACTTGCAACCCCAACTGCACGTTGGCGTCACGCTGTGGTGATGGCAAGACGGATCCCGACCACGAAGCGTGCGACGACGGGGCCGGCAACGACGATGACAAGTACGACGGGTGCACCAAGTCGTGCCAGCTCGGACCGCGCTGCGGCGACGGAAGTGTCGACGCGGCGCAAGAACAGTGCGATGACGATTCACCCGGTTGCGGCGCGGATTGCCAGTGCAACGATGGGTTTGCCATTTGCGATGACGGCTGTGTCGATCCCCTGACGGACGAGGAGCACTGCGGGGCAGCGCTGTCGTGCTCGGGGGCGGAAGTCGGCTACTCGTGTAGCGACCAGAGCATGACTTGCCGCGGCGGGTATTGTGGCGATCCGAGTTGGACGCCGCTGCCAGGGCCGCAGCTGGTGGACATCAAGACGAACAACGTGACGGTCGGAGTGGACGAACAAGCTCGAGCGGTCGCCGTCTGGCGACAGCGCAACGAGACTGGTGCCGATCAGGTTTACGCCAACACGAGCGATGGTGGGCTGAACTGGGGTTCCCCGCAGCAAATCGCCAGCGTGGACACTTCGGACCTCGTGTTGACTGTCGCTGCCGGGGGCAAGGCGCTCGCGGCGTGGGAGGCAGCGGAGGTCGGCGTTGGCTACTACACGGGGAGTTCGTGGGTCACGACCGCCACCAATCCGGGGCGACGCCCGACGGTAGGCATCACCGACAGCGGTGGCGGCGTCGTGGTCTACGAATCGGACCCGACTCTCAAAGGCTTCGTGGTCGCGGCCACGGGCAAGCCGGCGAGCGAGGAGACGCTCACCTTCGGCGACGGTGGACGCTACCCGTCATTGAGTCTCGGTGGGGGCGGCAAGGGCGCGCTGGCTTGGGAAGCTCCAATCAACGGGCAGTCGACGATCCTGGTCAGTTACTTCGACACCGTCAGCGAACTGTGGGGTCGCAGCCCCGCCGTTCCCAGCACCGCAGGCGCTACACATACGCGCCCGCTGGTTGCTTGGCGGGGGCCGAACTCCAACGATCTCGTCGTCGTATGGAGGCGGGATGGCGGGCTCGTCGGGCGCTCGCTGAGCAACGTCGGTTGGAGTGACCTCGTCGAGCTCGCGGCAACGACGAACGACGTCAAGCTGGCTCGCGCAAAGAACGGCGATGTCTTCATCGTTTGGCGCAGTCAAAACCAGCCCTACGTTTGCCGGTTCAGCGGAGGTCAGTTCGGAGCGGTGACGCGCTTGAACACCGACGGCGACGGGCTCGAGCCCGCCGTCGCGGTCGACGCACTCGGAAGGGCCTACGCGGTGTGGGCAGAAACGTTCCAGGGCGAATCTCGAATCTGGCTGCGCGCATACGACAACGGCTGGGCCTCGCCGATCGTGCTGCCATCCCTGCATCCAGAAAACAGCCAGCCGGAGGTTGGCGTCGCCGGGACGGTAAAGCCGATGGTCGTCTGGGTGCAAACCAGCGGTAGCGGCAGCGCACGACCCTAGACTCGAAAACAGCTCCGAGCCGCCTCGACGCCAAAGACGGACATCTCGGAAACTTGCTGCTTTTTTCGAGGTCGGAGCGTCCGCCTGGAGCTGTTAGACTCCACCTCTGATACCTGCTAGGACGAACCTCCCATGGCCACGCACTACGATGAGCGATTTGCTGTACACCCCGACGACTACCCCCGTTACGACACCGCGCGTTTGCGTGAGTTGTTTCTGGTATCTGGGCTCTTCACGCCTGGCAACGTGAAGCTCACGTACACCCACTACGAGCGAATGATCGTCGGCGGTGTGTTGCCCGTTTCCGAAGCTGTTCCGCTGGAGCCCATCGACCTGCTCAAGGCCACTTCATTTCTCGAGCGACGCGAGCTGGGCGCCATCAACATCGGTGGCCCGGGGGCGGTCGAGGTGGACGGCGTCGCTCACGAACTCGACTCGAAAGAGGCGCTGTACGTCGGCATGGGGGCCAAGCGAGTCGTGTTCTCGAGCAAGGACCCCAACAACCCCGCCAAGTACTACCTGAACTCGACGCCTGCGCACCGTGCCTTTCCGACCAAGAAAGTCGGTCAGAAGGACGCGGACGTGTTGGAGCTAGGCTCCCTGGAAACGTCGAACGCGCGAACCATCCGCAAGCTGCTGGTCAACACGGTCATCGACACCTGTCAGCTGCAGATGGGTATGACGGAGCTCAAGCCGGGCAGCGTCTGGAATACCATGCCTGCGCATACTCATTCGCGGCGGATGGAAGCTTACTTCTACTTCGAGGTTCCGCAGGGCCAGGCGGTCTGTCATTTCATGGGTCCCAAGGAAGAGACTCGCCACATCTGGGTCGCCAACGAGGAGGCAGTCGTATCGCCGCCGTGGTCGATGCACTGCGGGGCGGGAACCTGCAACTACACGTTCATCTGGGGCATGGGCGGCGAAAACCTCGATTACGGCGACATGGACGGCATCACGCCTGACCAGATGCGATGAGCACCGCGCTCACTTCGAGCGCAGCTGCGGTTGAGACGCCGGGGTTCGCCCCCGGCGTTTTCGTTGGACGGCCGTACCTCTTCGGCGCTTCGTTCACACTCAGAGCGCGGAACGTCCGACTCGGTCGATGGCGCGGTTGTACGCCTCGCGCTTGGTGACGCGGTCGTGCCAGGCGTGTGCATGAGCCCACTCCGCGCCGCCACGAACGAACGCGACGTCGACTGCGTAGAACATCTGAATGTCGGCCGCTGTGAACGTCTCGCCCGCGAAGTAGGGGCGACCCTCGAGCGTGTCGTCGACGAAGCCCATGTGCAGCTGGATCGCTGGACCGCTGTAGGAACTCTGAATGCGCTTGGCGATCTCGCGCACGATGGGCTTGGCGAAGAACGGCATGGGCGCCGACTCGAGCTTGTTGGTGATGAGCTGCACCAACAGCGGTGGCATCAGCGAGCCCTCTGCGTAGTGCAAGAAGAAGCGGTACTCCAGCTTCTCTTCGGGCGTTGTTGGACCGAGCTGCTGCTCGCGTTCGACGAAGTATTCCAGGACCGCGCCGGACTCGGCCAGGACGTGACCATCGACTTCGACGACCGGGGAGCGGCCCAGCGGGTGCACCTTCGCCAATTCCGCGGGCGCACGCAGGTTCTGGTCGCGCTGATACTCGCGGAGCTCGTACGGCAACCCGAGTTCCTCCAAAAGCCATGCGGCGCGAATGGACCTCGACTTCTCGAGGCTGTGAACGGTGATCGACATGCGATAGGCCTTATCGGACAAGTTGGAACGTCGTCAAGCGGGGGCCGTGCAAAGAGCTACCGTTTACGACTCGCTGCGCCATGAACCACCGCGATGATCTCTCGCTGCGGTCAGCGAATCGCAGTGGGTGGGGTTCCGTAGGTAATTTGTGGCGCGTAGCTGAGCCCTCGGGCGCAAGGCTCGAACCGAGTGACGAGTGACGACACTCCCGTCTCCTGGCGAGTTGATCGCGGCGGTCCGAACCATTCGTCACGCGTGGGCCCCGACGAGATACGATTGGCGCAAGATTGGTCGTGTCTCACCGTTGTCCACGGGGAGCGCGCGGTGCACTGTGAGCGCAAGATATCAGCTCAGTGAGGTCAGCCAACATGAGCGCTCATCCGGATGGGTGGCAGAGGCAGTGGCAGATTCCGAACCCAACGCAGCGACACTGACCAGACTGGTTCATGCAGTGGGGCAGGTGCGCGGCCATTGATCCACGCCGCGGCGTCGAGAGCCCGCGTGGCTGGCATCGTGGACTGCAGCGTGTAAGCTCAGTGGGCGCCCGCTCGGGCGCATTCCCGAAACGAGATTCGATGCGTTTTTCAGCCCCATCGGCGTGGAGTAACTTCTTGCATGCAGTCGTCGCGACGTCCATCGGCGTCGGTGCGCTGGGGGTGACTGGCTGTGGCGCTGGCAGTACGAACGAGGGCATCGACACGACCTCGGCCGGTCCAGGCCCGACCAGCGAGCCTTCACAGAAACCCGAAGGCGGCCCCAGCGGCGAGGGCACCGGTGTCCCGGCGAGTAGCTCCAGCGGGGTGGTCGACACACCTGCGAGCAGCAACTCGGTAGCGCCGACGCCGAGCGACTCTGGCGCCCCACCGAGCACGGCACCGTCCGAGCCCTCGATCCCCGCGCCGACGTCGTCGAGCTCGACGCCGGTGGCTTCGACGGGCCCAGACCCCATGCCCGAGCCTCCACCGGTGGATCCCCCTGTCGATTCCTGTTCGAGCGAGTGCGCCCTGGTCGGCGCCGAGTGTGTGGAGGGGGCGTGCGTGTTCGACTGCTCCGTCGAGATGAGCTGTCCCGGGGCCATCGAGTGTCCGCCGGGGCACGATTGCACGGTGCGCTGTGGTGACAACGCCTGCGGTGGGGCCGTGAAGTGTCCGGACGATGCGGCGACGTGTCGGGTCGAGTGCACGGGAGCGAGCGCCTGCAGTGGCGGAATCGAATGCAATTCGGACAGCTGCCAGATCGAATGTGCGGGCGGCGGGAGTTGCAGTGGGGGCGTGCGTGGCGTCGCGAAGGAGTTCGTTGCCAATTGTGAGGGCGGCGGCACGTGCATGGGCGGTGTGGATTGCGATGCGGAGACCTGCGGCATCGTCTGTGAAGGTCCGGGCAGTTGTGCGTGCCTCGAGGAAGACTGTACGTCGATCGTCATGACCGGCGGGACCGCGCAGATCGAATGCCTGGGCATGGGCACGTGCAACCGCGGCGTCAACTGCACGGCCGACAGTTGCGACGTGATCTGCAACGAAGCCTTTGGAGGCTGTGATCCGGTATCTTGTGATAGCCCCGACCCGAAAGGTTTGTGCCCATGATCCGACGTGATTTACGCCATTGCAGGCTGACACCCTCCGGTTGTTTGGCGGTCGTCGGCACGACCGCGATGTTGTTGGCGTCGTCAGGCTGTGGGTCGGGTAAATCTGCCGCGTCGGGGAGCGACGATGCTCATCCAGCGCCGAGTGCGGCAATGACGGACGTGCTAGCCGAAGGTGACGGCCCGTCTCCCGACCAATCGACGCCCAGCGCACCTGCCGCTGGCGTGACGCCCGCTTCGACCCAGGCTGACCTGGTTGGCGACTTGGGGGAGTCCGGGTGTGAACGCGTCGTCAGCTTCGAAGCAGTCGTGTTGAGTGAGCCGCCGCCCTTCGACGTCGTGATTGTCGCGGATCATTCGGGAAGTGTTGGCTGGTCACGCGACGAGTTGACCGCCGGCCTTTCGACGCTGCTCGACGATGCCTACGGCCGTGACATGCGTATCTTCGTGCTCACGCCAACGCAATACGGAGCGTCCAGCGCCCAAGCCCTCGATTTTTTCTCCAGTGACCCCTTGGTGCAATGGCAGGACCCCGCTTCGGGGCAACCCTATCAGCATGAAATGACCAGGTACTCGGAGACCTGTGTCGACGGAGATGGCACGACGATTCAGTGCCCGGCGCGTGGGCAGCACGAGCAAGTGTATACGGCCACCGGCACTTGGGATTTCGTGATGCCCGACCCCATCGCCGTGATCACGTCGGATATGACAGCGGCACAAGTCGATGCTCAGCGAGACTTGCTCGTGGATGGGATTACGGCGTTGGGTGAAAGTGGATCGCCCGATGAGCAGCCGCTGTGCACGCTCAATCGCTACATTCGCCAAGCGCCGGAGAACTTGCCACAGAACGTCATCTTCATCGTGCTTTCTGACGAAGACGATACCAGTGACCCCGGTGATTGTCTCATCCACTACCAGTTTCAGACCGTGGCCATCGACGCGGACGCGCCGACGTCGGGTTGCACTGCGGATTGTGACAGGTATCGATACCGGGCGACCGCTGTCGGCACGGATCGCAAGCTCACCTTCGATTGCGTTGCCGTCGATGATCTGGGCAACGAGTTGCCCGAGCAACCGCCCACGCAAGAGCTTCACTTCCCGGCCACGCAGACTTGCAAGGAAGCGGTGGCCGAGTGCACGACGGGTGATCTCGCGGGAGCCGAAATCGTTTGCGGCAGCAACACGCCCATCGCGAACTGCCAGAAGCTGTGCACCGAAGGGGCTGCCGAGCGTTATTGTTACCTCTGGTTGGAGAGCCCAGTCGATGCGTGTACCGATCCGATAGAGGTCGACGGGATCGCCTACACGAATCTGGCGGAGTACTGCTCAGCCACGGAGGGTGGTGACGATTGGGGCGATTGTGAGCGGGAAGGATTCTCCATCGAACGTCACACGGGATTCTCGAGCAGCAGCTACCGGCAACCGATGCTGGCGGCGAGCAGCCAGCTCGCCATGGTTCGCAGCTTCCAAACCCTCGCTGAGGGAGCCTTCGGCAAGGATGGCTTCTTCGTCGAGAGCATCGTCTTCGATCCTCGGTTCTCGTGCGAGCTGAGTCCTGGTCAGAGCTACGCGACGGAGTTGTCGACCGTCTCGACGAGCCCAGATGACGTCTTTCCGATCTGTGAGTCGTATGCCCCGGCGCTGGCGCGAGCGCAGCAGTTCGCGGACACGTTGCTCCAGACACAATACGCACTCGAGCTGGAACCCACTGAATCCATTCAGGCGATCACCGTAGCGGGGCGCGATGATGAGCAGCGCGTGCTCGCCGCGGAGGAGTACACCTATGATGCTCAAACCGGCACGCTCCACATCGACCCCGCGGCGCTGCGAGCTTCGGATCTGTCGCTGAGCGTCGAACTGCTCGACCCCTGCGTGCGCCCGGTCAAGTAGGAATCGACGCCTGTCGATTCGGTTGTGTGCCTGTCGCCACGCGCAGTAAGGCTGGATCCTTTCCGAGCCAAGCGCATCGGCGCTGCCGTTCGAACTGCTCGGGTGTCGGTAGCGCCGTCGGTAGCTGATCCTCGTGTTACGATCCAGACCTTGCTTATGGGGTGCGACAATGACCGAACGCGAACTGCTCGAGCAGGTGCTGGCTTTCTGGGACCGATTGGGTACCGAGCGACGACCATCTGACGCCTTGCGAGCGGAGCTCATCCAGTTGTTGTTCAGCTACCGTGCTCAAGGCATGATGGAGGCTGCCGCGATCGTGCGTCGCGCGCGCCGCGGGCTTGCCAAAGAGGTCACTGACCCCGTCAGTCGTTTCGTGTTGGCCCAGGTGGAGGAGGAACTGCGCCGCTGCGCCGCTGGTTTGCCGCCGCGAGACGAGAACGCCAATTGGCTGCACGAGACCCCCGCGAGCTAGTTCTCTAGTGCACCGATCAGCTTGCCGAGCGCCGCCCGAAACACGGGACTTGCCATTGTACATTGTTCGTGTACAATGGCCGGATGGAGTTGACAGTCGACCTCGATTCCGAGATCCCCGTCTACCGGCAAATCGTCAACGCGGTGCGCCGGGGCCTCGTGTCTGGCGAGGTGGCTCCGGGCGATACGCTGCCCACTGTACGCCAACTCGCTTTCGATCTGGGGATCCATCACAACACGGTCGCCAAGGCGTACCGTGAGCTTGCCGAAGAGGGGTGGCTCAACCTTCAGCGCCGCAACGGTGCGCTGGTTTTGGACCGAGCACGCCCCGACACCACCCGGACGTTGGAGCACGACTACGTGCGTCGCTTCAGAGAGCTCATCGCGCAGGCGATAGCAGACGGTGTCTCGTACAAGGTCTTGCTTCGCGAACTCAACCGAGCGGAGCCGGGAGCGAAACGGTGAACGACGTTCCAGTTCGAGATGCGGTCGCACTGACGTTGGCGTCGGTCATTCAAGCCGCCGGGCTGGTCGCGCTCCTCGGTGTCCGTCAGCTATGGCTGCGTGAAGAAGACGAGCCGGCACGTTGTTTCGGTGTGCCGCATGCACGCGTCAACGCCGCCGATGCAGAACGCACGCTCGCTGGCTTTCGGATCCAGTTGGTCGTACACGCCGTCATTGCCACGGTGTTCGCGATCCACTGGCTCAACCCGTTGCTGGGCGTTGCCTGGTTGTTGGTCGGCGCTGCAGGCGCCGTCATCTGGGCGAGGCGTCGTGCTCGCGCGTTCGCGGTGGCGCCAACTCAATTGGATCCCACATCGCGACGCGCGGCGCTGATCGGTTCTGGGTCGCCAGTTCGGTCCGCGCTCGCGCAAGCTGGGCCGTTGCTCCTGCTCGCTGTCTTCAGCGTTCCGTTGTTTGCGCGTTTTCAGGACTTGCCCACGCTGATCCCGGTGCACTACGGCCTCTCTGGCCACGCCGACCACTCGGTGCCCAAAACGCTCCTGTCTGTCGGCCTGTTGCCCTTCGTCGCATTGTTGATGGTGCTGTACATGCGTTTTGCCGGGTGGCTTCTGGCGCGCGAAACGCGGCGTGAGCTGAGCGCTTCGGGGCGGACCCATCGACGAGCCACCTTCGACACCCTTCGGATCGTCGAATACTCCATCGTCATGGTGTTCGGCACGCTGGCCTGGCTGCCGCTCTTTGCGCCCACTGCTCGGCAGGTGATCGTCTTGGTGGCGGTCGTTTGCGCCGGCCCCCTGACGATGGCTGTGGTCGCCTCGCGACTTGCCAGTGCGAGTGGAACGTCGGGGGCGGGTACCCCGTCGTTTGGTGAGCAAGAGGCTCGGCGCGAAAAGCACTGGCGCGCTGGCGTCATCTACGTCAACCCCGACGACCCGGCATTGATGGTGCCGAAGTTGATCGGCGTCGGTTACACCCTCAACTACGGTCATGCCAGGGCGTGGTGGATGCTCTCGCTGCTGCTGCTCGGTCCTATCCTGATCGCCGGGGTTGCGGTCGTGTTCGTGTTGTCGAACCGCGCGTAGCGCACACGGGCGTGGCAGGAGCAGTCGTAGAACATCGTTCGGGCGCGTGAACTGTCGCGCTCGAGCCTTTGGCGCGTCGCGGCACCTTGCACCGCTCTCTGACCTAAGCGCGCCAGCCCGTATGACGGATCGCGAACGATTGTGTGTGTGCTGAGTGACGGGCGCACCGAACGGTCGCTGGCGACGCAGTCTTGAAACGTTCGAACGAGCGATGTTTCGAGATGTACCGTCTCGACACCATCCATGCAGCAGAGTGAAAGGGATCCTGCGTGCCGCGTCGAGATCCATCGGCGTCAATGGCGTCGGCGTGGATCCCCGGTGACAGTTTGAGAACGACGCAGGGTGATGGCTGACCCTCGCGGTGGGTTCGCGCTAGGACGGCCTCAGCGCGAAGGAGTCTCAAATGAGTTTTGCCGTACGTTTCTTCAGCACCGGATGGGTGCTCGCGAGTTTGGTGTTTACGCTGATCGGATGTTCCAAGAAAGAGGAGCCGCAGAAGGAGGCGAGTGCCACCCCGGCTTCGGTCACCCCGGCTGCCGCCGAAAAAGTGAACCTAGTGGGGTCAGGTGCGAGTTTCCCGGCGCCCCTCTACGGGAGGTGGTTCAAGGAGTACTCCCAGAAGACGAGCGGAGTGACCATCGATTATCAGAGTGTGGGTAGTGGCCAAGGGGTCAAGTCGTTCGTCGAAGGGCGGACCGACTTCGGCGCCAGCGACGCGGCGATGAACGACGAGGAAATCAAACAAGCCAAGGACAACGTGCTGTTGTTGCCGATGACCGCCGGTTCCGTAGTCCTCGCTTACAATCTCGATGGCGTGCAAAACCTGAAGCTCAGTCGCGACGCCTACGTCGGTATTTTCTTGGGCGAGATCAAGAAGTGGAACGACCCCAAACTCGCCGAAACGAATCCCGGCGTCAAGCTGCCGGATCAAGCGATTTCCGTGGTCACTCGCTCCGACGGTAGCGGTACGACCTACGTGTTTACCCAACACCTGAGCTCTGTCAGCGAAAAGTGGAAGGCAGGACCCGGCACTGGAAAATCCGTCGAATGGCCCACGAGCAAGACCGGTGGTAGCGCCGCCAAGGGCAACGAAGGTGTGTCGGCGCAAATCAAGCAAACGCCGGGTGCGATTGGGTACATCGAGTATGCCTACGCCGTGTTGACGAAGCAGCCGATGGCGTCACTCCAGAACAAGGCAGGCACGTTCGTCATGCCGTCGCTCGAGTCCGCCTCGGCATCTCTGGCTTCGGTCGAACTGCCCACGAACATGCGTGCCTGGATTACGGATCCCGCCGGTGACGAGTCTTACCCGATCGCGACGTACACTTGGATCTTGGCGAAGAAGAAGTACGAGAGCGCAGCCAAGGCCAAAGCACTGAAGGCGGCTTTGAAGTGGTGCTTGACCGACGGTCAGAAGATTTCCCCGTCTCTGCAGTACATCCCTCTTCCTCAGAACGTGACGAGCAAGGTGCTCGCGGCGGTCGAAACGATCCAGTGACGGCCTCCGTCGTCAGGAACACGTCCTGGCTCGAGGCCCAACGACGAAAACGCAGATCCTGCCGTGAACCGTTCCGAACCATCCACACGCGGACCTGATCTCTCCGAGGCGTTTCGCACGAGCACGTCACGTCCGCCCACGGCCTTCCAACGTGGGTCGGACGTCGTGTTTCGAGGGATCGCCTACGCGTTCGGAGCGCTGGTGGTCGTGTTGCTGGCAGGCGTGGTCTACGAAGTGATGGTTCACGCGCAGCCGGCCATGGCCGAACTCGGTGTCGAGTTTCTGATCGACAGCTCTTGGGATCCGAACCGCGAAGAGTTTGGGATCCTGCCGCAGATCGTCGGGACACTCTACACCTCGGTATTGGCTCTCGTCGCCGGAGGATTCTTCGGGGTCACGGTCGCGTTGGTTACCAGTCAAGGATTCGTGAGCAGACGCCTCGAGCTGCTCCTCAAGAACGTCATCGAACTGTTGGCGGCCATTCCAAGCGTCGTTTACGGGCTGTGGGGGATATTCGTGCTGATCCCCGCGATTCGCCCCGTCGCCAATGCGCTGCACGAGCGATTCGGTTTTCTTCCTTTCTTCGAGACGTCGTTTGGCGGTCCGGCAGTGTTGCCGGCTGCGTTGGTGCTGGCCATCATGATCTTGCCCACGGTGACGGCGGTCTCGCGCGAGGCGTTGGCGGCGGTCCCGAAGCGACTTCCGGCTGCCGCCTATGGTCTCGGTGCGACGCGCTGGGAGGTCATCTTCCACGTCGTGTTGCCCACAGCTTCAGGGGGCATCTTCGGTTCGCTGGTGCTCGCCTTTGGGCGAGCCTTGGGCGAGACGATGGCGCTGGCGATGTTGGTGGGCAATGCCAACGTGTTCGGCTGGTCGTTGCTATCTCCGGGTAGCACGATCGCCGCCCTGCTCGCCAACCACTTCCCGGAAGCGGGCCCGGCGGAAGTTCGCGCGTTGATGTACGCCGCGATGGTGTTGCTAGTCATGACTCTGCTGGTCAATGCAATTGGCTCGATGATCATGGTGCGTGCCACGCGCGGTCTGAAGGGGCTGCACTGATGGCGACTGGACTCATGGAAGGCGTGGGATCGGAGCAAGCGCAACGCTTGCGCTACACCTTGATGCACCGGCGCACGTTGAAAGATGCGCTGTTGACGTGGCTGGCGATCGGGCTGGCGGTCTTGGCGATGCTGCCGCTGTTCTCGGTGCTCATCATGTTGATCGCACGCGGGGCACCGTTGCTCAGCATCGAACTGTTCACCGAACTCCCGCCAGCCGCGGGGATGCCGGGCGGCGGGATTGGCAACGCGATTGTCGGCACCCTCGTTCTGGTGGCGATCGCGTCGGCCATCGCCATTCCTTTGGGGCTGCTGGCGGCAATCTACCTCGCCGAGTTCGGAGGCAACTCACGCTTCGCGACGGTGGTGCGCTTTTCGGCCAAAATTTTGACCGGGCTACCGTCGATCTTGGCGGGCGTTTTCGCCTATGCAGTGGTCGTTGCGACGATGGGTTCATTCAGTGCCCTGGCCGGTGGCGTCGCGACAGGGGTCTTGATGGTGCCGGTCGTGATGCTCACCTCCGAGGAGGCCATCAAGATGGTTCCCTCCCGGATGAAGATGGCCGCCTTTGGTATGGGCTCCAATCACACCCAGGTCGTCTGGAACATCGTGGTGCCGGCCGCCATGCCTGGCATCGTGACGGGGGTCATGTTGGCACTCGCCCGTGCGATGGGCGAGACCGCGCCGCTGCTGTTCACTGCTCTGTTCAGCAACTACTGGTTTGAAGGGCATCTCGGCGAGCCGATCGCCTCGTTGGCGGTGCTCATTTACAACTACTCAGGCAATCCGTTCGAGGAGCTGGTGAAGCTGGCTTGGGCCGCGTCGTTGGTCCTGGTGGTGTTGGTCCTGCTCACGAATCTGCTCGCTCAACGTTTGACCAAACGACACCCGGAACATTGAGCAATCCCACTTCCCGCAGGAACTACGAGGACGACATGAACCACATGACAGCAACAACCGAAGCGACGGGTGCCATGCCCCAAGCGGTCGCCGGCACGATCGCCCAGGCGACGCACGGGCCCGTGATGAATTGCGACATCAAGGCCCTGTACTACAGTGAATTCCTCGCAGTTCGCGACACGGCCATCCCGATCAAGACGCATGACATCACTGCGTTCATCGGGCCATCGGGATGTGGGAAGAGCACCGTGTTGCGTTGCCTGAACCGCATGAACGACTTCGTGCAGGGATTCCGTTTCGAAGGTGAGGTTCGCTATCGCGGCCAGGACATCTACGCCGGTCACGTCGATCCCGTTGCGGTGCGTCGATCGATCGGTATGGTGTTTCAGCAGCCGAACCCATTTGCGATGAGCATCTTCAAGAACGTCGCGTTTGGGCTCAAACTCAACGGCTTCTCCGGTGACTACGAAGAGCGCGTGGAACAGGCGTTGCGCGGTGCTGCTCTTTGGGACGAGGTGAAGGACAAGCTGCACCAGAGTGGCTTGTCGCTCTCCGGTGGACAGCAACAGCGGCTGTGCATTGCTCGCGCGATTGCCGTCAAGCCGGACTTGCTGCTCATGGACGAGCCGTGTTCGGCGCTGGACCCAATCGCAACTCGACGTATCGAAGAGCTGATGCTCGAACTCAAGCAAGAGTACACGATCGCGATCGTCACTCACAATCTGCAACAAGCGCAACGCGTCGCGGACCACACGGCGTTTCTGTTCGTGGATACGACCAGGGGGGGGCGCACGGGTTACCTGATCGAATACCGCCCCACCGAGGAGATGTTTTCGGACCCCGCCGAGCAGCGGACGAAAGAGTACATTCGAGGTGAGTTCAGCTAATCGTGGTTCTGGTCCGGTGAGCGAAACCCGGCCGGAGGAGGGCGTCATTTGCGCGTTCCAGCTGGCGCCGCCGCAACGCCTGGCCGGCGATGTCTTGACCGAGCGGCAGCCCCCCACACCGCGTTGGCTGCATCTGAACCTGGCCGACAACCGCATCTGCCGTTGGATCGAGAATCGTGCTGGTTTGCCGGAAGAGGCGCGCGCGCTGTTGCTGGACACCGAACCACGTGTGCGGGTCGAGAACCTGCAACAAGGGGTGGCAGTGGCGCTCGGCGACCTTCATCACGACTTCGACGACGACCCCGAGGGGTTTGGAATGCTACGGGTCTATCTCGACCCGGAGCGAATCGTCACTGCGCGTCGCCGTCCAATCAAGAGCATCGGACTGGTGCACGCCCGCATCGACGCGAGCAGTCGTGCTCGCGATACGACGGAGCTCTTCGAGATGGTGCTTCGAGGACACGACGAGGCGGTCTCGGCGGTCGTGCGGCGCTTTGCAGACGCCGTGGACGACGCGGAGGATGCAGTGCTCGCCGGGCACATCAAGGAACAGGGCAGCACCTTGGGACGCATCCGCCGGTTGTTGGCACGCTTGCGTCGCCACTTGAATGCCAACAGCGCGGTCGTGGCTCAGTTGTTGGCTGATCCTCCCGCCTTCTGGCTGCAAGAGCATCTCGAATTGATTCGCAGCTGCGAAGAGCGCTTGGAGGCGACTGCTCAAGACGTTGAACTCGTCAGCGAGCGAGCGCGGCTCCTTCAAGACGAGATAGCGAGTCGCTTGAACGAAGCCACGAACAAGAACCTCTACCTCCTGTCGACGCTCACGACCGTGTTGCTACCCATCAATCTGGTTACGGGCATATTCGGCATGAACTTGCACGGGATGCCACTCGCCGAGCAATCGCACGGATTCGCGATCGTGATGGGCGTCATCCTCGGCGGGGTCGTTGGTGCGATGTACTTGCTTCGTCGACGGGACATTGCGTAGGTGACGCATTCGCTCGTCATCAGAAGTGACGGTCTGCCAGAAAGCGTCCGCGGTGCTTTGCGCGAGTCACACCGTGTCGAGGCACCGCCCGATCAACGTGAAAGCATTCCGCCCTACGAGGCGGCGACAATCCGGACCGAGTCGTCGACGACAGTCTTTGGTGGGCAGCCTGCGGACTGGGTTGCGTATCTCAACACATCGCCGACGCTGCGCTATGAGCCCGGCGTCCAGGTTCACGTCCACCTCCAAGCCTCCGCAGCGGCGATCGCATTGGAAGCCAACGGAGAAGACTCCGAATGGCTTGCTCGACTGTTGCGTCACGGCTACGATCTTGCCCGCCAACATCTTGCTTGGAAACCGAGCGTCATCGAGACGTTCGATGGTCTGTTGTTCGAATGCCCACGTGAACGACCCACCGTCGTACGTTTGAGTCCGACACTGCCCAGTCTCGGGACCCGAGAAATGGAGTATTCCCAGGGTGGCGCGGGTGACTGTGTTCGGATC
>QJWJ01000397.1 GCA_003235365.1 Deltaproteobacteria bacterium
GCTGGCGTACCTCCAATACGAACTCGGAAAGGTTCATGGTGTGTCCCGATCTGGCAACGAGTCAAAAGGCGTGGCGATCCGCTGGCATGCAGCGGATCGCCAGGCTCGACTCAGACTCCTGCGAAGCCGTTCGCGGACCAGCCGCCTTGCTTCGTGTTTTGTGGTGAACTTCCGAGTGTCTGGGTGAGTGTCTTGGATGAATGTACTTTGACTTTTTCGCGTTTCATGTGGCTTGACTCCGGAGATTGGGCCTGCCCAGGAGCCCGATGGCATGGGTTGCAGGCACGGTTGTGAAGCGCTCACGCGCTTGCTTTGGAAGGAACCGCGATTGCGGCGGCTCCGAGGGTTCGAATCAGCTGTTGCGCATCGAAGGGCTTGCCGATCACTGCATCGATGTCGCGCTCGTCGCAGGACCAGTCCGGGTCGGATGTCAGCAGAACCAGCTGCTTCAGGTTTGGATGCAACGCCTTCAAGCGGCGCGCGATGTCGGGTCCAACACCGCGTCGCGGGCCGAAGTGCAGACCGCAGACGAGAGCGTCCGGTGACGATTCGACGCGGGACAGCAAGTCACAGGCGTCAGTCTCGTTCGTTGCGGTGTAGACGTGGGGAAAGAACGCCGAGAGGTAGCGAGCCAGCGAACGGTTGACTAGTTGATTGTGTTGGAGCAACAACACTCCCCGCGCGCAGGGCGCGGCGACGTACGATGTGCGGGGAGCAGGCATGCCCGCCTTTCTGCCTCGCACTGGTCAGGTTGGGGCAAGTTTGTGATCGGTATTTGCGTCGGGGTTACGAGTTTGGACTCTGAGAAGTCCCGCCGACACTTGAACGCAACCCGCCGTTCACGCGGTCTTCGACGTTTGCGCGATTGGCCTCGCGCCACTCGGGTGACGAGAATTCGTCGTTTCGCCCTTCAGCTTCCCTGGCAGTCGAATCGAAAAGGCAGGGCCACCGAGGCGCCCGTTCTTCACGGAGATGTCACCGCCGAGCAATTGCGCATAGCGTCGGCACAAGTACAGCCCCAAGCCGCTTCCGCCGGGCTTGCTGCTGTCGACGAACCAGTTGAACAGGTTCGAATGCAGTTCTTCGGGGATGGGGTCCCCGTCGTTGGAGACGATGAGAGTCATCGACATCCCGCCCGGGTCCAAGTGCTGCTCCAGCGTTACCGTTCTGGCATCAGCGTCTTCTGCGTTTCTGACCAGGTTGAGTAAGACCACGCGCAGATGCTCTGGATTGCCCAACACCTCGAACCACAGGGTTGGCCCCAGCACTTTGACCTTTGGAAATCGGCTGCTCTGTGCGACCGCGGTCAACGTGTCGAGGACGGTGAAGTGTGACTGAGTCGGACGCGCGCGGCTCTTCAAGTCCTCGATCGTCGAACGCAGCAGGCGGTGTTGCTCTTCCTGGGCGGCACGGGCATCGGTCAGTGCTTTGGCGGCATCCGGATCGAGGTTGCTTCGCAGGTCGACGTACTCCAGGTTGGTGGAGACGGCCGTTTGCCAATTGACCAGTTCGTGGACGAAGTGTCCGAGTGTCAACAACGTCGTTGTCAGTGCCGCCTGGACGCTTTCGTCGGCAAGCTCTCTGGTGACGTCGAGCGCCTCTTTCAAATGTCGTTGGCGGCGTTCGGCGTAGCGACGATTTCTGGTGATGAGGGTGAGCACCAGCATGCTCGTCATCGACCCAATCGTGATCAACGTGATGCTCAACGGTGGTTGGAAGATCGCGAGCAGCACTATCAGGGGTAGGCTCATGGCCGCCGCGAGCAGCGTGCTGAATGCGTACAGCTGCCCTGGAAAAAGCGCCAAGATCAGACCGTGAACGAGAGCTAGAGCGATCGCGACGTTACCGTTGGTGTTCATCGCCGCAAACGCGATGGCCGCCGAATAGAACACGTTGTCCAGCAACGTACAGGCTGCACCCGTCGGGCCTTTGCATTCGTGGCGCCAGGCCGTCCGTGTCAGCGAGCCGGCGATCCAGGTCAGCCCAATTGCAACCCACGGATACCTGAATCCGGCGGTCTCGGCGATCGGCGGCCAATACGCCAGCGTAAGCATGATCGCCGTCAGTGCGCTGACGACGAACAGAGTCATTCGAGGCGTGGACGCAGCGAGTGCAACCGACGCGTCAGATGAGTCGAGATAGTCCCGCCACTGTGCCTTGAACCATTGCCGCATCCTTGGGCGGCCATGATACGAAAGGTGCGGCCAATTGCACCTGTTGCGATCGTCGCGTCGAAAGGAAACACCGCCACTTTCCACAATCCCACGAAATTGTGACGGTACGTCGTTGTCGGCCGCTGTGCGCCGTGACTGATCGTCGTCATGGACTCGGGTTCCACGACGAGATCGGGTGATTCGCTGCTCTAGCCCGGAGCTAGGACGGATCAGGCCCAGTGGACCGATGGTGGGGAACTGGGGGGTTCGACTAACCTGGATTGGCTGTTCACTTGTTGCAAGTATATGGCCTTGCGCCTTGCGGACGGAGTTCGTCGGGTTCCGATCCGTCCCTTGATCGAAAATGGTCGAAGCCAATCGGCTTGGTCGGTGTGACTCTGCGCCGAGCTCGATGTGTGCCGGAACGCGACGCTTCTGGGCGGCGTCGCGCGTTCGGCAAATCCAACGGTGGA
Source organism: Deltaproteobacteria bacterium (assembly GCA_003235365.1). GTDB lineage: Bacteria > Myxococcota_A > Polyangia > Polyangiales > Polyangiaceae > SZUA-265. The sequence continues at coordinate 2,627 of QJWJ01000397.1, forward strand.
ATTGATTCGGCGCGAGGCGTCAACGCCCTGAGGACTGGCGACCAGTGGTGAAATGATTGAATGCCAGTGGAAGCGCTGCGGGGAGGTGCCGGCCTTGGGGCGATAGGCCCCGGTTGGCGATCGCACGCTGTGATAGCTTGCAGCGACGACCGAACGCGCAGTTTTTCGTGCATTCTGGAGGCATCATGCCCACCCGATCGCCCTTCGACCTGGACAGTGAATCCGCTCCTTCGTGCGAGGTGGCGACCGAGATGGTCGGGCGCCGCACCTCGCTGCCGCTCCGCGCGGGCGATGCCCGAAACCGCCACTTCGGGATGAGGCGAGCCATCCGCACGTGGACTTCGCTCGCTTGCCTTTGCGTGGGGACGTCGCTGGGCTGCTCCGGCGGTTTGGGGGCAGGCGATGCAGAGCCGTCGAACGAGGCCCAGCCGGATGGCGCGAACGGGTCGAAAGGCAATGCGGACGGTCCGGGTACTGCGGGCGATGCGCCCGGTGGATCGGGGTCTGCGGGGAGTCAGCCTGGCGGGATGGGATCCTCTGCCGTGGACGATGGCACTGACCTGGGCGTCGCGGATCCGGCGGGGCCAGCGGGAGTGACGACACCAGACGGGTCGAGTAGTCCGATATCGATCCCGGTGGCTGCGGCCGATTGCGGCTCCGCTGACGTCAGCCCGAACGTTTTGCGGCGGCTGTCGCGGTTGGAGTACCAGCTGACGCTCCAGTCGCTGTTTCAGCTGTCCTCGCGCCCTGAAATCGACGGGGTGCCTCGAGACAGCGACTTCAAGGGATTTCGGACGCTGGCAGCCCTTCAGAACGTCACGACCGAGCACTTGCGCGGGTACCAGGCGACGGCGCAGCAGCTCGCTACGGACCTCGTTGCCGATCCCGCGCGCTTCGACGCCGTCGTGGGGTGTGAGCTCGACGCGGGGGGCTGCCTGGCGGACTTCGTCGCGCGGTTTGGGCGCCTCGCGTACCGACGTACGCTGGGCGACGACGAAGTGAACGCGCTGCTCTTCGTCGCCGAAGAAACAGGGGGAACGGCCGAGGAGCAATTCGTCGCGGTCGTGACCGCCATGCTCAGTGCACCGAGCTTCCTCTTCCGCGTCGAGGTGGGTGATTCCCCCGAGGGACTCTCCACGTTGTCCGGCGAAGAGCTGGCATCGCGACTCGCGTTCACGCTGACTGGTCGCACCCCGTCGAGCCAGTTGTTGGACCAAGGTGCAGCAGGCGCCCTGGATACGCCTGAAGGGTTGGCCGCTGCCGCTCGCGAGCTGCTCTCCGACGCCAAAGCGCAGGAGTACTTCAACGCGTTCTTTCAACAGTGGTTGGGTTTCGAGCAGCTGCGTGCCCCCAACGAGCCGAAGCCCGGATGGAACGACGCGTTGATGCTCAGCATGACCGAGGAGACCGAGCGCTTTCTCGACGAGTATGCGTGGTCGTCGGGTGCGAACTTCCTCGATTCGCTAGTCGCCAATCACACCTACGTGCGTGCCGACCTCGCGGAGTTTTATGGCTTGCCTGCGCCACCGGCGAGTGGGCGAGTCGAGTTTCCCGAAGACCACAATCGGTACAACAGCGGGCTGCTCAGTCATGCGGCGCTGATCAGCGCCAAAGGCGACGGCGACAAGATCGCTCATCGTGGTTCGTGGGTGATGAAGACGTTCTTGTGCGTCGAGCTACAGGTGCCGACGGCGTTACTCGATGCGCTGAGTGACGAACTCGAAGGGCTCACGTACCAGCAGATGCTCGACAAGCGAAACAGTGAGTCGGCCTGCTCGGGGTGCCACTCGCTCATCGATCCCATCGGTGTCGGCTTCTCGCAGTACGATGCAGCCGGACAGTTCGACTCGACCGTGGACATTGCGCAGTTTGGGATCGACCCCGCGTTGCCCGGCGATGAGCCAGCGCCATTCAACACCCTCGGTGAACTTGCAGCGCTGATTCGGCAGCGGCCCGAATTGGCCCAGTGCCTGACCGATCGCGTCTTCTTGTATACCGACGGGCGCGAAGCGTCTGCCTCGGATCGATGCACGGTGGCCCACGCCACCGAACAGTTCGCTGCGGATGGTGGGCGTTTCGCGTCAATTCTCGAAGGCTTGGTGCTGGGTCCCCAATTCAGATTGAGGCGAGCGCCCATCGTGGAGAACTGAGTGACGTCTGCCTTGTCTGGCGACATCGCCGTCAGGCCGTCGAGGTCGACTACTGCCCGTTCCGCAGCGCGCGGGGGGAGCCATCGCAACAGGGCCGGTGTTTATCGAGGCGCGTGGCTGAGCTTCGCCCTGGGAGTCGTTCTGACCGCCTGCGGCGCCGAGCCGGAGCAAGCCGATGCTCGAGACGCAGCAGATGAGGGGCAACAGGCTCCACAGAGCGTTCCCGCGGGAACCGGGCCACTCGATGCCCCCGAACCACCGGCAACCGGTGCCGTTGACGACTCGAAATCCGGTCCTCTCGGTACACCTGCGACAAGCAGTGACAGCGTGGTTCCCAACACTGACGGAATGGACGCGCTGCCGGCGGGAACAGGCGTTGACGGTTCAACACCAACACCCGGTGACGGCCCGACGAGTCCGCTCATCATTCCCCCGGGGTCCGACTTTGGCACCCCGGGAGCATCGGACATTCTTCCTGGTACTGGTCCTCTGGGGGTGGAGACGACGTGTGATGGGGTCGATGACGACGGGAACGGCGTCGTCGATGATGTGGATGCGGCGGGCGACGGGGTTTGTGACTGTCTTTCGATCGCAACGCTCGGTCTTCACGGTGAGTGGGGCGCGGGGGATGTCGTCAGTGGCTGGCTGAGGGATCGAATCACGTCGTCAGTGACGGACCTCGATGACGAGACGCTCACGTTGGATCTTCTGCGGCCGTTTCAAGTCTTGCTCGTCCGCGACATCAGTTCGAATCACAACCCGGGGCTGTCGTTCAGTGCCGAAGAAGCACAGGCGCTCTGGCAATGGGTTCGTGAAGGCGGCGGCTTGATGACGCTGATCGGGTACTCCGATGCGGGGGAAATCAACAACGTCAACACATTGCTGAGTCCATTTTCGCTGCGATACGGAGCCGACCAGATCATCCCGGGGCAAGGCGCTGCCGCTGCCATCACGGAATGGTTCGAGCACCCCGTGACCGCTGGTGTGAAGAGCGTCGGTGCCGACAATGGCTACCCGGCGCTGGGACAAGGCACGGTGATCGCTGCCGACGATGGCTACGACGTCGGTATCGCGGTGACGATTGGTGATGGGCACGTCCTGGTGTGGGGCGATGAGTGGGTGACCTACGAAGACGAGTGGATTGGAGACTCGAGCTTTCAGGTCGACGTCTTCTGGCAAAACTCGCTGCGCTGGCTGACTCGAGCCAACGAGTGCCAGGTGCCCGCCCCTTGATTGGCTCCCGTCCCGGCGCACCCTTTGCCGTCAAGTCCCGGGAACGCGCGGGCGTTCGTGCCTCGCGCTGGGCTCAATTGCGCCCGTTTCGTGTGGCGACGGCGGGGTGATTGTTCTATTGAGGTGCGATGGCGCGTAGGCCGTTCAAGGTCGTACCTGGTGTAGACCCGGAGCCGCCCGACGACTCGGGTGAGCCTCAGCGAACTCGACCGAGCCGCAGTCAGAAGAAGCGTGAGGCTCGCGTCGTGTTCGACCTGGGTGAAGTGCTGGTCAAGCTGCGTCCCGCCGCTTTGAAACTGTTGCCCCTCGATGACGAGCTTCGCGAGGCGGTAGTGTTCGGTCAGACGCTCACCAAGAACGCCCGAGCGCGTCACTTGCGACGTATCGCCAAGCTGTTGCGATCCAGCGACACCCAGGCGTTGACTGAGGCGTTGCGGGACGCGGGGCATCTACTCTGATCCGTGCCCGGTGAGGCTTGTCGAGCGCGCCTCGTCAATCCGCCGTGACCCTGTTACCCTCGACAGCTGCATGTCGATGTACAAGGCGTTGGTCCCCCAGGTCAGCAGAATGCTGGGAAATCTCGATTCCAGCATCTCGTTGGCCATGTCCGGATCGGAGCAGGGGCGCGGTGGGGTGGGCAACGATTGGGGTCCACCCGATCTATCGGACCTGGCGAGGAGCGTGGTTGCCTGTTGTGAGGTCGCCGCTCGAGGTGCGGCAACACTTGCTGGCCGAGCGGGGCCGCCGAGTGATTGTGGCGCCTCCTCCTTCGAACAGTTGCGGGCGTGCATCACCGCCACCCGGCAATTCCTCGAAGACGTCGAAGAAGGGCACTTCCAGAACGCGAAGCGGGTCGTCGTTTCCCTCCCGTCTCACGACGGCAAGTCATTGAGCGGTCCGGATTACCTCAACCAATACGTGCTGCCGAGCTTCTACTTTCACGTTGCGGCCGCCTACGTCGCACTGCGGCGGTGCGGTGTTCCGGTTGGCTTGGATCAGTACCTGGGTGCGATGAACTGGTGTGGGACTCACCCTGTTTGAGGCTTCCGCATTGATGTGGGTTGCTCGAGTATCGAGGAGGCTGCGAGTTGGGGTTGAGCGCACACCATCCGTGGTACGCGCTCAACGGTGTTCCGGTTCATCTGGCTGCTCCGTGGGCGTCGGTGGCTTTTCGGGCGACGGTGGGTCTGCGGGTGGCGTGCCATCCGGCGCGGTGGAGACCGAAGAGTCTGACTGAGCAGCTGAGCGCGGCGATTGGTTGTGCCACAGCACAATCATTCCGACGCCGACCATGATCTGAACGTCGGCTACGTTGAAGATGCCCGTCCTCAACGAACCGATACCCATGTTCATGAAGTCCACGACCGCGCCGTCGCGGGTGAAGCGGTCGATCAGATTTCCGACGCCTCCGGCCGCGAGTAGCATGGCCCCCCACGCCGGTGCGCTGCGGGTGGTCAATGCATCAGCCGGACGCAGGGCGCGGACCTGGTTGAAGGTAAACACCAAAGAGCCCACGACCAAGGCCAATGATACGATGCTGAACGCGAGATAGCGTCCCCAGTCTGGCCAGTCTGAACCCAGTCCGAGGAACGCCCCTCGGTTCTCGATGTACGTGAGTCGAAACGTGTCCGCCAAGTAGGACGTGGTCGGTTTGTCTCTCAGCCAGCGAATGGCAACCTGCTTAGTGACCTGGTCGCATCCCACGCAACCGAGCAGGGCTGCGAACATGACAGGGAGCAGTCGCTTCATCGTGGTCGTTTCTCCTCGTGCGCTGCTTGCTTATCTCGTACCGCTCCATCCGGCGAACGGAAAACGTGCATCCGACATTTGTAGCCTCGTCGTCGGGCAACTGCAGCGGCTGTGTTGGCCGCGCGGATTGGTCTCGACGGGACGCGTCGACGTCGTTGCCCAGCGACGTTCCGTCGGGGCGGAGTCCGCGTTCCGCGGCGCCGAGCGCCGCAAACCGAGCGCCCCGACTTTGGACTGCCGCCCGGTCCGTCACTGTCCGGCCGCTCCCGTGGTCCCCAGCGTCTGGGAGCGCGTTGGCCGATTCGCGAACGCTCATTCGATGCAACACAGAACGGAGTCGAGAGAGCGATTGCAACCGGGGCATCAGGCCGTTCGTTGCGCGACAAAGCGCTTCTTCCGCAGCGGTGGTGGTCAGCATCGCGCGGGTTCGGTCGTCGCAGCGTCGCTGGCTTCCTGCCGGCGCCTGCGCAGGAAGAGCGCTGCCTCGACCATGTTTCTCAGGGCGTCGATCACTTCGTCCCATTCGCGCGTTTTCAGCCCGCAGTCTGGATTGACCCAGAGCCGTTCATCTGGGACGCAACGCAATGCGCGCTGCAGCCTGCCGACGATTGCGTCGGTCGTCGGGACGTTTGGCGAGTGAATGTCGTACACTCCGGGTCCAATCGCGTTGGGGTAGTGGTGTTGATCGAACACGTCGAGGAGCTTCATGTTCGAACGAGACGTTTCTATCGTGATTACATCGGCGTCCATCGCCACGATCGCCGGCATGATGTCGTCGAAGCGCGAATAGCACATGTGAGTGTGGATCTGAGTGGAGTCCGCTGCGCCGCCACTGGCGACTCGGAAGGCCGCCACGGCCCAGTCGAGATACTCAGCTCTGTCGGCCGTTCTCAGCGGGAGTCCTTCTCGCAGCGCCGCTTCATCGATTTGGACGATGGTCACGCCCGCGCGTTCGAGGGCTGCGACTTCTTCTCTTACAGCTCTCGCCAACTGGACGCACACTTCGCGCCTAGTTCGATCTTCGCGTACGAACGACCAGTTGAGCAGTGTAACGGGACCTGTGAGCATGCCTTTGACCGGCTTGTCCGTGAGCGACTGAGCGTATTGCGTCCAGGCGACGGTCATCGGCTTGGTCCAAGTGACGTCGGCATGCACAATTGGCGGTTTCACACAGCGAGAACCATACGACTGGACCCAGCCGAATCGCGTGATCGCGAAACCGTCGAGTTGTTCGGCGAAGTACTCGACCATGTCGTTGCGTTCGGCTTCGCCGTGAACCAACACGTCGAGCCCGAGCTGTTCCTGCACCTCGATGGCGCGACGGATCTCTTGGCGCATCTGTGCCTCGTAGCCTGCGGTGTCGAGCTTTCCGACGCGGTGCGCTGCGCGCGCCGCACGGATGGCTGTCGTCTGCGGGAACGACCCGATGGTCGTCGTTGGATAAGTTGGGAGACGTAGGTGTTGGCTTTGCTGAGCGGCCCGACGTTCGAAAGCCGCTCGGCGAAACTCGACGGCTCGAGTTGGTTCAGGCGGTGAGCGGTGGTCGATACCCTGGGGTGTGTCACGGGTAGCTGGAGCCGTTGCAGCGGCTCGCGCTGGCTCGCGTTCATCCACTTTCGCCGACAGTTGCTTCAGCTCCGCAAGCTTTTGAACGGCGAAGGCGAGCTTGTTCGCCACTTCCGGAACGAGCTGGTCTTCTTGGGCGAGATCGACTGGCACGTGGAGCAGCGAACACGAGGGGGCGAGCCAAAGTCGTTCCGCGAGCCTGTCGTGAAGCGGGGCCAACCACGACAGGGTCGCGGCCTGATCGCACTTCCACACGTTCCGACCGTCGACGACGCCCAGCGACAGGATCCGATCGTCGGGCAAGCGCTCAGCGAGTGTTGCCGCTTCGCTCCTCGCACGGATTGCATCGAGGTGTACACCCGAAACCGGCAGCTGGGTGACCAATTCGAGATTGTCTTTCAATGGGCCGAAGTAGGTCGTCAGCAGCAGTTTGAGGGGAAGGTCAGACAACGCTTCGTAGGCTAGGTTGACGGCGCGCTGCCACGGCGTCGAAAGGTCCGTGACCAGCAGCGGTTCGTCGATCTGCACCCAGGTTGCGCCCTCGGCGATCAGCATCTGCAGCAACCGCCGATAGGTCGGTAGTAGGCGTTCCAACACACGGTTGGGGTCTCGTTCGTCGCGTTTCGCGCCCAGCCAGACGTAGGTTACTGGACCCAGCAATACCGGTTTGAAGCGAACGCCGAGGGCACGCGCTTGTCGCAGTTGGGCTACGAAGTGTTCGGCATCCAGTTCGAAGGGGGAGTCGGATTCGAACTCGGGGACCAGGTAGTGGTAGTTGGTGTCGAACCACTTCGTCATTTCGAGGGCGTGCAACGTGCCCGCACCGGCCGCGCCCCTTTGCGACTTTCCTCGTGCCGCCCGAAAGTAGCTATCGAGTTGGTCGACGGCTCCGATGCGGTAACGTTCGGGGAGGTTACCAAGGGCGAGGGTGGTGTCGAGGACGTGGTCGTAGAGCGAAAAGTCGAATACCGGCACCCAATCCAGTTCGCGCTGGTACGCCCAATTCCGTTCGCGCACCGTGGCTGCCGTCTGCTGGAGTTCGCTTGCGGTGGTCTCACCACGCCAGTACGTTTCGAGGGCGCGCTTCAATTCTCGTCGCGCTCCGATGCGGGGAAATCCGAGGTTGTGAATGGTCGTCATCCGTGTTGCTTCTCGTGGGTCGAAGGGACGGTGTTGTGGACCAACGACAACGCAGGCGTGCGGACGAACCAGGTCGTCTCAAACCCACGGGCGTGGCCGTCGCGTACGACTCACCGTCGCGGTGTCACTGGCGATTGGTTTCGTGGCCAGCGCCTCGAACGTAAAACCCGGGGGTCCCGAGGGATAATGGTATTACTTCATCGATTCATGAGCCGACGTCATGAGTGGCACGATTGAAAGACAACACCTGTCCATCCTGCGTGAGATCGAACGCTGTGGCTCGCTGACTGCGGCCGCGAAGTCGTTGCACCTGACCCAGTCGGCGTTGACGCACTCGATCAAGAAGCTTGAAGCGGCCATCGCGACGCCGCTGTGGAAGAAGCAAGGGCGTGGTCTCGAGCTGACCCAGGCCGGGCGCTACTTGCTCGCAGCAGCGCAGCGCATCCTGCCGCAGATCGAACAAACCGAAGCCGTACTCGAACAGATCGCAGCGGGTGCTCGCGGCTCGCTGCGGATCGGCATCGAGTGCCACCCCTGCTATCGCTGGCTACTGCGCGTGGTGCCCCCGTTTCTCGACATTTGGCCAAATGTCGACATCGACGTTCGCCAGAAGTTTGCGTTTGGCGGTATGGGAGCGCTGTTTGCGCGGGAGATTGACGTCTTGATTACTCCCGATCCGTTGAAGAAGCGCGGCGTCGCGTTCGAACCCGTCTTCTCGTACGAGCAGGTACTCGTGGTCCACGAGGGGCACGCTTTGGCATCCAAGCGTTACGTGACGCCCGAGGACTTGAGTGCCGAGACGCTGATAACCTACCCCGTAGAAATGTCCCGCCTCGACGTTTTCGTGAATTTTCTGTCTCCGGCGGGGTGTTCGCCGCATGCTCACAAGCAGCTCGAGGCGACCGACATCATGCTGCAGTTGGTCGTTGCCGGGCGTGGAGTAACGGCGATGCCCGATTGGCTCGTTGCGGAGTATCAGCACAGTATGCCCCTGTCGACGGTACGGTTGGGGCGCGAGGGGGTTCACAAGCAACTCTTCGTTGGTGTGCGTCGAGCCGACCTCGGTACTCCGTATGTCGTTGCGTTCCTCCAGCTAGCGCGGGACGCTGAATCTCGAGAGGCGACGCCAGGCTCCTGAGGCATCACCACGCGCCGCAAAAGAAGACGACGGCGGACCGAATCGGTCGCCGTCGTCTGGGGTGACACTGCGCGGAGATGGGCCGCGCAGTGGCTCAATGAGTGGCTCAATCAGCGTGGCGGGCGACGGTCCCGTCCCCGACGGGATGGGTCACTGGACACCACGCCGAGCGCTCGATGCTGCTGGCTCAGCGCGAACGGCGTCGGAACAGGCTCAGCGCCAGCCCGAGGCCCGCCACTAGCGTGGACCAGTCGTGCGACTGGGAGGTGGCTGGCGTGACCGAGCAGCCACTGGAACTGGAAGTACCCTCGGGGTCGTTGCCGGACACGACGTCGTTGTCGTCGTTGGCTCGTGTGTTCTTGGCCGCGTCGTTGGAGTCGGCGGTGTCGAGCTCTGCTTCCTCGAGATCCCCGTCCGGTTCGGTGTTGCCCTCGACGTTCGGCAAGTCCATCACTTCCGCATCGGTTGGAGCAGCGCTTGGGCCCTCGTCCTCCTCCAAGTCGGCAGGCGCCGTGTCGAGCTCCTCGACGGCGGTACCCGACTCGCCGCCCGACGCGGTTGCCGTTCCGGGCAGGCCCGATGCGGTTGGTGGCTGACCGGAGGAGGCTGCAAGCGCGATGAGCTGGTTACCACCCGGATCTGGCGGTGTGCAGACCATGGGCGGGTCTGCGGGTTCACAGTCGAGCTCACCCTCCGCATTTTGTGAGCAGATCGAGTTGTAGTTCTCGCCACAGCTCCAGTGCTCGGGGCAATCGGTGTCGCCCTCACAGGCCGTCTCGATTGCCGAGCAATACCCCTGATCCTGTTCCGGGCAGACGCATTCTTCCGGTGCGATGAGCCGCTCCGACTCCGGGTCGCTCCCGCCAGCTTCAGCGCACGCACACTGATAGGGAATGCATTCGAAGCCATCCCCACAGTCGCTGGCTTCCATGCAAGGTTGGTTGTGCTTGGGGGCACACTGGTGCAGTTCGACCGTTTCACACTGTTCGTTGTAGGCGTTCCACTTTGCCTCGCACGCCTCGTCGGAATCACCCGGTTCGCACGTTGGCGTTTCCTCTGGGCATTGCAGCGAGTCGAACGCTGCGCAGACCATGTAGTCGGAGCAGTCGCTGTCGCTGTCACAATCGTCGGGGGAGCACACCTCGACCGTTTCGGGTTGACATGGTTCGCAATCGGCTTCGTCGGTGCACAGAATGAGCGGGCACGGCGCAGCCATTTCCTCGCAGTGGTAGCCCTTGTCGCACGTCGATTCGCCGCACGCCTCCTGGGCGAACGCGGAGGACGCGACGAAAGTGGGTAGCAGGGCGGCGACCGCGACGAGCGCGGTGGAAATCGGGTTGGGTGAGAATCGGTGAGTCATGGGTGTCTCCGGAAGGTGGGGCCACGTCGGCCTGGGGGGCGGGCCTTGGCGGCCCCACGAGACATCCTGAACAGGTCGGCGTCGGATTACCAGTGTCGTAATGCACATTTCGTCTGTCAGAACGAACCATGTATGTGCAAATCGAACATATGGCCTTCGTAAGTGATTGATCCAACGAGGGACACTTTGCGACCGTGGTGTTGGTGCAACGCGCTGAGATCGGAGCGATTCGCACCGTTGGCTCACGGGCGCCGTGAGATTGCCCTTGGCGCCTCGTCCCGCTCGCGCCGCTCGCTGCAATGGATGAACGAGGTTAATGGAACCTGCGAGCCGTCCGCGTTTCGAAGGGGCAGTCGAGATGGAGTGACGCTGCGCGGGGAAGGCCTACGGGGTCCGGGTGAGGCTCGCCTCCGACCCCTCACCGGCGGTGTGCCCTCCTCGAATGGGTGGCGCGACCCACTCGACACGCGTTCGGTGGACTCCGGAGCGTAGGAAAATCTTCACGTGCGCTCACGGACAACGTCGTGACGCGTCGCGCCTCACACGGTTCGCGAGGTTTCACGCTGTGCGGCGGTGACCCGACGAAAGCAAGAACCGATAGGTCTCGTCGCCGTGCGTCACGCGCCGCGGCGTTTCGAACGCGCGCGCGTCGCCAGCGAACTGCATCAGTTTGGTGACGCACAGCTGGACTTTGTGACCGGTATCGCAGCGTCGTGCGAGGGTCTCTTCAATCCTTCAGTGGCAACACATAGAACGTCGTCACCGGTTGACGAGGGTGCGATCTGGTGGCCAATGTACGGCCCCCGGCGTTGGGTGCCGGAGGATAACCCGCTCCCGATCATGATGTCACTTTCCCGCATTAGTCTTCGAGCTGACTCCCGCGCGCGAGCGCAGGCCATTCCAACCTCCCTCTCTCGGATGAGCGGGGCTTCCCGGGCGCTGACTGGTTTGAGGCGGTCGCTTGGGCGGCCAGCCCTCCTCGCGGCCGTGGCGTGCGCGTGCGCGTGCTCCGCAGCCGGTGACGAGTCCTCCGACGCACCGTCCACGGCGCCGATTTCGACGGCACCGGTGGCTGTCCCGACGCAGGAGCAACCGGCCAGCGCCGATCCGCCGCCGCTGGTCGCCACCGGCGTGATGAACCACACGCCTGACCCCGAAAACCTCGTGGTGGACCGACCCGAGGACGAAAAAGAGGCGGAGAGGATAAATCCCGAACCGCCCATGCCGGAGATGGAAGTCAGCACCATGGTCAACGAGGAGTGCGCCGCCACCGAAGTGATGGCAGTGGACCTGACCACCATCCAGCCTGCCGACATCATCTTTGCGATCGACACGTCGAGTAGCATGGGCGAGGAGACGGAGTTCGTTCAGACCTACATGAACGAGTTCTCTCAGCAGATCATCGACAGCGGTGTCGATGCGCACGTGATCTTGCTCGCGAACGCTGGCGAGGAACCCCCACCGCCGGCCGAGGAACCCGCACCGGGCGAGGAACCCGCCGACGGCGATCCCGCGCCAATGCAGCAACCGGGCGGCTTCCAGCTCGGGGGTAGGACGTATTCCGTGTGCATTGGTGCTCCCCTCGGGTCTGGTAACTGCCCCGCGGACGAGAACCTGCCGATCTACGCGCACGTCAACGCCCCGGTTGGTAGCAACAACGTACTGAACGTCATTCTCGACACGATGCCGCAATGGAAGCAACACCTGCGACCCGAGGCGAGCAAGTTCTTCGTAGTCGTGTCCGACGATGACGCGACGGATGCTCCCAACAATTCGGCGCAAGCCTTCTCCGACGCCCTGATGGCTGCCGAACCGGAGTTGTTCGCTCAGTGGAGCTTCAATGGCATCTTCTGCGGAATGGAGTGCAGCTACTCCATCGCCATCGGTCAGGTGTTTCAGGATCTCGTTGCCCAAACCGACGGCGTTGCCGGGGAGCTGTGCAGCCAAGATTTTCAGCCGGTATTCGATCGCCTAGCCGAGCAGATCATTGCCGATGCGGGCAGCGAAATCGCTTGCGAGTGGGAGCTGCCGCCTCCTCCGCAGGGGCAGACGTTCTCCGTGGACCTCGTCCAAGTCGATCGGACCACGGATGCGGCGGGCACCGTTCCGTTCAAGCGAGTCAACTCACTGGCAGACTGCGGCGCGCAAAGTTGGTACTTCGACAACCCACTGAACCCAACCAAGGTGTTGGCCTGCCCGGACACCTGCGCGGCGATGCAAGAAGAAGATGGGGGACGCATCGACGTGTCCTTCAGCTGCGAGCTCATCGCCGGCTGCGCCGCAAGCTCAGCGTCGACGGAAGCTCAGGAAGTCGCCAGTTGCGCTTTCCCACTGCCGATGCCGCCGGAAGGAGTTCTGCTGACGGTCTCGACGGTGAACGTCCGGTACGAGACCCCGTCCGGTTTTGGCGTGGTCCTCGGAAAGGTCGATAACGCAGACGGTTGTGCCAACGTGGGTGGTGGCTGGTATTTCGACAATCCCGAAGAGCCGACGTCCATCTCTCTGTGCCCGACGACGTGCACCGACTACGAAGCCGGTGTTGCGACGAACGTTCAGGCGCTGTTCGGTTGCGAATCCAAGCCAGCGGAACCGTTGACGGTTCGCTGAGATTCGTGGCGAGTTTCGTGATTGCGGGCCGGCGACTCCACGTCGCCGGCCTTTTTTTGCGAAACTCGTATCGGGTCAGTCCGACCCGGGGGCGTGCAACAAGAAACCAGCATCCCCCTTACGGTCCTGGAAACGGTCCAGCGCGAGTTGCGCGATGGGCGCTATAGCAATCGTACCGCGAGTGCGTACCTCGGCTGGATACGCCGGTATCTCGAGTTTCACGGCAAACCTGTCGAACAACTCGGTCGCTCCGCGGTAGAGGCGTTTTTGGGGCGCCTCGTCGACGACGGAGTCAGTGCATCGACGCATCAGCAAGCGTTGTGCGCCCTCGCGTTTCTGCATCGTCACGTCGATGGGACGAAACCTCCGTGGTTGCGTTCGATTCGACGGCCCAGGCGGACGTTGCGCGGTCCGATGGCCCTGAGTCACGAAGAGGTCACGCAAGTCTTCGCGAAGCTGGGCGGAGTGTCGAATTTGCTCGCCCGCCTGCTCTACGGGACCGGGTTGCGCTTGCTCGAGTGCGTCTCGCTGCGTGTCGAAGATCTCGACTTCGAAGATGAGAGAATCTTCGTGCGCGGTACTGATACCGCTACTGGTCGCTATACGGTGCTCCCACGCGCCATGCGTTCGGAATTGATCGACCAGCTCGACAACGTGGCTTCTCAATGGTTGCACGACCTGGAGCAGGGAGGAGGGTTCGTTGCATCTCCGGACGGCCAAGGGGTGACGTCGGAGTGGCGCCTTCAGTGGGTGTTCCCGGCGACAAGACTCAGCGGCGACGCTTCAGCTGAAGTCCGCGTTCGCAATCATCTCCACGAAACGGTGTTGCAGCGTTCACTCAAAGCGGCTGCCTCCGCCAGTGGGCTGGGCAAGGCGGCGACCTGCCATACGCTGAGGCATTCATTTGCTGCACGCCTCCTCGAAGGTGGGCTGGACGTCGGCGCGTTACAGGTCCTGCTGGGTCACAGTGACGCTGCGACGACTCGCGCCTACGCGCGACAAATTGCAGCGCTGACGTTCGGCAGTGGTCCTGCGCTGAGCGCGCCGCGCGATGATGCGAGTCTCGACGCATCGGGAGCACGCTTGTTCGTGTCGAACTCTCCTCTGTTGCGCGCGATTTCCAGCAGCACCCAATCGCGCGGGCTGGGGACACCCCTCCGATCGCCCGCCGACACTGAATCGACCCTTCCGAGCCGGCGCGTCCGCAAGGGGCGCCATGTCGATTGAGTGAGAGTTCGCGCGAACTCTACCGCCGCTTCGCGTAGGGCGAAGCGAGGGTCCCAAGCGGGATAGCGGTGCGCGCAGGGCGAAGCGGATGTCCCGAGCGCACTCGGTCGCAAACGACCAACCACAGGTTGGTTCCTGCGAGTGGAGCCGAGGGGGATCGAACCCCTGACCTCCGCATTGCGAACGCGGCGCTCTCCCAGCTGAGCTACGGCCCCTGAGGGAGCGGCGACGTTAGCGGTTGCCTGGCAGGTGTCAAGGGGGACTCGTCACCGTGTTGAGGCGCCGTCGACCCAAGAAACGCCGAATGACCCGGGTCCGATTCGTCATGTTCGACGACCGCCCGCTGCCTCGACCAGTGGCGATGGCTTTACGCCCAAGGGGGCTGCGAAGAGCCAGGAGAGTGCCGTAGACTTGGTGACGATGACTCCTCGCAGAACTCACTTGCGATGGCTGTGCCTCGTTGTGGCGGCTGGTCTGTGGGCGTGCCGGGCGTCCGACGGATCCGGGACCTCCGCGAGCACGCTTGCGGAGCGAGGGCCCACGGTCGGCGTTGCGTCGGCAGCTTCCGGTGCCGCACCGCTCGCGACCCCGGTGGGAGCGCCCGACCGCGCAGGAGGCGGCGCGGCGCCATCGTCGCCCATCCCGGCAGTGCAATGCGGCAAGCTTCGATGCTGGCGTTTCGACAAGGCCAATCAGGCTCTCGAAGTCCTTCTCGTCCGACGGCCGGAGGTGCTTGCCTTTGGCGAAGCGCACGCATTGGTGGGGACCGAGGGGATACCTACGGCGACCGAGCGGTTCGAGACACAGTTTCTTCCGCTGCTGGCACGCAATGGCGCCGCCCAACTCGTGGTCGAGTTGCTGGCGCCGGCTCAGGGCTGCGAAAAGACCGTTCAGAAGGTCAAGAAGCAGCAACAACCGGTCGTGCGGCAGCAAGATGTCGGCAACCAGGATCGCTTCGTGCGGCTCGGGCATGCTTCGAAGGCGCTGGGGATCACGCCGTTCATCTTGGAGCCTTCGTGCGAAGAGTACGCAGGCGTAGCACGCGGAGGGGCGGACGGCGTCGTTCGCATGCTCGAGTTGATCGCCCAAAAGACCGAGGTGAAGCTGACCAAGTTCGTAGCCCACAATCGACAGGGTGGGTCGCAACCCGCTGCAGCGACGGCGAGTTCTGAAGCACTCAGACCAGGCGATGCGCACCCGAAGGTCGCTCCGCGGCTTGCTCTTGCCTACGGCGGGGCCATGCACAATGACGTTTCGCCGAGCGCAGACAAGGAACGCTTCAGCTTCGGCAAGCAAATCGTGAGCCTCACCGCTGGCAGGTATCTGGAGGTCGACTTGATTGTGCCCGAGTACATCAAGGACACGCAGGCTTGGCGGGACCTGCCTTGGTACGAGCACTTCGACCCGAACGTCGCGCCTCAGGCGGTCACGTTGCTCGAAGTCGGCCCGCAGTCGTACACGCTGATCTTCGCTCGCACTGCGCAGTAGTGCGCTGCCGGCGTCGCGCTTCCGACGCGTGGCTGTAGTTCGTCGGGCGTGCCGGTCACTGGACGCGGCAATGGACCGATCAGCGCCCGGTGTGCCGCCTGCATTTCGCCCCTGCGAACGTCACTGGATGTCGACCTCGCCGATGAAGGCGAGGTCGACATCCACGGGCCTCAGCTCGACTTGACTACGGTGAACAGGTCGGCAACGGACGTCGCCGTCGCCGTCACACCCGCCTGGGCGCTCGAGACCAACGCCACGGCGGCGTCGAGCTGTCCGAGCGCGCAGCCGGCACCGACGGCCAGCCGCAGGTTGGCATTGCCCTTGAGTTCACCGATCGAACCTTTGACCGCGCCTTGAGCTGCGGCTGTCAGGTCACCCGCGCTGGCCAGCAGCACGCGTCCGCGCCCTTCTGCTTCCATCGCGAGTGTCGCCATTTGCGTTTGAAAGAGCGAAATCCACGCCTCGAATTCCGCCTTCTGCTTGGCCTTCACACCCGCCTTGAACTGAAACTTGACTTCGAGTTCGGGGGGGACGCACTCGACGTCTGCACTGGCCTCCGCCTTTGCCGCAGCTTCGCATTCGGCCTTGGCTTTGGGGGGCGTCACCTTGCCGTCGCAGCTGCCCGAGCAATCGACTTGAGCGCCGGCCTTGCCGCGGCATTCGACTTCCGCGTCGGCACTGCAACTCGCTTCGCCGGGCTTGTATTCGCATTCGCCCTTGCACTGTCCGGAACACTCGCCGCCGGCGTTCATCTCGCACTCGCCCTTGCACTTGCCGTCGCACTGACCGTTCACGCTTTGACCGGTGCCTCCGCCGCCGCTGCAGGACCCTTTGCAGACTCCGTCGCATTTGGCGGCGACGTCCAACTGACAGCTTCCCGTACAAGACCCCGAACACTTCAGCTCGGGGGCGGTGCCCTTGCAAACGAGCTCCGCTTCGCCTTCGCACTTCATCTCGGCACCGGCTTGCGCCGTACACGAACCCTCACACTTGACTTGTGCACTTCCCGGGTCGAACTGGGCGTCACACCTGGCCGTGGCCTCGACGGTCGCCTTGACGGATGCTTTGCACTCCGGCTGCTTGTAGCGAACTTGCAGACCACCCTTCGCGTGCGCATCGATGTGCGCTTGGAGTTTGGCCTTGAGCTCCGCGTCCGTCGCCGTTGCGGGCAAACCAACTGACAGGGCGAGGCGCGCCTTGGCTTGCGCGACATTCTCCGCCATCAGATCTGCAGCGGCCTTGAACTTGATGACTGCTCCGAAGAACGCGTCGACCGACTGGATTCCGCTGATGGCCGCGTTGCCCTCTGCAACGCCTTCGGCAGCGCAAGTCAGGTTGCACGCTTCGGCCCCCGCTTGCCCCAACTGCTTGGCTTTGTCGCAACTCGACAGGCCCACGCCCATCAATGCGATGAGCCCCACCCTCGTTAACCCAATGTTTCGCGCGCGCAGCGGCGCGCGGCGGACACCCTGAACCAGCTGACGATTGGACTGCTTTGTCATGGCTGCCCTTGTACAACCGAACGCGTGTGTGCAGACATGGAGATTCGCGATCGGTGAACCGCAGCTGTAGTACCGGCTGTCTGCAATTCCGCGTCGCTTCAGCGACCCCGGTGAGATCGACGCGTGGGCGATGGTGTTGGTGCCGGTGTGCTTCGTCGTGACGAGCCACGTCCAAGTTCGTGGGCGATCGCGAGGGTCGACGGCTTCACCT